>LJUQ01000029.1 GCA_001304505.1 Bacteroides sp. SM23_62_1
GTGACATTTGATTACGAAACCAAAAGCATATACAGTATCAGGGTTAAAACAATAGACAATGGTACAGGCAACCTTACGTACGAAAAACAGATTACCATTACGGTAAATAATCTTGTAGAGAATCAGGCAGCAACAGGTATATCACTTGGCACAACAAGTATCGACGAAAACGAACCAACCGGATCGCTGGTTGGAAGATTTTCTACTACAGATCCGGATGCAGGTGATACACATACTTATGCACTGGTTACCGGTACAGGCAGCATTAACAACAGCAGTTTTACCATCAGTGGCGATTCCCTGTTAACTGTTGAAGTCTTTGACTTTGAGACTAAAAGTAGCTATAGTATAAGAGTACGAACAACAGATAATGGCGAAGGATACCTTTCATTTGAAAAACAGATTTCCATTACTATAAATAATCAAATTGAGAATCTTGCAGCTACAGATATTTCGCTGGACTTAACAAGTATTGATGAAAATGAACCGGCCGGATCACTTATTGGCAGGTTTACTTCAGCAGATCCTGATGCAGGTGATACCCATACCTATTCTCTCGTTACAGGTACTGGCAGCGACGATAACAGCAGTTTCACCATCAGCAGCGATTCTCTGTTAACTGCTGTAATTTTTGATTTTGAAACTAAAAGTAGTTATAGTATTCGGGTCAGAACAACAGATAATGGCGAAGGAAATCTTTCTTATGAAAAAATCTTCAGTATAGCAATCAACGATGTTGTGGAGACAGGACTGGAGAATCAAGCACACAAGGTATTGAAGATCTATCCCAATCCATTTAGCGAAACAGCTATACTGGAATTTCCAAATCCGGAAAACCATGAATACACACTGAAAATCACAGATCTTACAGGAAAAGTTGTCCGATTAGTCACCAGTATAAAGGATTCACAATTTATCCTTGAAAAGCAAAATCTTGAAAATGGATTATACCTTCTCGAGTTAAAAGGAGATAAGGTATTCAGGGTGAGGTTTGTGATAGAATAATCTGATTCAGGTCACACCTTGCCTGACGGCAGGCAGGGATGGCCACAAAGGTTTTTAAGAGCCACAGGGGAAACCATCTCTGTGGCTCTCTTTGTTTCTCTGTGGCTCCCTGTCCGTTTGGCAACCGGACATTTCTATTTGTCAACGCCGAATATAACTGCCTGTTACCAACCGGTAGTATCTTCACACCTTCATTCCTTACCACCTTCACACCGTCCCACTTTCATACTTTCACACTTCCTTAAAAACCTTATCTTTGAGTCTCCTATATTCAATCGTTAAAAATGAAAAAATACATCCTGTCTGTAACCATTTTAATAACCTTGCTGATCATGTTATCATGCACCTCAAAAAAAGCCGACCTGATCATTTACAATGCCAGGATTTATACTGTTGACAGTACCTTCACCATTGCCGAAGCAATGGCTATCCGTGACGGGAAGATCCTGGATATTGGTTCAAACCTTGCATTAATGGATAAATACACTGCAAAAAAAGAGGTTGACCTGAACGGCTATTTTGTATACCCCGGTCTGATTGATGCGCATTGCCATTATACAAGTTACGGCCTGTCATTGCAGAAGGCTGACCTGGTTGGCACAAAATCATTTGATGAGATCCTGGATATTATCCGGGACCATGCAGAGCAATTTCCATCGGAATGGGTTCTTGGACGCGGATGGGATCAGAATGACTGGGAAATCAAGGAATTTCCTTCAAATGATAAGCTGGATGAACTTTTTCCCGACCAGCCTGTATTGTTAACACGTATTGATGGGCATGCTGCAATTGCCAATTCAGAGGCCCTGAAAAGAGCAGGGATTGATTATAATACAACGATTGAGGGTGGATCCTTAATAAAAAAAGATGGAAAAATCACAGGTGTTTTGATTGATCATGCAATCAACCTTGTAAGCAGCCTGATTCCAGAAACCAGTGAAAGTGAAAAAGCCGCAGCATTGTTGAAAGCGCAGGAGAATTGTTTTAGTGTAGGATTAACTACTGTGCATGATGCCGGACTGGGACGGCAAAGTATCAGGCTGATCGATTCCCTCCATCAGACGGGAGATCTCAAAATCAGGATCTATGCCATGCTCAGCCCGGGAGAAGAGAATTTTGAAACTTATATGTACCACGGCCCCTATCGTACCGACCACCTGAATGTCAGCTCCATCAAACTCTTTGCCGATGGAGCCCTGGGATCAAGAGGTGCATTGTTACTTGAACCTTATGCAGATGATCCGGACAATTATGGACTCCCGTTAAATTCTCCGGAATACCTGAAGGAAATGTGCCTGAAAGCATATGAATATGGGTTCCAGGTCAATACACATGCCATCGGTGACAGTGCCAACCGGTTAATGCTGAATATCTACAGCAGCATCCTGAAAGGTAAGAACACCAGGAGATGGCGTATTGAACATGCCCAGGTTATACACCCTGAAGATTTCAACAAATTCGGTGAGAACAGTATTATTCCATCGATCCAGACAACCCATGCCACATCCGATATGTACTGGGCAGGTGAAAGGCTTGGAGATGAACGCATAAAAGGTGCTTATGCTTTCAGAACACTTCTGGAGCAGAATGGATGGGTTGCTAATGGAAGCGACTTCCCTGTTGAACATATCAATCCCCTGTATGGCTTCTATGCTGCCATAACCAGAAAAGACCTGGAAGGATTTCCTGAAGGAGGGTATCAACCTGAGCAGATACTTACCAGGACTGAAGCCCTGCGTGCCATGACAATATGGGCCGCGAAGGCAGCCTTTGAGGAAAAGGAGAAAGGAAGCATTGAGCCGGGTAAATTTGCCGACTTCATTGTCACTGCTGATGACCTTATGACGATACCGGAACAGGAAATCCCGAAGGTAAAGATTCTTATGACTTACCTGGGTGGAGAACAGGTATATCCTGGTCAATAGTAAATATATAGTCAGGAAAGTCCTATCAATGGATGTTATGTCCCGGCTGGAAGCCGGGCTTTAACCACCAATATCGGTGAATTTAATATCCCGACTGAATCCTGGATTCCATTTAAAGTCGCTTTGGAAGAAATGTCCCGACAGAAAGTCGGGCTCTACATGTGGCTCATTTTAATATTAAAGGTTCGACTGAAAGTTGAACCACCATTTAATCAAATTTTATTGGCCGGCCGACTTTCAGTCGGCCAATATTTTCTAATCAGCGGCTTGTAGAGCACGGCTTTCCAGCCGGGACATTCACACTAGCATTCGCAGAAGAAATATCGCTTTCCAGCCGGGACATTCACACTATCATTCGCAGAAGAAATATCGCCTTCCAGCCGGGACATTCACACTATCATTCGCAGAAAAAATGTCGCTTACAAACCGGGACATTCACACTATCATTCGCAGAAGAAATATCGCTTTCCAGCCGGGACATACAATTCCCAAATGTTGGAGATAAGATATGACTTTAATCGGGATTTTGTTTTTTCCTATGATTGATTTCCAAACTTACCGGAGTGATCCTTTATGTTATAAGATTATCGGTCTGCCGGCATAGAAGTCCAGTATCTTGGCATAGAATATATACATGAACTTGGCCTGCAAAAGGTCGGATTGGGCTTTGGTGAGATTATTCTTGGCCAGGTTATAATCTACCGAATTTACCATCCCCACATTGTATTTCTGCTCGGTATATTTGAATGCTTCCTCCATTGACCGGACTGTCTCCAGGTTAGCCTCATAGTCTTCAAATGCAGCCTTGGCATCAGCGTAAGCCTGCTGGATATTTTTATACAGTGTCTGTTTGGTCAGATCAAGATTTACCCTTGCATCCAGCATATTAACTTTTGCCTGGCTTATGCGGTTTTTAGTATTCAGATTGTTAAAAATAGGTATTACCAGGGATAACGACAACCGCTGGTATCCTTTGTCCTGGAGCTGATCCATCCAGTGGTAAGGAGCCAGCGGATCCTCAGGGCTTACAGATATATTGCTGTATAATGTATAATACAGATATTCTGCACTCATCGATGGGAAAATTCCTCCTCTGGCAACTGCCAGACCTTTTTCGGTACTCTTCAGGTCATATTCGGCACTCCTTATCAGGGGTAATTCCCGGAGTGCATCAGCATATACACTATCCACCAACCTGAGGTATCCACCATCCTCGATGCTCAACTCGGGTATTTCTATTCTGAATGCCGATATCTGATCCGGATCAAGGTCCATATACTGTGCCAGCGTGAGATAGGAGATTTCCAGTTCATTCCTTGCCCTCACCACATTGGAAGCTTCCCTTGCCTCCTGTGCCTGGATCTCATATAGCTCTCCCCTCGAAAGATTACCCACCTCAGCCAGCCTCTCGTTCTTTTCAACCTGCAACCGTGTTATTTCAAGCTGATCCTCCGCCACCTTCAGCAATTCCTCATTGAGTAGGATTTGCAGATATGCCCCGCCAATAGATATGGTTATGTTATTTTTAAGATTCTCCACATCTGCCAGTCTGGCCAGAAGATTATACCGGTTCTGCCGGATGGTATAATAAGTGGACAAACCGTTGAAAAGGGACAGCTGGCTTCGAATACCCACATTACCATCTTCAAAAGCCTGGTCCACATATTCATATGTGTCAAAATTGGGAGCACGTCCTTTGTTGAAGGTATAATTCGCAAAAGCATTGGCTGTGGGTAATACCTGTGCCCTGGCATAAAGAAAATTGCTTTCAGCCATTTTAACCTGTAAGTTCTGACGCCTGACCTGCAGGTTATTATCATGCGCATACTGAATACACGCTTCCAGTGTCCACAGATCCTGGGGATAAGCATGCGCAACCACCATGGCCGTCAGCAGTGAGGCCATAAAATACTTCATTCTTACCATTGCCAGATTGTTTTAAAGTTCAGGCAGACCGGGTCTTTTTTTTCCTTTTGCGGTAAAGCACCTGGATATATTTTGCATTCTCCAGGGGAGTATATATCTGCATTAACTCCCATTCCTTGTCATAACCCTCAATTGCATTTTTTAACCGGGTAATTCTTGCCAGGGAATTGTGCACTTCATCATCCTCCTCGGTCAGCTCATCTTTCACATCCCATGGAAATGATTCAACCCTGAAACTGTATTCAATCTCCTCATCGCCAACTTTCAGAAGAATGCTGGCTATCTGGTCTTCGCCGAAATTTGGTATGGGTACACAAAGATCTTTCATGATATTCGTTGTTATTTTACTCTAATACAATTTAATAATTCATAACTGTCAATTAACCAGAGAAATGGATGAATGGAATATTGGAATACTGGAATATTGGAATAATCAATTATTCCATCATTCCATCAATCCATTATTTCATCCTTCATCATTCATCATTCCATTAAAAAATCCTTAAGAGATAATTATCATTTAATATCAAAGAACATGCTTAATATTCTCCGTCACGATATGTCCATCGAACAGATGGACGATCCGGTGGGCTTTTTCAGCATCTGTCGGAGAGTGTGTAACCATTACAACGGTTGTGCCATCCTTATTCAATTCAGCAAGCAGGTTCATAACTTCCTCTCCATTGGCAGAGTCGAGGTTACCTGTTGGCTCATCAGCCAGGATCAGCTTGGGCCTTGTAACCACTGCCCTGGAGATGGCAACCCTCTGCTGCTGTCCACCGGATAGCTGCTGTGGGAAATGTTTTTTTCTGTGGGCAATTTTCATCCTGTCGAGTACATCATTAACTTTTTGCTTACGCTCAGATGACGAAACTTTCATGTAAAGCAGGGGTAATTCGACATTTTCGTAAACCGTCAGCTCATCGATCAGGTTAAAGCTTTGAAAAACAAATCCAATGTTACCCTTGCGAAGATTTGTCCGATGCCTTTCCTTGAATTTCGATACTTCAATACCGTCGAAATAAAGTAATCCATCTGTTGGATTATCCAGAAGCCCAACGATATTCAGTAAAGTGGACTTACCACACCCTGAAGGACCCATAATAGCAACAAAATCACCATTCTGGACATCCAGGGAAACTTTATTTAAAGCTGTTGTTTCGACCTCATCGGTCCGAAAAATCTTTGTTAATTCTTCTGTTTTGATCATGGCGTTAATATTAGGTGATACGTTATTTATGTTACTTACTCATTCTGTAGTTCTGGCCCTGACATCCCCGGGCTGTAGCCCGGGATTGGGCCCAGTTTTCTGTCAGATCCTAGTTCTCTGCCCCGGGCAAAAACCTGTGGTTACGCCCGGTTATCTCTCATCTGATGCTATTGCCTCCTGGTTGAAGCCAGGGGATAGTCAATCCTTCAGGACCAGTTTATCGACATTGCCGAAATTATCATAACTGGAAACAATCACATTCTCTCCCACTGCAAGTCCGTCAAGCACTTCATAATATCTCGGGTTCTGCCGGCCAATGCTGATATTCCTTTTGTATGCAAAATCACCTGATTCATCAATAACAAATACCCACTGACCTCCCGTACTCTGGTAGAATCCGCCCCTGGGTATCAGTATTGCTTCTTTTGATTCACCCAGCTCAAGTTTGATCCTTGAAGTCTGGCCGATCTTAATTTGTGGCGGAATTTCACCGGTAAATTCCATGTCAACATAAAACCTGCCATTCTGCACCTCAGGATAGATTTTAGAAATAATCCCCGGGTAAGGTGTGCTTGCAAAGTCACATTCTCCGGTCAATCCCCTGCTGACCCTGGCAATATAATGCTCATCTATCTCAACCCTCAGTTTATAGGAATCCAGGATGTTAATTGTTCCGATCCTCGATCCATACATGATCACTTCCCCCACCTCCGGATTTAAGGTCGCCAGCTCACCATCAACGGATGCCCTGATATTCAGGTTATCAAGTCTTTTCTTGATGATCTCAAGATTTTTGTTCAGACTGATAACCGAAGCTTCCATGGATTCTATCTGAACCTTCCTGAATATTGAATCCTGGAACTGTATTTCCTCTAACAGTTTCAGCCTTCTTTTTGTAGCATTATACAACTCCTTCGACTGTTCGAACTCTTCGAATGAGATATGTTTCTCTTCATACAGCTTGATATTGTTATAATAGGCCCTCTCATACTGTGCCAGCTGTCTGATTGTTTCAATAAGCTGCGTTTCTGAATTCAGTTGCTGCTGAACCATCATCAACTGCGCATTCCTTTGCTGGTTAACAGCCTGCACAATCTGGGCTTCCACATTGGAGATCTCCAGGATGAGGTTATTATTGCTTAACCGCATAATGACATCTCCCATCTTCAACATACTGCCCTCTTCAAGGAGTATTTCTTCCACCCTCCCGTTCTCTACAGCATCGATATATATTGTCTGAATGGGTTCAACTGTTCCGATAACCGCAATGTAATCCTGAAAAACATCACGCGTGATCTCTGCTACTGAAATCTTTTCAAGATCAACATTCAGTTTGGAGCTCTTATCGCCAAAGACAAGGTTGTAGGCAACAAGTAATACGATGATACTTCCAATTGAGATCCAGAGGGTTTTTTTGCTGAAGAATTTATACTTCTTCTCAATTTTACGATCCATACTATCCATTGCCAGAAAAATAAAATTTTACACAGCAATTAAACCATTTATTATGCCAAACGTTTTAATAAGTTGTTTATCAATGTCTTAACTACGCCTTGAGGGGCATTATATCAGTTTTTACTGTTTAATTATGCAACAATAATAGTACGATTCCGGACAATATAAAAAATATGTTTAAATTTGGAACTTATAACCGGGTTTTAAAAATCCGGTTATTACAACCTCCAGCCAACGTCATTTTTACTGAGTATGAATAATTAGAATCTTGATGATATGATCACCAAAGTAGGAAAAATTCTCGCTGTGGATGACAATGAAGACATCCTTTTTGCACTCAAGCTTTTATTAAAGCAGCATGTAGACTTGATCACAACATTAAATGATCCTGAGCAGATACCTTCAAGCATGCAGAACGAAGATTATGATGTTATCCTTCTTGACATGAACTTTACAAAAGATGCGATCAGCGGTCAGGAAGGATTTGACTGGCTGGCCAAGATCCTGGAAATTGACCCTGATGCAGTGGTCGTCTTTATAACGGCATATGGGGATGCTGAGAAAGCAGTTAAATCGATAAAAGCCGGTGCCACTGACTTTATTTTAAAACCATGGCAGAATGAAAAACTCCTGGCTACCATTTCTTCATCGGTAAAGCTTCGCAGATCCAGGATGGAAGCAAAAGGTTTACGGACCAGGCAACAGGAAATCAGCGCAGTTCTTGACCAGCCATTTCATGAGTTTATTGGTCACTCGCCTGAGATGCAACAGGTTTTTAAGACCATTAAGAAGGTAGCTGAAACGGATGCCAACATATTGATACTTGGAGAGAATGGAACGGGTAAGGAGCTTGTTGCACGTGCGCTCCACAGAAATTCTCTGCGCAAGGATGAAGTCTTCATCAGTGTCGATCTGGGCGCAATTGCAGAAACACTCTTTGAAAGTGAGCTGTTCGGCCATGAAAAGGGAGCGTTCACCGATGCCCATAAGACCAAGCAGGGACGCTTTGAAATTGCAGACAAAGGAACCCTTTTCCTGGATGAGATTGGCAACCTGTCACTGCCGCTGCAAACCAAACTCTTAACTGTGATTGAACGGAAGGAAGTTACACGTGTTGGGAGCAATAAGGCAATCCCAGTTAATGTACGCCTGATATGCGCCACCAACATCAACATTTACGATATGGTACAGGAAAACAGGTTCCGTCAGGATCTCCTTTACCGTATCAATACTGTTGAGATCCACCTTCCACCCCTGCGTGAAAGAAGTGGTGATATACAATTGCTTGTGGATCATTTTCTGAGGATTTATTCAAAGAAATATAAAAAGAATATCAGGGGTGTCAGCCAGACTGGTTTAAAAAAACTCAGCCAGTACCATTGGCCGGGAAATGTGAGAGAGTTACAGCATGCTATTGAACGGGCCATCATTATGAGTGATACAGATACCCTGGAAGAGGATGATTTCCTCCTTTCAGCGGCCAGCCAGAAAATTGGAGACCTTGAACTGGAAACGTACAATCTTGAGGAAATAGAAAAAAACATTATCAACAAAGTGCTTAAACAATACCAGGGTAATATCACACAGGCAGCCTCTGAACTGGGCCTGACCAGAACATCCCTGTACAGAAGAATGGAAAAATATGATATTTAAGAATTTCAGAATAAATATTATTATCAGGATTCTGCTACTGGCTGCTGCTGTATTTCTCTTCTTCTACGCCCTTAACACAGATTTCCGGATCGTGCCAATTCTTGTTGGTATTGTAATTATTTCACTCATTTTCTCACTCATCCGTTATGTTGACCGGACAAACCGGGATCTGACCAGTTTCCTCGAATCTATCCGGTTCTCCGAGTTCACCAGGTCGTTCCAGATCGAAGGTATGGGTAGTTCGTTTAATGAGTTGAACAGAGCATTTAATGATGTGATCAGTGATTTCCAGAAAGTACGCTCAGAAAAGGAAGAACATTTTCACTATCTCCAGAGTATTGTTCAGAATATCGACGTGTCAATCATTGCATACAGGAAAGATGGTACGGTGGAGATGATTAATAAAGCAGCGAAGAAACTTTTTCAGATCCACAGCCTGAAAAACATAAAAGGCCTGGAACAATTAAGTAATGAACTGGTTAATACCCTTCTGAATATCAGTCCCGGTGAAAACACCCTTGTCAAAGTACAGGATCAGGACGATATTCTCCAGCTGGCTATTTATGCAACAGAATTCAAAATAAAAGAAAAGCTCATCATACTGGCCACCATCAATAATATACAAAACGTTCTGGAAGAGCAGGAGACCGAGGCATGGCAGAAACTTATACGTGTCCTGACTCATGAAATTATGAATTCTATCACACCAATAGCATCACTTTCATCCACACTAGAAATCATGCTGAAAGGGATTACGGAAGGTGGCAATCTGAAAGAGGATCTGGATCTGAATACCGTTCTTGAAATCCAGCAGGCCCTGCAAACCATCAATAAAAGGAGTACCGGCCTGCTGCATTTTGTAAATACCTATCGTAACCTGACCCGTATACCGAAGCCGAATTTTAAGATTTTCCCTGTGAAAGATCTTTTTAAGAACATCCACCTGCTGATGGAAGAGGAAATATCAGAAAGTAAAATCAATTTTGTGACCAGGATCGATCCCGATATCCTGATGGTCTCTGCCGATGAGCAGCTTATTGAACAGGTTATCATCAATCTGATCAGGAATTCTATTCATGCACTTGATAACCGTCCTAACCCAACGATTGAGCTGAAAGCATTTTATAATAAGAGAGGAAGGGTAACCATGCAGGTAGCAGATAATGGGACAGGTATTCTGTCGGAGGTGCTCGATAAGATCTTCATCCCATTCTTCACCACCAAACAAAGCGGTTCGGGTATCGGCCTGAGCCTTTCCAGACAAATCCTCAGGCTTCACAATGGAACCATCTCAGCACATTCCATACCGGACAAGGAAACCGTCTTTACCATGACGTTTTAATGGAAGAAGGAGAGAAAGAGAGAGGGAGGGAAGGAGTGAACAAAGGGCAAGAGGAGGAAGGTTAAAACCCACGATTTCAATCGTGGGGATTAGAGACAATAAGAAAGGATTAATTAAGAAGAATGGAGGATAAAGAGAGCACACGGAAGAGATAAGGGGAGAATACTTGTAATTAAAGGAACCTCCTGCCAGACAATATCCTCAATAATTCCCGAAATTCTGCATGACAGACTTCAATACTGCTGTGTGATCCTTATTCAATGGCCAGAGTTCAATTCCCACACATCCGGTATAATCCAGGTCAACGAGTGTTTTGAAAATATTGGGATAATTGATCTCTCCTATCCCGATCTCATGCCTCCCCGGATGATCGGCAGCGTGAAAATGCGCTATATCACTGAAATAATCTCTGATATTATTGATCAGGTTTCCCTCGGTTATCTGCTGGTGATAAATATCAAACAACATTTTAATGTGCCTGTCATCAATCGATCTGATGACAAAGTATGCTTCGGATGATTTACTCAGGAAATACCCCGGATGGTCATACAAAATATTCAATGGCTCGATGGCCAGCACAAGGTCTGTATCCTGAAGCATTTTTGCAGCTTTCCTTAATCCATCCATCATCGAAACCAGCTGAATATCCCTGTTGATACTCATAATTTCATTACCAACCTGGGAAATTATAACACTGGCTCCAAGTTTTTCAGCAACTTCAATAGTTTCACCAAGGCCATCCAGATATTCATTTCTTTTGCCTGCATCAACAAGAGAAATAAACTTCGTACAGAATGCTGCGCATTTAACTTTATTTTTTTCAGCTGCTTCAATTATTTCATCAACATCTTTATCCCACCAGCTCCAGAATTCAAAATGTCTGTAACCTATTCCGGCAACCTTCCCGATCCTTTCAGGAAATGGGAGATTATTAAAAAATATATCAAGACAGGGAGAAAAATTTATCATTTTATGTTGATTTATATGGTTATTATTTCAGAATTTGTTCATCAAAATAGGGTATAAACCACAGAGGACTCAGAGGTTTCATCACTCCACAACCAAGTTTTTGCCCCTCTGTTGTTTAATTATTTCTCCTGTTCATATTGAATAGCTTTTCCGGATCCATTTTGATGACTGCCCGGTCATATGTCATCAGACCATTAACCTCAATCTCAACGTCAGTAGTTTGGGTATAAACTGCTGCGGATAGCCCTTTATCCGCCATAGGCATGAGTTCCATAATCAGTTTTGAATATGCCTCCATGAGCTCATCCTGACTGGTATAGTTGCGATAGCCCCAGTTATCTTTTTCCTGCCATGTATGCCCTTCCAGCGGGAGTCCTAATCCGCCGAATTCACCCAGGACGATGGCACGCGTATCTTCCGGTTCCGGCATGGCCGGTCCGGGATATGCATGGATGTCACGGATATCCCCTGCTTTTCTGTCAGCCCATCCGCTTGCTGGATTGACAAGACGCGTCGTATCCAGTTTCCTTATAAAGTCCACTATTTCACCGGTTTTAAACTGCCCCCATCCCTCATTAAAGGGCACCCAGATAATAATACTCGGGTGATTGAAATGGTTTTTCACCAGATTTGTAAGCTCATATTTAAACTGTTTTTCCGATTCCTCCGACCTGGTAATATCCGGGTCATCATGACCAATATATTGATCTCCACTCGGCATATCCTGCCAGACCAGTATCCCTAACCTGTCGCACCAGTAATACCATCGCTCCGGCTCAATCTTTACATGTTTCCGGATCATATTAAATCCCAGTTTTTTGGTTACCTCAATATCATATTTCAGGGCTTCATCTGTAGGTGCTGTATAAAGACCATCAGGCCACCAGCCCTGGTCCAGGGGACCAAACTGAAAAATAAATTCATCATTCAGCATTATCCTGGTAAATCCCTTTTCATCCTCACCCAGGGATATTTTTCGCATACCAAAATAACCTGCCACCCTGTCTGTCACTTCGCCATTGTTTCCTGTCATTTCCAGTCTGAATGTATACAGGAACGGATGGCCGGGGGACCATAACACCGGATCTTTCACAGGTAACACTATAGCAGCCTCATCCGAGATGAGCTCAATAACTGTCTCATTATCTTTAAATATTTCCACTTTCACTGGCAGCACTGCTGCGTCTTGTGACAACCCTGGTATAAATGTTACGGTTTCCTGATCAATATCGGGTACAATCCTCAGTGTTTTAATATATTCACTATTAACAGGTTCAATCCATACTGTCTGCCAGATCCCTGTCACTGAGGTATACCAGATCCCATGAGGATGAAGGACCTGTTTACCCCTGGGCTGGGTGCCCTGATCTACCGGATCCCACACAGCGATGAGGATCTCCTGTTTTGTTTTCCCTGTGAGGGCATCTGTTATGTCGAAGGTGAAAGCATCGTAACCACCACGGTGATAACCTGTCTCCGTTCCATTGATCCATACCTTTGTCTCCCAGTCTGAAGCTCCAAAATTTAACAGGATCTGCTTCCCTTTCCAGGAAGCGGGAATTTCAAATTGTCGATGATACCATAATCTGTTTTCCGGGCCAACTTCCCTTTTAACACCGGATAATGCAGATTCTGCAGCGAAGGGTACAAGTATCTTTCCATCCCACTCCAATGGTTTCTCATTGCCGGAAGGGACAATCGCATAATCCCACAGACCATTTAAATTCAACCATTCTGTCCTTTCCAGCTGCGGCCGGGGGTATTCAGGCAAAATATTTTCCGGAACTAACTCGCCTGACCATCTTGTGAAAAGGGGACCCTCCGCAGGTTTCCAGTCACTTTTACCGGATTCAACCGTACAGGATTGGGAGATCAGGATCAGCATAACCATAAAAATGATATGATTCATGTGATATAAACTATTTCTTTTCCCCATATCTAAGTTATTTTATTGGTGTCAAATAGAATGTTTTATTTTTTACATGATGTCATCCCGAACTTGCCTGCCCTGATGCAGATCAGGGTTTCGGGATCTTCTAATCAATAACATTTATTCCCTGCCGAATGTCATTCGGCAGAACACTGCCTCCCCAATTGTACACCTTCACACCTTTCCACTTTCCCACCTTCACACTATAACGCTTTAACGCTTCAACACTTCAACGCTTTAACGCTTTAACAAAAAGGCAGTAACCACTTTTGATTTTCTCATTTCGTCGAAAACTTAAATATCGTCCGGTGCTTATATTCTTCACCGGGTCTGAGCACGGTGGAGGGGAATTCAGGATGGTTCGGGGAATCAGGATAAAACTGTGTTTCAAGACAGAATCCTGTCCGGTAATGATAGACAGCACCGTCTTTACCGGTTGCAGAGCCATCGAGAAAATTGCCCGTGTAAAACTGCATGGCTGGGTGGGTCGTAAATACTTCCATCAACCTCCCTGAAATGCTATTATATACAGATCCGGCAAAGCTTAATTCACCCTGCACATCCTTTTTCAGGATAAAATTATGATCATATCCTCTTCCGGTCTTTAACTGTTCATAATCATCCTCTATTCTCTCCCCGATTTTATGTTGTGACCTGAAATCAAATGGGGTACCCTCAACAGGTCTGAGTTCACCGGTTGGGATCAGATTCTCATCTACAGGTGTAAAATAATCTGCATGGATTACCAGTTCATGATCCAGTATTGAACCTGCACCATGACCGGCAAGATTGAAGTAAGAATGCTGAGACAGGTTGATAATGGTTGGCTGATCTGTGACAGCTCTGTAATCAACAATAAGTTCATTCTCATCTGTAAGTGTATAAATCACCTCCACTTCCAGGTTACCTGGAAATCCCTGGTCGCCATCAGGACTCAGATAAGTTAGTTTGACAGCTTTCCCTTCCTCACTATCAACCTGTACAGCTGTCCAGACAACATCGTCAAAACCTGAGTTGCCCCCGTGCAGCATATTTCTGCCACCTTCGTTTAATGGAAGCTGGTATTCTGTATTATCAAGGGTGAACCTGCCTGCATTGATCCTGTTGGCATACCTGCCAACAATAGCCCCAAAATAGGGATCCCCATCCAGGTAATCCCCGATATTTGGATAACCAAATACCACATCTCCCATATTACCATCCCGGTCAGGAATGAACAGGGTTACAATCTTGCCACCATAATTGGTTGCCTGCATCACAAGTCCGTTTGTATTACTGATCGTATAGAGATCAGTGGGGCAGTCTTTATATGTGCCCTGAAAATTTTCCTGGTTTACCATTCCGGGAATATCCGGAAAATTATTCCCCGCTTTCCTGGTTCCTGGCTGGCATGAACCCAGCAGAAAAATGATAGTAATAAATATGATTTTTTTCATGGTAAGAATAATTATATGACTTTAAAAAGCTAAAAACAGTCTGCCAGGTATTATTTCTCACTGATCAAAACAGATTAAACCGTTGATTCCCGCAAAGTGTTGATTCACATCCTCTTATTTCTGTATTATTCAATGCTTAAATCTGCTTCTATCCCTGTCTGTGCCGTAAGCAGGCAGATCTCTTAGTTCTGCCATTCATCAAAGCTGTCAAGGCAACCTGTCAGGTTGAACATGATCCCAGTATATTGTATATCTCTCGTAGTTTATTTTATAAAAAGGAATTAACTCCACATCTTCAGGTATGCCGGTATTGACTGTTCGGAAAGATAAGGATTTATCCCTGGCCGACCTGATCCACCCGCCCGGATTATCCAGGTCTCCACTGATTACCGGGACCTCAATTTTTTGTCTTGTTTCCTCGACATTGCCAACATTGTCATCGGGGTAATGCCATTCACGTGGAAGATCTGTCTCACCCAGGTTTCCTGCCAGTACAACCGGGCCAAACAGAATGGCAAATTTTGCCTTATCATCAGGCAATGTGCTGACATGAAGATCCATTGGCAACTTTATCTGAATCACATCTCCTTCATTCCATTTCCTGGAAACGGAAACATATGATCCCGGGATTATTTCTGATCGTACTTCCTCATTGTTAACCTGAACAGATACTCCCGGGGCAACCCAACAGGGTATTCTTATATTCATAGGCATTACCTTTCCGGATGCTGAAAGGATTGTGACAGTTATATTTTCACTTTCCGGGAAGTCAGTTTCCTGCCTGAGCACAAGGCCTTTCTCTTCCCATTTAAGCTCGGATGCAATGAATAGATTAATCCATACTGATTGACTATCATGAAAGTAAATCGAATTCCCGTATTTTGCATGATTTTCCATACCTGTTCCGGTGCAACACCAGAATGAATGCTCGGGTGAATTGAAGATTTTGTAATATCCCGGCTCCAGTGAGGCAAAATAGAGCATCATCCCTGTTTCATGATCCTGCGATGCCAGTATGTGATTATATAACGCTCTTTCATAATACTCGGCATACTTCATTTCCCCTGTTAACATTAGAAGATGACGTGTAAGTTTCAGCATATTATAAGTATTACATGTTTCGCATGTTGCATCTGATATGCGGTATGCCAGGCTATCGGGCGGACCGAAATATTCCCCGCTGCTATTCCCGCCCTGTATATATGTATGATGATCAACTACGATATCCCAGAAATTCTTTGCTATATGCCAGTATTTTTCATCTCCCGTGAGTTCGTAAATCCTGGCGGCACCTATAATTTTGGGAATCTGGGTATTTGCATGAAGCTGTTTCAGTTTATCTTCACCCTTTTCAAGAGGATTAAAAACACGGTCATGGTCAAACCGAATTGCCAGGTGCAGGTATTCTTTATTGCCTGTAATAGCATATAATTCCGCAAGTGCATCGTTCATCCCACCAAATTCACAATCCAGCATCCTGGTGAAGAGGGAATCGGCAAGTTGATCTGCGATATGAACAGCCCAGTCTGCAAGCCCTGAAACCACTTCAACCGCTTTCTTATTCTCACAACAAGTATAAGCATCAAGCAGACCGGCAAAGACTTTATGGATATTATACCAGGGTGACCATACACCGCCAAACCTGAAATTTCTTACCTCATTCTCAGGATCAAATGCACTTTTTTCAAAAAAATCCGGCGGGATACCTCCAATATACCCCGATCCTCCTGCAACCTGAATTTCAGAAAGCTGGTCAACAATATAACTGACCCTCCTGACAAATTCTTCCTCTCCTGTGGCAGCATGCATTATCGCACACGCTGAAAGGTAATGTCCGAGAGTATGACCATTCAATCCTTCCTGTTCCCAACCTCCGTAAGGCTCAACGGTTGTGGTAAGTCCGTTGACCTTTCTGAAATCCACCAGAAACCTGTCCATATCGAGTGATAATAAATATTTTTTATCCAGCTCCATCGCATCCTTAAATGGACTTTCAAGCAACCTGACCTGGTCAAGATGAAAAGGATTGAGACGATAATCCACAACCTGGTATGTATCCGGCTCCTGAAGGCAGGAATAAGTAAGCAACAATGAAAATAACGTGAGTACAATTAATGACTTATGCATGATCTGAGTATTAAGGATTATTAGTTTAAAGTTCTGAGTTCTGGGTTCTGAGTTCTGGATTCTGAGTTCTGAGTTCTGGGTTCTGGGTTCTGAGTTCTGGATTCTGGGTTCTGGGTTCTGGGTTCTGGGTTCTGGGTGATGAGTGTTGAGTGTTGGGGGATGACTGGAGAACGCTGAGTATAGAGTTCTGCGGGATGTCATCCTGCAGGCAACTATTCTGAAGATGATGGCGTAATCCCGGTTGCTAACCGGGTAGAATGGTTACGGGGTGCGGGTTACAGTGCTGAAAAACAGGCAATCCGCCTCAGGCAGATTTCCAATTTTTCGACACTTGCTACCCTGTATCCTTCTTTCTTTTTACTGCCCAAATTAAAAAATCATCAGACAATACCTGTCCGGTTATTCTATACCAAGTTCTTTCTGAATCTTTTCCAGTGATTTACCTTTGGTTTCCGGCAGGAACCTCATGACAAAGAAAAACTGCAATACCATCATGGCACTGAAAAACATGAATGAATTACCTCCTCCGAATAATTTTGAAAGGAGGGGGAAATTCAGGGAGATGATGGCAGCCATTATCCAGTGGGTAAAACTGCCGAGGGACTGGCCATATGCTCTGACCTTATTGGGAAAGATCTCTGATATAAAAACCCAGATAACGGCACCCTGGGAAACTGCAAAAAAAGCTATATATCCTATCAGGTATATCAGCAATGCAATACCTCCAAAGTTCTCAATATAAAACGATCTTGCCACCATTCCAAGAAAAAAGGTCATGCCAACTGATCCAAGCAATAGTAGTTTTTTACGGCCATACCTGTCGATCATGACCATGGCAATGATCGTAAAAACCATGTTTGTAAAACCAACTGCAACGGATTGAAGCAGTGCAGTATTCCTTGATACTTCGGCCATTTCAAAAATCCTCGGGGCATAGTACATGACCGCGTTGATCCCGGTAAGCTGGTTGAATATTGCAACCATCACGGCAGCAAAGATGGGGATCCTGTATTTCCTACTGAAGAACTTTTCTTTCACACCACTCAGTTCTATCTTCACCGATTCCAGGATATCATCGATCTCAGCTTTTACATCCGGCGCACCACATTTTACAAGTATCTCCTCTGCTTCTGCGATCCTGTTTTTCCTGACCAGCCACCTGGGACTATTCGGTATTAAAAACAGAAGTCCGAAAAAAATGAAAGATGGTATAGCCATTACACCCAGCATCCACCGCCAGGAAAAGTCCTCTATATAGGTGTCGATCAGATAATTGGAGAGGAATGCAATAAGTATTCCCGTGACAACATTAAACTGAAATACTGCAACCAGCCGGCCCCGAAGGTGTGCAGGGGAGATCTCTGCAATGTACATCGGAGCAATTACAGACGATCCTCCTACTGCGAGCCCTCCAAGAAACCTGTATATCAACAGGGCATACCACGACTGTGCAAGTGCACTACCCAGGGCTGACACAGTATAGAAAATGGCCAGTGAGATCAGCACCTTCTTTCTCCCGAAGTGATCCCCCGGACGACTGATGGTAATCGCTCCAATGGCAGTACCAATAAGGGCAATAGCCACAGTAAATCCCAGCCAGAACCGGCTGAGTTCAAAGAATTTTTCAAGCGATCCCTCTACTCCTGAAATAACTGCAGTATCGAATCCAAATAAAAAGCCACCCAGTGCAACAATTACTGTATTAGAGATAACATATGATTTAGCTTTCATAAGTGAGAAGATTAATTAACTGAAACATATAAAACGTTTTAATGCATCAAAGGCATCAAATACCTCAATATCTTTCGGGCGTCCACTATATTCCACAAACCCTGAATCCCTCAAATGTCTTAAAATTATTTAAAATTAAAATAATAAATGGTTAAATCAATGAGACTACATTTTCACGAACTGAGGTCGAAATGAAAATTTAAAGTTGAATTACGGGATTATTATTAACGTAGTAAGAACCATGTCATCCCGACGATCCGCCGCAGGCGGTGAGGAGGGAACTCGTAATCGATAACGGTAAACAAAGATTTGGAATGTTCTAACAAACATGATTATTCCGGACACGACAAGATCCCTCATCCTGATAAATCGGGATTCGGGATGACTTGATTCTAAAGGCAATTGGTAGTTTAAATGACAATTGAATGACAACTGAATAACTACGGAAGCACTACTGAACCAACAACTGGAGCACGACTGAAGCACTATCGAATTAACCACTGAAGCACAATTGAAGCCCGATTGTATCAACTACTGGATTAACAAAAAAACAACAGAAACAACAGGAACAATTTCTTCAATTATCGATCTTTACATGATAAATCCCTTCAAGGATGTAATTATTACGCAGACGGGTCTTGGTTTTGGCAATGATTGTAATATCTGCCTCCGTTGATGTTCCCTTTGCGATAAAGAAAGTAAACTCTCCCACTCCATCTTTTGTTGGCACGGCGGCCAGCAGTGTATCACCTGCAGAAGCTATAATCCGCTGATGAAATGTAACCTCATTCGAATTGTTTGATAGATGGATTTTTAACACAACACGGTTTGGAGAGGATGTTCTCTGTGGTTTCTCAAAAACAATTTCAGGATAATTTGTAATCAGCGTTCCTGATTCCGTATATTCCTTCATCCCGACCTGTTGCTCACCATTACTAAAAGGTATCTCTGCCATTAATTCCCCTGACTGGTAATACTTTTTCTGGATTCCCTCCTGCTTACCATTGACAAAAATTGTTACCTGGTAGGGTTTCCCATTCTCATAATACCACACAGATTCACCATGTTGTTTTCCTTCTTCATAATTAACAATGGAGTGGAGTTTACCATTTTCATAATAATTCCTGGTTGGCCCATGTTTCAAACCATCCTTCACACTTACTTCAGAAACAACTCTGCCAGCCCTGTCATATTTTTTCTGAACGGTGATTTTTTCCTTCTGCTCTTTGCAACCAATCATATATGCACCGGATATCATCATTAGAATGATAATGACGATTGGTAGGTTTTTGTTTCTCATAATGCGTCATTATTATGTGAATGAATCATAACTATCAAAACTTTTAAGTTAAGAAGATATATTTAAATAATTCTTATCTTGAGCCGCAAAAATCCCTTTCTTATTACAGAATAAATACTAACTCAATCCGTTAATCCTGTATGGTTTGCTGCTACAAAATATCCAGGTTTCTGTTCATCCTGCTAATCCCTCTTCTTTTTAATACCTGTATCAAGGAGGATTTTGATCCTGACAAACTCGACACAGAAATTATCATAAAGCCAGGTGTGGCGGCGCCGCTTGGTTATATCCACTATGAACTGGAAGAAATACTGAAAGATTCGCTTCATCCGGAGGGCATGGTTGTTGACAATGATGGTTTCATAAGAATGGTTTATGAAGAAGAGATTTTCTCTTTCCAGGCCTCCGAATTTCTGCAGTTCTCGGACATTCAGCATTCCGGATCAATTAACAATGATCTTCCTGTACCGTTAAATCTCAGTTTGATCCAGGATCCTTTTATTCAAACCGACACGATAAATTTTAGCCTTACCGGCACCGAAGGTCCTGATTATACTGAAATTGACAGTATTATTACTGATTCTCTGACCATCGTTGTAACACTTTCTTCATCTTACAACCTGGATGGGATCCTTCAGATTTCCAGTCCGCGTATCATAAAAAACGGAGCAGCATGGTCAGCAACAATCCCCCTGAGCAGCAACGTTCAATCCTTTAACCTGCAGGGCTACACCATTGTGCTTTCGAATAACCCGCCTGATGTCAACCTTATCCCTATCATATTTACCATGACACTGGAAAGATCACAGGGCACTGTACCGGCAGGATCACCAGTTATGAGTTATCAGCTCTCGGTAAATAATATCAGTTATTCTGTTATATACGGTTACCTGGGTATTATGAACATCACTATCGATCCGCAGACATTCCCGGTCAGTTTTTTTAATTCTATCATAGACGGGACTTTTCATTTTGAAGAGCCCGAACTGAAATTATATTTTGAGAATTCCTTCGGGCTTCCCATTCAGGTGATTATGACCGATTTTTATGCAATCTCCCGAGAAGGTAATCAGCTAGCCATCACAGGTGATAGTGTACCCTCACCATCTTATCCGCGAATCATTCGTTATCCTTCGATATCAGAGGTTGGCCTGACAGCATATGACAGCCTCATCCTGAATCCGGATAATACAAATCTTTTCGAGGCATTGGAAAGTTCACCCGGCAGCATCTCTTTTGGTGTTGAAACGGAGACCAATCCTTCAGGAAATATCAATGAGAATTTCATCACCGATAACAGCCAGTACAGTGTTAAAGCCAAACTGATCCTGCCTCTCCATGGTTACGCTGATTTCATGCTGATGGTGGATACCATCAGTTTTAATTTTGAGGATTTTTTTCAAAATCCACCTGAAGAGATCAAACGGCTTGCCTTCAGGTTAAATTTTACCAATGGACTTCCTGTTAATGTTTATGCACAGATGTATTTCACGGATGAGAATTATGCTGTGCTGGATTCCATTTTCGATTCTCCACATTTGGTTGAAGCTGCTGCAGATCAGGATGGTGATGGGAAAGTTGATCCAATCCAGAATGACCCTGTTGAGGTAGAATTTATACGTACAAAAATCGATAATATTTCCACCAGCCGCTATATTCTCCTATATGGTAATCTCACCACTACCAATTATGATATGGTTCCTCCTGAAAATGTTAAGTTCTATACAGATTACTTTATAGATGCATATATTGGAGTTACCGGGGATATTGAACTCAACTCTACCGGAAACTGACATGAAATTTTACAGGAC
Source organism: Bacteroides sp. SM23_62_1 (assembly GCA_001304505.1). Lineage (GTDB taxonomy): Bacteria > Bacteroidota > Bacteroidia > Bacteroidales > SM23-62 > LJUQ01. Next base: position 21,821 of record LJUQ01000029.1, read on the forward strand.
CATAACTATTCCCCTGATTTTCTGGATAATAATATTTTTACCCGGCAATGTCCTGTCACAGGAAAACACATTGTATTTCATGCATACCAATCCCCAGGCAATCCATACCAATCCTGCCCTGTTTTATCGTTGCCGCACCTATATTGAACTTCCGGTTATTTCATCCGTGCGTTACGCATATTCGAACACCGGCTTCGGATACCATGATGCATTGCATTATGGTACCGGCACACAGAGTGATTCCATCATCATTGATATAGATAATCTCGATAAGAAACTGAAAAAAAGGAATTACATCCGGAATGATTACAGTATAAATCTCCTGGGAGCCGGTTTCAGGATCAGGGATTATTACTTTCATTTTAACATTTCAAATCACGGTGAGACACGTGTCGGGATACCCGGTGATATTATTTCCCTGAAGGATGGAAACTGGGATTCATCAGAGGAGGTGCCGCGGGATATTGACCTTGGAGGACTGGGAGTGAATGCAATCGATTATATTCAGATTGCTGTCGGTGTATCGAAAAAAATTGAGGAAGGATTCAGTATCGGATTAACGGCCAAGTATCTGATGGGAGCAGCAAATCTGAATACACACAGGTCGGAGCTGGATATTATAACACAGGCAGATCCTATCGTTCTGGATGTCTCATCACGTTACAGAATCTACGCCTCATTCCCGGTTGATATCACATACAGCAACCTTGGTATTGTGGAGACAGTTAATTTTGATAATTCACTCGATGATCCTGTCGGCGACTTCATTTTGAATAAAAACAGGGGATTTGCAATGGACGCAGGTGTTCTCTATGATTACCTGGAAGAAATCACTCTCTCAGCGAGTATTATTGATCTTGGTCTCATACGCTGGAGATCAAATATCAACCGGTTTGAGTCGGAAGGGAGTATCACTTTCAGGGGATTTGATCTGCTGCAGTATGCAACAGGAACAGACGAAACTGAATTATTCCAGGCATTGCTTGATTCTATCCAGGATTCATGGCAGTTTACCAACAGTAATGACCCATACATTTCATTCATGACCCCAAAAATCTACCTTGGAGGGCTTTACAGGTTAAATGAAAAAATTGCTTTTGGGGCGCTGCTAAGAACAGAAATATTTGACCGAAGGCCACATTTTGCACTGACCATGTCAGCCAACTTCAATCCTGTAAGTTTCTTCTCCGGCACAGTCAGTTATTCTATCATGAACAACAAGCTTTACCAGCTCGGCCTTGGCTTCAGCCTCGGCGGGCCGGGAGCTCAGTTTTTTTTCGTTTCCGACCACATACCGGTGCGCTTTGTCAGAGAAGTCAATACAGGTGCCCTTTTTCCATATAATGCACGGACCGTGAATTTCAGATTCGGGATTAACCTCATATTTGCTTGCAGGGCACTGGAAGGGGAAGGGAAACCACCTGCCTACCGGTATGCCAGACCAAGGAAGTTATGCCCCGCGTATGATTAAGCCGTGAGTCGCGAGTTGTGAGTCGCGAGTTGTGAGTCGTGAGTCGTGAGTCGTGAGTCGTGAGTCGCGAGTCGCGAGTTGTGAGTCGTGAGTCGTGAGTCGTGAGTCGCGAGTCGTGAGTCGTGAGTCGTTGGGTGTGAGATATGAGTTGAGGATTGGGAGCCGGGAATTGGTTTATCTCCTCTTTTTTGATTTAATATATCTTATAAGTCCAAGTATGACCTTTTTTGTTTTCTGCATATAATCATCCACATCATCTGGAATACAAAGGAATCTTAATTCCTGGCTTATTATTAGTTGTGTCTCCAATTCTGCTGCAGATCCTAACGAATAATAGAGAAAATGAATTAATTCCTGATCTGAATCTCTTGCAGCTCCCTCTGCAATATTTGAGGGTATTGAAACAGCTGCTTTTTTCATCTGGTGCGTAAGCCCAAACCTCTCAGATTCCGGCATTCGTTCTGCCAGCTTATAGATTATTTTAACCAGAGAAACTGAGTTTCTCCATGCATCTGGATTTTTGTGATTCATGACTTAAGTTTTTAATGATTTCTACCTATTAATGTCAGAAACCATAAAATATCGGTTACCTGTTAATTACTTTTTTTCTACTCACGATTCACGACTCACGACTCACGATTTTTTCCGACCTTTGTACCAGATATGGAAATCAGGGGAAAACATAATACTGCTATCGTCTTTAACGATAATGTTGACCAGGAATCTTATTCCCAGGTAGTTGAGTTCTGTAACCAGGAGATCTTCCGTGATGCAAGGATCAGGATCATGCCGGATATTCATGCCGGTAAAGGGTGTGTAATCGGGTACACAGCTAACCTCACCGATAAAGTTGTACCGAACCTCATCGGGCTGGATATTGGTTGTGGCATTCTCTGTACAAATCTGGGTCGTTTTTCCCCGGGTTTTGATAAGCTCGATAAATTCATCAGGAAAAATATCCCGCATGGTTTCGAGCGGAACAAATCTGCATATGCTGATGATTTTGAAAAGGATTTCATCAATGAATTGCAGCAGGTATGTGACAGGCTGGAGATAAAGTTCATGGACCATTTGAAGGGAATTGGCAGTCTTGGTGGAGGGAATCATTTCATCGAGATAGCTGAAGATTCGAAGAAGAACATGTGGCTGTTAATCCACAGTGGTTCAAGAAACTTCGGCCTGCAGGTAGCCACATGGAATCAACAAAAAGCTATCTCAAGCTGTATTCAAAAAGGAATAAAAATTGCCAAGCATTTTGCATATCTTGAGGGAAAAGACAGGGATCAATATATCAGGCAGATGAAGCTTGCACAGTGGTATGCAAGGCTTAACCGAAGAGAGATAGCCCGCCGGATCCTGAGTCATTTCAACATCAGTGGCCAGCCGGAACAGTTTGAATCAGTTCACAATTATATCAATTTTGATGATCATATTATCAGGAAAGGAGCCATCTCAGCACACCCGGGTGAAAAGGTCATCATTCCCCTTAATATGAAGGATGGAAGCTTCGTTGCAGTAGGCAAAGGTAACAGGGAATGGAATTTCTCTGCTCCCCATGGAGCAGGAAGAAGGCTTTCAAGAACACAGGCAAAAAAACACATCGACATGGAAGAATTTCGAAAGAGCATGAAAAATATTTGGACCTCCACCCTTTCTGAAAAGACGAAAGATGAAGCACCACAGGCATACAAACCAAAAGGGGAGATCCTGCAATATATTGAAGATACGGTCACAGTTGTGGAAACCCTGAAGCCTGTATATAACTTTAAAGCGGAGTAGGACAGAATCGAGAATCGAAATAGCAAAATCCGAAATAGACTCGAAAGAAGAAAATCGAAACCTTAATATTCGAATTTGTTTGCCGAAGGCGGATTTCGTTTTTCGTATTTCTTATTTCGGGTTTATTTAATCGCTACCCACAATTCAGATCCACAACCCCCTCATGGATAATTTCTTCTGCTTCGCTTCAGAAATTGTCCGAATTTCGATTTTGGCTATTTCTAGTTTACCTGCTGGAGGCAGGTTTACCTTTTCCCATAAAAAAGATCATCCATTCTCATCGCTAATGTTCTGAACAATGCGGAATTCCTTATTCCTGAACGGACCAGCCGATGGATCCAGTAATCAGGATGTGAAAAGGGGCATGCAATGACGCATTTACCACAATCAGTGCCGGCGGTACACCAGTAAGAATAGCAGGATTCGGAATTGATCCGCCACCGCCGGATACCTTCATGCTCCTCTTCATCCTCAAAGGGAAGGGCATGCACAGGGCATGCTTCAGCACATTTCCTGCAATGCCGGCAGAAATCGATAATTGTTGGATCCGGCTGATGGTTTCCAATAAACAGAGGTAAATCAGTTGTTACAACAGCAATCCTTATTCGAGGTCCTAGTGCTGGTGTCATCAGAAGGCCCAACCTGCCAATCTCCCCCAGCCCGGCATCCCTGGCAACAAGCGGACAGATTACTTTGTAATTGGCATCGATATGAACCCGGGCCGGATAACCAAGGCTCCGGATAAACTCTGCAAGCTGAACCGCAATTAAACCACAGTTCATGTATTGACGTGCGGACTCAAGAATGGTTGGAGCAGCAGGAGCCGATTTCATCATATAATAATCCATCCCAACGGTCAGTGCAATGGCATATTTGTGATCAATTGAATACACCTCTCCATATCTGTCACCCCTGCCACCAATACTATAGACATGATAATCTCTCAATTCTGTTATACCAACCGCATTCGCTCCCCAACCCAGAACCATCTTTTTTATTTTCCGGGATATCTGATATGCTACAACCTCCACCCTCTGCACCGCTGTTTTGCCTTCAACTCTTGAATGTAACTTTTTTACCTGCTCAAAAATAGAATCGGCGGCAGCAAACAATACCGGGTCATAATATTTTGTGCCGGCTTTCAGCAGCCCTGGCTTTTCCCTCCACCTGTCATCGGGTTCTCTTTTGTCCGGATTCCTTGCGTAATATTCATTATATACATCTGTTGCAGGTTTTAATTCTCTTCGGGCAAATACAGTGTCCCTTTCATCAAAACGGTTGTGGGGAAAGGATAAAGTATAATCTATCGGTCGATGAAAAGGTATTATAACCAGCAGGACTGGAATTACAATGCTTGCAGTTAAAAAGATATTAAACCAAAACGGATATGTTATATTCGAGAAAAATGGTATTAAAAAAGGAACAGGAATAAGAATTCCCGCAACAAGAGAAATAAATGATGCCCGTTTTTCATTCTCAAGAAGCGAGGTGACAAAAAAGGAGAAGAAAAAAAGGAATATCAGTATACCTGCTATTGAAAGAAATATTTGCATTGAGATACTTACTTCTGTAGAATCAAAGATAAATAGTCAATGCCCGATTGCCAAATCGGGGATTTATACCATTACCTATTGTTCGCACCACAGGTATGGACGGAACATTCAGTAAGCAACGGTTATTACTCCCGGATATAGACGCTACATGCAGTATGCAAGGGTTATTACCCCCGATTTGGCAATCGGGGGTTGACGTCATTGTTCGCACTTTATATATAGACGGAACATTCAGTATGCAGCGGTTATTACCCCCGATTTGGCAATCGGGGGTTGACTTCCGGTGCGGGATATTTTATGGGATGTTTACTCTGCACGACGGAGAATGGAAATTCATTGATGAACGTGGATCCGGTGGCTGGAGCTATGAAGTAAAAGAAACTGATCCCCCAGGACAATTGTATTACCTGTCAGTTGATCATGGAGAACTAACAAATCTTTATAATCAATATCCTGACAAGGATGAGGAGATGAAAAATCTGTTTCAGAATTATAAGAAAGAAAGAAGAGACCGTTTTGACTGATTGCTGAACTCATCTGTTGGTGGATTGGTGTATTGGTATATGGTGTATTGGTATATTAGTGGTTGGGGGATTGGGTATTGTGAGTGATTGTGTACTCATCCCCCCTGTCGGTTCCCTCTCTCTCGAGAGAGGGGAGCCAGGGGGGTGAGTACAATAACACATTAACTTTGAGCAATCTCACCATTAACGGGAGTTATATATTGTCCTTTTTCAAGGCAGACTGCATGATAGATTACCGCGAAGGCACACGATATCCATATTGCAGAAAGGAAAACCCCAAAAAACAACATGATCAGGCCGGCA
>LJUQ01000030.1 GCA_001304505.1 Bacteroides sp. SM23_62_1
GTTTTTCCTGAAACGGCAATACTTCTTCTTCTTTATTTCAACTGATGGTGGGGTAAGGTACCTGATTTCTGACTGGTTATCTGCCATGGTTAATCCTCCTTGACTTTTTCGGTTTCTACTGATTTTTTGCTTCTTTTTTTCTCTGCGTACTCCACACCGTACTTGTCCATTTTGATTGTTTGGAAACGAATGATTCGCTCATCTCTCCGGTATTCTGTTTCAAGTTTTTCAATCAGGGACCCTTCTGATTTAAATTCTATCAGATAATAAAATCCTGTTGATTTTTTCTGAATCGGGTAGGCTAGTTTGCGCAAACCCCAATTTTCTTCATGCACAATCTCTGCACCGTTATCGGACAGAATTGCCTTGAACTTTTCAACCGCTTCCTTCATCTGGCTTTCAGACAAAACGGGAGTAGTAATGAAAACGGTTTCGTAATGGCTCAACATCTTAAAAGATTTATTTTAAAATAACAGGACGCAAAAATATGAACTTTTTCCAGATTGACAAAAAATATATTGATCCCCATCCTGTTAAGAATTTTGATTCTCTTAATAGTGTATACCTTTCACACTACTCCCGTTATACATAAACCGATAACTTTTTTTAACTTGAAACAGAAGTGTGAAATGTTTTGGTAAAAATCCTTATTATTTTTAACGGGCAGTCCAAATTTTTATAATTTTAAAAGTCATTTTTTATTCCAGGGATGGACAACTTCATCGTATCGGCGAGGAAATACCGACCGGACACCTTCTCATCAGTTGTGGGGCAGGATTCAATTACTGCTACCCTGAAGAATACCATTGTGAATAAACACCTTGGTCATGCTTACCTGTTTTGTGGTCCACGCGGAGTCGGAAAAACAACATGTGCAAGGATATTTGCCAAAACAATTAATTGTAGCAATATCACTGATCAACATGAACCATGCAATCAATGTGAATCGTGTATCTCTTTTAATGAGATGCGTGCCTTTAATATCCACGAGCTGGATGCTGCATCGAATAACTCTGTTGAGGATATCCGTAACCTGAGCGACCGGGTACGGATACCACCGCAAATTGGTAAATACAGCATATATATAATCGATGAAGTTCATATGCTCTCAACGCCTGCTTTTAATGCATTTTTAAAAACGCTTGAAGAACCTCCTTCCCATGCGGTATTTATTCTGGCAACAACTGAAAAACAGAAAATCATTCCCACTATACTTTCCCGGTGCCAGATATTTGATTTTAACAGAATCAGAGTTCATGATATTGTTGGTTATCTGGAAAAAATAGCCAAGAAAGAAAAAGTCGACTTCGAACCGGATGCTTTGAATATCATTGCACTGAAAGCAGATGGAGCAATGCGTGATGCCCTTTCAATTTTTGACCAGATGGTTAGCTTTTCCGGTCAGAAGATAACCTACAAAGATGTCATTCAGAATCTGAATATCCTCGATTATGATTATTATTTCAAAATTACCGATGCATTCCTCGAAGGGAAAATAAATGATTCACTGCTGATATTTAATGAGATTCTTAATGAAGGATTTGATGGACATAATTTTATTGTAGGACTTGGAGGACATTTCAGGGATCTTCTTGTATGCCGTGATACTGAAACATTAGTCCTGCTTGAAACAGGTGCAACAATCAGTGAAAGATATAAAGAACAGAGCAGCCGGTGTGACATCAATTTTCTTTATAAGTCGTTGGAAATATGCAGCACAACCGATATTTATTATAAAGCCAGCAGGAATCAAAAATTGCATGTTGAATTAGCGATGATCAAACTGTGTCGGATTACCGGGGTGACAGAAAAAAAAACGCTGATAGAAACTGAAACAAAAAATGAGTCTGAAAGTGCTGAGGGAAAAATGCCTTCCCCTGAGCCTGAAAGGAAAGATGATCTTGGGGATGAAACTGCAGCATCAGTGAAGAAAGATCAGGAAGAGCAGGATTCCAAAATTCCGGGTGTTGAGTCTGATGTAAGCGATGATGAAACCTCCGTTAAGCGTATTAAAAAACAAATCCGGGATTCTGAAGACAGTGCCCGGGAAGATCAAACCATTGATGGGGGGGAATCACTGGAAAAAGTTGTGGATAAACAAAAAACAGATGACCAGAAACAAGGTGAACCTAAAAGCAAAAAAAGTACAATATATTCCTCAAAATATTCAATCAGGGATGTACTGACAGGTAACAATAATCAAAAAGTTGAAACAGAAGAAATAACTGAATTTCAGGAAATTGAACAGGACATCCATTCAGAACCGTTTACATCAAAAGAACTTATTCAGGCCTGGATCGATTTTGCTGAAAATATAAAGGAAACCAGGCCGAGGATGTATAACACTCTCAAAGGCCATTTACCTGAACTGGGAAATGGAAATGAAATTGATCTGGTGCTTGATAATTCTGCTCAACAGGATGATTTTCAACAGGATATTAAACAAGATATACTTCTGTATTTGCGAAAAGTCCTGAAAAATGACCTGATTGTGATCAATACTGTGGTAAAAACAGGAGTTAGTAATAAGACAAAACTGTACACTTCAGAAGAGAAGTATGAACATATGTTAAAGAAAAATCCTGGTCTTGGGAAATTGAAACAGGATTTTAACCTGGATTTTGAATGAAAATATTGTCGCAGTAGTCACAATGGTCTCAATTGTCGCAATTGTTAAGTTGCTAAATGGTTAAATTGCCAAATTATTAAATAGCTGAATAGTTAGTTCTTATAGAATTTTGCTTCGTGATGCGACGATCTGAACAACAAATCCTGATAATAATTTAACAATTTAACATTGTAACAATGTAACAATTTATAAATGAGTCAATTAATTTGTAGATCAATACGGAAATTGCAACATATTTTATTTTATTAACAATTAATATTACAAATCATGGAAGGAGCAAAAATTACGATTTCAAACGGGCAGTTGATTGTGCCTGATTTTCCGATTATTCCATTTATTGAGGGTGATGGCACAGGACCCGACATCTGGGCTGCATCGGTAAGGGTCTTTGATGCAGAAGTCAGTAAAGCATATAAAGGAAGGCGCCAGATTGTCTGGAAGGAAGTATTTGCCGGAGAAAAATCATATAAAAAATCAGAAGAATGGTTGCCACAGGCAACGCTTGATGTCATTAAAGAGTACCTGGTTGCTATAAAAGGTCCGCTCACCACACCGGTAGGAGGGGGGATACGTTCGCTGAATGTGGCATTGAGGCAGTTGCTTGATCTATATGTTTGTTTGAGGCCGGTAAGATATTATCAGGGAGTACCCTCGCCGGTAAAAGATCCTACAAAAACTGATATGGTTATATTTCGTGAAAACTCGGAGGATATTTATGCAGGAATTGAATGGATGATGGGAACTGAGGAAAATAATAAAGTAATAAAGTTTCTCACACAGGAAATGGAAGTTACCAAAATCCGCTTTCCGGAAACAACCTCAATAGGTATCAAACCAATTTCAAGAGAAGGGACCGAGAGATTGATACGTGCTGCAATTAATTATGCCTTTAAACATAATAAGCCATCTGTCTGCATGGTTCATAAAGGCAATATCATGAAGTTTACTGAAGGACAATTCAAACAATGGGGTTATGACATGGCTGAACGTGAATTTGGTGACAGGGTATTTACCTGGCAGCAATACGATAAAATTAAAGCTGAAAAGGGTGAGGATGCTGCCAATGAAGCACAATCAAGGGAATTGAAGCAGGGAAAACTTCTGGTCAAGGATTTTATTGCCGATGCATTTCTGCAGCAAATCCTTACACGGCCGTCAGAATATTCTGTCATCGCCACCATGAACCTGAATGGTGATTATATTTCCGACGCACTCGCCGCCATTGTGGGAGGGATTGGCATAGCCCCGGGAGCAAATATTAATTATGAAACCGGCCATGCGATATTTGAAGCTACACATGGTACAGCACCGAAATATACAAACCAGGATAAAGTTAATCCCGGATCATTGATCCTTTCCGGAGTAATGATGTTTGAATATATGGGATGGCAGGAAGCTGCGGATATGATCGTAAAGGGTTTGCAGAAGGCCATTCTCAGCAAGCGTGTAACATATGATTTTGAGCGCCTGATGGAAGGAGCCACCAAACTAAAAACTTCAGAATTCGGGGATGAGATAATTAAGAATATGGAGTAAATAAAACATAAATTTCTATAGGGATTGTGTCACAACTGATTTTTCACGCAAAGAACGCAAAGAAAACTCCAAGTTCGCAAAAAACAGATTATTGTTAATCGGGGCTTTGCGATCCCTGCATGCCAGCAGGCAGGTTTGCGACAATTTTGCGAACTTTGCGAGAAGCTTTTTAATGAAGTTGTGACATAATCCCTACAGAAAAACTATCATTCCAGGACAATTTTGCCATGAAGCACTTCATCTCCGAAAATTACCCTTACATGATATATCCCGGCAGGAAAAGCCGAAATATCCAGTGAACATTCATCCATCCCATATAGCATACCATGATTCATGTTATAAATCAACTGGCCACTATAATTATAGACCTGGACACTCATGTTATGATATTCGGCAGTATTGGTATTGAATCTGAAGGTGCCAGTTCCCGGATTTGGATATATATGCAATAATGGATTTGATATTTGTTCCCTGGGATCATCTATTCCCAGTCCGTATTCTGAAAATGTCAGGATGAACTCACCTTCCGTTCCACCTGCACTGCCATCAAATTGCACAAAATATTTTTTACCGGATTCAACGGTAACGGCTTCAAGGGCGCATGCGTATTGCTGAGCCTGCGGATAATAATCATCATTTGCTGCAATCATTGTATAATTGTCTTCAAGAATATCAGTACATGTGTCAGCCTGGTAAACAGCGATCTGGTTATCCATATTAAGGGTGCCGTTTGGATCTTTTGTATCAAATGATACGATACCTGTCGAAGGAGCTGTGAACCAGAACCATATACTGTTTTGCAATCCACCTTCAACACACCATTGCAGGGGTGTATTGCAATCACCTTCAGGCGGGGCTGGTTCGTTACCCTGAACAGTTGCATTCCTGTTGGTGAATGTGTCAACAGTTGGAAATACCAGTTCAAAGGCAGAACAAACATCGTCGTTCGGTGGCCTTATTTTAGCCATCAGCGTAAAAGTATCTGTCGCAGAACAAGATCCCTGGTGGCCGGTGACAATATAAGTATAATCGCCCGGAATCATTGGTGTGGATGTAACACTCTGGCCGGTTGTTTTATCCAGGTACTCAGCAGGTGACCATTCATAGGTGTCGGCTCCGAAGGCAGTAATCACAAATGGTTGTTCAACCGGGGACCTGGCTTCCCGTTCCGGTATAATAACCTTAATTGTTGAGTCGACAGCAATATAATCATGTCTGACAAGTGTATCCGATCCGTTCGGACCTGCCACGATGAGGCTGATTGTTTTTCTTCCCACAGAAGAATAGGTTACCTGGTGCGGCCCTTTGGTATCAGCAGTGGCGGGTGATGCACCTGTGCCAAAGTTCCAGTGATATTCATTTACCGAATCGTTTTCCAGGAAGGTGTAAGTCACATCACTTCCAAGGCAAGCCTTTCCCTTGTTTGACTCAAACATCGCGATGGGTGAGGTCAGCTTAACCGCATAAGCCCGTATTGTAAGGTTTTGTCCCTCATCACTTGTATCCGGATCACAGGAGTTCCATGTTTTATTATCCGGGCTGATCCAGTTTACAGCTGTGTCGATGACAGGATTGGAATAGTCCTGGATATAGGTTTCCACCGAAATCGGAAATTCCCAGCCTGCAGTATAATACCTGACTTTTATATAAAAATCACCATTTACTTTTGCAGGAAGATCGAAAGTATAATACCCGGGCAGATCAACATAAATGTTTGATTTGGAGTTTAATAAATTAGTCAGCTCCTTTTCATCGAAATCATCATAGATCTCAATATCCAGGACAGCCCCTTCCGCGTTGACAAATGTGCCGACCTTCGTAATAAATTGTTCTTCAGGTGCTACATATTTTGCAATGCCATAGGCTGTATAATCGCCCGGATAGCCGGATGATGAGGTAGCCCCAAGATAGTCATACATATACACCGTATCAATATCATCTGAATTCCAGACTTCCGGCCAGTGGGCAACATTATCCATAATTTTGGTATCGGCATATGAGCAGTATACGAATCCTGTATCCATCCATGCATTACCCCAGCTGTTCTTTATAATCCAGGCTCCCACCTGCGTTGCGCCGGGGACAAGTTTGATGTCATCCCATCCTACGACAAGCCAGGCATGGTTTCCTGATTCTGTACCATCGTAATAATAGGTTTTGAATGTTTCATTAAAATTGTCATATTCAATATGGACAGAGCAATATAAGCCACCGAAATCCATGATAGTTTGCTTGATCAGGTTATTATCTTTTGGTAGCCAGCGTGACTCCGGGAGAATATAAACAGGTTCTAACCCTGATAAACACAGGTTCGGAGGGGTCGGATCATAGGGATCTTCCGATTCAAGATGGGGGCCGGAAAATCTTGTTAAATATGCGGTTGCCATTTCGTGGTTGGCTCCCTCACCATACGCCCATTCATAACCATAACAGGCAGCAATATTCTGTTCAGAAAGATCATATAATCCTTTTCCAAGAAAAAGCAATCTTGACTCTATCGATCCCATGGTTGCAAACGCCACACAGTTGCCACCGAATGATCCACCTCCCTGGTTCTTTACTGGAGATACATATCCGAGTGTGCGAAGATCATACTGTGTTGGAAGTGCATTTGCAGATTTCAATGATAGATGTGATGGACGCTCTTTGAAATGCAGGTACAGCGGACTAGGAATGTATCCAGGCTTATATTCTTCAGGTGTTTCTATTTTTAGTGTTTCTTTTTTCTTTGCTTCAAGATAATTTACATATTCAGGATTGAGCGGTGCCCGCTGCAGTTTATTCTGTGAAAAAGTAGGAGCTATTATCAAGACATTTAGAATGAGTATCAGAATCCTTTTCATTTTTGTAAGATTTAAAACCAGATTATGGATATACAATATTAATAAATTATCTCTATTTATATCAGCAGGGAAATTCAATTATGGAATTTTTAACAGGGACTCACCCCCCTTTTGATTCCCCCCTCTCTCACGAGAGAGGGGGCAGGGGGGTGAGTCCTGTCTGACATATCGTCTGAATTGATTTTTTAGGAATAATTTTTGTTAATAAAAGCCATTGTTTATAATATCAACGTTTACCCATCGGGCATTTTATTCAAAATACACTAATTTTGTGATACTTAAAAAATAACTTATTCGCATTTAATTATAAGGCAAAAGATGAGCATTGTTGATAAGATTTTAACCGGTCTTTTCGGTGATAAGTCTGAGAAGGATATCAAAACAATCATGCCTCAGCTCGGAAAAATCAATGCTGAGACCGAAAGGATCGTTCAATTAAGTAATGACCAGCTCAGGGATGAAACAGGTAAATTAAAATCAATCATCCATGATTATATCAGGGAGGAGCGTCAGGAAGTCAATTCGATCAAAGAGAAGATTGAATCGGGAGATATTGATGTGGATGAAATGGAAAGGATGTATGATCGTATTGACAAGATCGAAAAAGACATTGATGAGAAGCTGGAAAGGGTCATGGAAGAGGTTCTGCCTGTTGCATTTGCCATTGTTAAAGATACGGCCCGCAGATTCAAGGAAAATGAAAAACTTGAAGTCACTGCGAGGGATTATGACAAGGATCTTGCGGCTGTCCGTGACAGTATAGAGGTTAAAGGTGATAAGGCTTACTGGCACAATCAGTGGATGGCGGGAGGCAATATGATCACATGGGATATGGTACATTATGATGTTCAGCTCATTGGAGGTGTTGTCCTTCACCAGGGAAAAATTGCTGAGATGGCAACAGGGGAAGGGAAAACACTCGTTGCTACATTACCTGTTTTTTTGAACGCATTGACAGGACGAGGTGTTCACCTTGTCACAGTAAATGATTATTTATCAAAAAGGGATGCGGAGTGGATGGGCCCTATATTTGAGTTTCATGGTCTCAGGATTGATTGTATTGATAAACATCAGCCCAATTCAGACAGCAGGAGGAAGGCTTATAATGCTGACATTACCTATGGTACAAATAATGAGTTCGGATTTGATTATCTGAGGGATAATATGGCTATCAGCCCGGCCGATCTTGTCCAGAGAAAACATAACTATGCCATTGTCGATGAAGTGGATTCCGTGCTTATTGATGATGCCCGTACACCATTGATCATATCCGGTCCTGTAGCCCATGGTGAGAACCAGCAGTTCATGGAATACAAACCAAAGATCCAGAGACTTGTTGATGCACAGCGTAAACTTGTGACCCAGATTCTTTCCGATGCGAGACGTGAATTGCAGGAGGAAGATAATGAAAAAGGTGGATTTCACATACTGCAGGCTTTTAAAGGATTACCAAAAAACAAAGCACTGATCAAACTGCTGAGTGAGGAAGGCAACAAATCATTGCTGCTCAAGACGGAAAATTTTTATATGCAGGATAACAGCAAAAACATGCCGAAGGTTACTGAGGAGCTTTATTTTGTGATTGATGAAAAGAATCACTCCATAGAAATGACTGATAAAGGTCATGACCTGATCACAACCAGTGCAGAAGATGCTGACTTTTTTGTATTACCGGATATAGGAAGCGAAATTGCAGAACTGGAGAAATCAGGATTATCTCCGGCTGACAAGATGGTGGCAAAAGATAAGCTTCTTCAGGATTATGCAGTAAAATCGGAACGTGTCCATACCGTAAACCAGCTTTTAAAGGCATATACACTGTTTGAAAAAGATGTTGAGTATGTTGTGATGGATAATAAGGTTAAAATAGTAGATGAGCAAACAGGGAGGATTCTTGAGGGCCGGCGGTATTCAGATGGATTACACCAGGCTATAGAGGCCAAAGAGAATGTTAAGGTTGAAGCGGCCACCCAGACATTTGCCACGATTACACTGCAAAATTATTTCAGGATGTATACGAAACTGGCTGGTATGACCGGAACAGCTGAGACAGAAGCCGGTGAATTCTGGAATATATATAAATTGGATGTAGTGGTGATTCCAACAAACAAACCTGTCATCCGTGATGACCGTGATGATCTTGTCTTTAAAACAAAAAGGGAAAAATATAACAATGTTATTGATGGAATTGTGAGTCTTGTAAAGGAAGGACGGCCTGTGCTGGTTGGAACAACAAGTGTTGAAATCTCAGAATTGCTCAGCAGGATGCTGAATATCCGAAAGATAACCCACAATGTATTAAATGCGAAGTTGCACCAGAAAGAAGCCGATATTGTGGCACATGCAGGAAAATCCGGTACAGTCACTATAGCCACGAATATGGCCGGTCGTGGAACAGATATTAAGCTGACTACTGAGACACGTACCGCAGGAGGACTGGCAATTATTGGTACTGAGCGTCATGAATCACGCCGTGTTGACAGGCAGCTGAGGGGACGATCAGGGCGACAGGGAGATACTGGAACCTCCCAATTCTATGTTTCCCTTGAAGATGACCTGATGCGACTGTTCGGATCAGAAAGGATCGCGGGGATTATGGATCGCCTGGGATTGAAGGAAGGAGAAGTCATTCAACATCCCCTCATTTCACGGTCTATTGAACGTGCCCAGAAAAAGGTCGAAGAAAATAATTTTGGAATAAGGAAACGCTTGCTGGAATATGATGACGTGATGAACTCCCAGAGGGATGTGATATATACAAAAAGACGCCATGCACTCTTGGGTGAAAGACTGAGTGTTGATATAGCCAATATGATGTACGACGTATGTGAAAACATTGTGAATGACTGTTACGGTAATGTTGATTTTCAGGATTTTTCACTTGAATTGTTAAGATATCTTTCAATCGAACCACCTGTCAGCGAAGAAGAATATATGAAGCTTGATCCTCAGGAAATTACGGAAAAGGTCTATGAGTCAGCAAAGCAAACGTTTGAAAGAAAAGAAAAAGCAATTGCCGATCAGGCATACCCGGTGATTAAACAGGTTTTTGAAAAACAGGGGAAAATTTATGAAAATATTGTTGTTCCTGTATCCGATGGTACAAAAATATTTCAAATCCTTGCAAACCTGGAAAAGTCATATAATACAAAAGGTGGTGAAGTATTAAGATCCTATGAAAAGACAATTGTCCTGGCCACTATTGATGAGGCATGGAAAGAACACCTGAGAGAACTGGATGATCTTCGCCAGGCTGTACAGGCTGCTGCTTATGAACAAAAAGATCCGTTATTGATTTATAAATTCGAGTCCTTTGAATTATTCAAGGTTATGATCGACAGGATTAATAAGGATGTTGTATCAAGTCTTATTAAAGGATTTATCCCGTTGCGTGATCCAAGCGAGGTACAGGAAGCGCGGGCACCCAGAAGATTGGATCTCAGTAACCTCGAACAAACAAAGATGGAAGCCGAGTCAGCTTATGAGCGTAAGAGGGATGATGGGCAGCCTGGCTCGCCATCCCAGCAGCAACGGTCGGTTCAGCCGGTAAGAACCGGCAGAAAGATTGGACGCAACGAAATCGTAAAAGTCAGGTATACAGATGGAAAATTAATCGAAACAAAGTATAAAAAGGTCGAACAGGATATTGAAAGTGGTCGTTGTGTGTTAACAACATGACACAGGAACCAGCCGATAGATAAAAGTGAATGTCAGAACGATTAAATGCTTTTTATTAGTTCTGCAAGTCTGTTGTAAGTCGATCTGCTTACAGTTGTGAGGGGTAATCTAACGTGATTTTGAGTAATTCCAAGAATATTCAATGCTGCCTTGATGCCGGCCGGGCTACCTTCAATAAAAAGATTTTCAATGACTTCCAGCAGTTTATAATGAATTGCTCTTGCTTCATCAAATTTCATCGCAAGTGCATAACGAACCATATCACTGAATTGCCTGGGAAATGCATTAGCAATTACAGATATCACTCCTGACGCACCTGCACTGATCATGGGGAGGGTTATGGCATCATCTCCGGAAATAACTAAAAAATCATCAGGTTTATCCTGTATTATTTTCATGATCTGAGCAAAATTACCAGAAGCTTCCTTTATTCCAACAAATTGATGCGTGAAATCATGGGCCAATCGCAGGGTAGTTTCAGCAGATATGTTACATCCGGTTCTCCCCGGTACGTTATATATAATAACCGGTACCGGGCTAATAGATGCAATGGTTTGATAATGTGTGTAAAGCCCTTTTTGATTCGGTTTGTTATAGTAAGGAGCAACTGAAAGAATGGCATCTATCTCATCAAAATTTGTTTTTTTGATTTTGTTAATTACCTCCTGCGTATTATAACCGCCAATACCCACAACGACCGGAACCCGCCTGTTAGTAGCTTCAATTACACAATTCGTAACAGCCTTCTTTTCATCTTTTGATAATGTGGGAGTCTCACCTGTTGTACCCAGTACAACAAGATAATCAACATTATTGGTTATCAGGTGCTCAATAAGTTTAGTCAGTGAATTAAAATCAACACTGTCATCCTTTCGGAATGGAGTGACAATAGCAACTCCTGTTCCGGTAAACTTCTTATTAACCATTTGAATGAGGTTATGTTTTTTAGTGTAGGGATTAATTCTTAGTTATTCCCAGTATTGAGAGAGCTTTATGTAACAAATATAAGCAATTAACCAGCATTTTAGTCCAGAAAGAAATATCATCAGGTCTGAGTGCTGTGGATCATGTTCAGGTAATGTTTGATCTGATCCACGAGATAGGATATCTGTTTATTTTTTCCTGTTTCGATCATTAAATCGTAATTCTCATCATTATTAAATCTTCCAATCTTATATTCCGCAGGTGACAGACTTATAATATAATGGACCGGGAAATAATCATCTGTACATAAATCGAATAATATATCAAACTTCTCCGTGATAAAATCCTTGATAAACTGACTTTTGGGCCTGAAATACCAGTCAAGGTTTTTCAGTGAAAAAAAATTAAATCCGGTCCTGAGCAGGAAATGATCGGGTATTGTTTTATTATTTATATATCCAAGTGCGAAAGTTTTTATCTTCCTCTCTTCAAGATATTTCTTGAAATTCTTTACAGCGTCAAAATCTTCCTCACTATTGCATGTAAATATCAATCCTGCTTTTTTTGCAGTATCAAAATTGTGGATTTTCCTTTTCCTGACGACCAGTTGGATTTTTCTTTTAAGGGAGTGGTGTCCTAAAAATTTTCTAATGTCCCGGAGCGTTTTCACAATACAATATTAGAAAAATTTATAATCTGACATTATAGCTGATAGATGCAAATTTTGAACATGGAAGATTGACTAATCCGTGTATGCGTATATTTTGTAAATTATTTTGTTGATAAATTGCTGATTGTTAATATGTTAATAAGGGATTATCTATATCAAAATATCATTGTTCTTTTTATGCCATACATTAATCTCTCTGCTCAAACAAATAAATTTACTTATTACTCACCCCTTAAAGGCCACAGACACATCCATCTCGCGAATGTTTGCTGTAGAAACATTTCACAAATTAACAAATTTACATTTTGCCTTCAAGTGATCATTTTGATGAATTCATCTTCAGACAATACGGGTATTTTCAGGGCTTGTGCTTTTTCAAGTTTGGCCGGTCCTGCATTATCACCGGCAAGGAGGTAACTTGTTGATGAGGTGACAGATCCGGTGTTTTTACCACCATGAAGGGCAATTAAATCCTTCAGTTCATCCCTGGAATAATTTCTGAATGTACCGGAAATAACGATTGTCAGATCGCTGAGTTTTTCACTTCGGGCAGCTTCCTCAGCCTGGCTGATACTGAATTGCACTCCGGCCTCTTTTAATCTGTTAATGAGCGTTATATTCTGAGGATCATTAAAATATTCAATAATACTTTTTGCAATTTTATCACCAATCTCCTCAATAGTTATAAGTTGTTCATATCCTGCACCGGACAGGTTATCCAGATTGCGGAAGTGTTTTGCAAGTTTTTTTGCCACTGTTTCACCGACATGTCGTATACCAAGTCCAAACAGTACCCTTTCGAACGGTACTTTTCGGGAAGAGTGGATACTTTCAATCAGGTTTTTTGCAGATTTTTCAGCGAACCTGTCCAGTTGTATTATTTGATTTTCAGTCAGGGTGTAAAGATCTGCAACATTCTTTATCAGGCCCTTATTAAAGAGAAGGTCAATGGTTGCTTCTGCCGCTCCTATATCCATAGCATTCCGGCTGATAAAATGTGCTATTCTGCCTTTTATCTGTGGCGGGCAGCCCGATTCATTTGGACAATAATGGGCAGCTTCCCCTTCCCTCCTTATTAGTGTTGAATGACATTCGGGGCAGGATTCAATGAAACGGAAAGGTTGACTGTCATCCGGCCTTTTTGTATAATCAACCGCCACTATTTTGGGTATGATTTCACCTCCTTTTTCTATGATCACAATATCTCCTATGCGCACATCCAGCAGTAGTATCTGGTCTGCATTATGCAATGAAGCTCTTTTAACTGTGGTTCCTGAAAGAAATACTGGTTCAAGATTTGCCACAGGGGTGATCGCGCCTGTACGGCCAACCTGGAAATCAATAGAGAGAAGCCCTGTGGCACATTGCTCTGCTGTGAACTTATAAGCAATGGCCCATCGGGGTGATTTTGCAGTATTTCCCAATTGTCGTTGGTGAAGGTATGAATTCACCTTAATAACTACTCCGTCAGTATTAAATGATAGATTTTTCCTTTTATCTTCCCAGAAGATAATAAATTCCATTACTTCTTCTATTCCATGGATTTTTTTTATGAAGTCAGGAATTTTAAATCCCCATTTACGGGCTTCCAGGAGGTTCTCATAATGTGACTCGTAAGGCAGGCCCTCACCAATAATATGATACAGGAAACAATCGAGAGGACGCCTGGCAACGATGGAAGAATTTCTGATCTTTAACGTTCCTGAAGCTGCATTCCTCGGATTGGCAAAAGGTTCTTCCCCGCTCTCCGCACGCTGTTCGTTAAGTCTGGTAAAATCGTCTTTCGGTATAAAGATTTCACCCCTGATCTCAAAATTTGAGGGATACTCAGACCCATGTAAGATTAAGGGAATACTGCGAATGGTCATCACGTTTTCCGTCACCACATCACCCTTCTCACCATCTCCTCTTGTAACAGCATGTTTCAGGCGACCTTGTTCGTATGAAAGGCTGATCGCAACCCCGTCGTATTTGAGTTCAGCAACATAATCAAAATCATCCCCGATAATTTTTCTGATCCTTTTATCAAAATCCCGTAACTCCTCTTCAGAGTATGTATTATCAAGAGAAAGCATCGGGTACCTGTGCGCCATCTGTGTAAAATCCCTGTTAACATCACTGCCAACCCTGAGGCTGGGACTAAATGCATCATAAAACTCGGGGAATTTCTTTTCGAGTGTGATTAACTCGTTCATCAGAAGATCATAAGCAAAATCACTGATCTCTGGCTTTGAGAGAACATAATACAGATAATTGTGATGCTCTATCTGTTTGCGAAGTTCCTGAATCCGCTTTTGCGCTTCACTTTTATTCATATCATTTTACTGCAATGAGCAAATTTACTAAATGACGGTTAAAAAAGATGGTATTGGAAAATTTAAAAAATCTGGAAAATAAATTTTTTGCTATAAAACATTTTTTTTCATAGCTGGGCTTTTGATCATTTCTGCAATTCGTCAGCTGAAACTGACGGCAATTGATATAAATCAGCTGAAGTTAACAACGATTGATATTATTAATATTCTGGGAATGATGCCCTGAATCCTGTGCACTTTTATTTGTATCCTGGAAATGTCTCACAATCCCTTTATTTGCGACATATATTCCAGTATCCTGGAGAGTTCTCACAATCCTATACTTTGTAACATATATTCCAGTATCCTGGAGATGTCTCGCAATCCCCTTCTTTGCTCCATATATTCCAGTATCCTGGAGATGTCTCGCAATCCCCTTCTTTGCAACATATATTCCAGTATCCTGTCCGGTTAGAAACCGGACTTAACTGGTATCCATATTTACCTTCAGGTCCGATTGGAAATCGGACCAACTTTATACTTTTTGTTTAAAAATAAGTAAGGCTCTTTATCACAAAAAGACTTAAAATATTGCATTGTATCATTCAAATAAGTGAATCATTATTCTCAAATCTCTTTTACCTTAGCCTTCTTCTTATTGCGACTCTGTGACCATTGCGACAATTGCGACCTTTTCTTCCTTCGCCTTCGCCCTCTTTCTATCTTATAAACACCATTATGTTAAAATATTATTACATATAATATATATACCCTAATTTTTTTCTTCTATATTTGTTTAAGTTATGGTTCTTCTTGTTCAACCGAACAAGTGGATAATAGGGAAGCAGGTGAGAATCCTGCACAGTTCCCGCT
The DNA here is from genome assembly GCA_001304505.1 of Bacteroides sp. SM23_62_1. Taxonomy (GTDB): domain Bacteria; phylum Bacteroidota; class Bacteroidia; order Bacteroidales; family SM23-62; genus LJUQ01. The sequence continues at coordinate 15,448 of LJUQ01000030.1, forward strand.
GCTGTAATCTTTAAGAGTTCCGGGGCATACTTTGCCACTGTCTGCTTACTGGTAGATGGGAAGGCGCTCCGGAAAGTAAAAGTAAGTCAGAAGACCTGCCATAACAAGACAGAAGAATAGCTTTCGGGATAAAAGTACGAATCCGGAAAATTAAAATTCCTGCTTCTTTCCGTTAAGCTTGTGAATAATGATTGTGGGAACAATCTTATTCATCATGTTTAAACATAAACAGTCCAGTTATGAACAAATTCAACAGTGCTGCAATTGTTTTTGCAGTTTTTACAATTATTCTTATATCCTGTAGTGAGGAAGAGGAAAAGATAGACTTTATAACCTTTGAAGATCTGTTTCTGGATGAAACGGGTTACTGGAATGGCTCGGATGGTTCTGGTGGATTTTATACAGGCAATGCTTTCTTTCCCAATTCATATACAGATTGGGGAGGAGGAATAATATCCTGGGCAGGATTCGGGTATTCAAACCATACCGACAAATTAACTCCCGGATATGAAAACCAGTATAGCTGTTATGCTGGTTCAGGTACCAATAACTCGCAGGTTTTTGGTATCATATCGGTAGGAGACACGATGGTTTTTAATGTCCCTGAGAAGATTGAGTATCTCTATGTTGCAAACAGCACCTATGCAGCCCTGTCAATGAAATACGGTGATCAGTTTGCCAAGAAATTCGGCGGAGACGATGGGAATGATCCGGATTATTTTCATCTTATCCTCTCAGCATTTGATGAGGAAGATTTTATGGTTGGCAGAGCGACAATCGGCCTGGCCGATTATACATTCCCCGAGAATGATCAGGATTATATCTCAAACACATGGACAAAAATCCCGCTTGAAGATTTTGGCTATTTAAAGAAGATAGCATTTTCTTTTGGGTCATCAGACACAAGTGAATATGGCATCAACACCCCGATGTATGCATGCATTGATAATATTAAGGGGGTGTTGAAGAAGTGAAGGAACAAGGCTAAGGATGATCCACTGAAATACTAACAGAATAACGCATAAATTTTTGAAAACATACCGACATATAAGTTTGTTTCTTCTAATAACCGTTAGCCTCAATTCCATGTCCCAATCTTTTGATCCACCGGCCGAACAGGAGGGTAGCAGGGCTATACACATGGATAGTCCGCTGTTTAAAGCGTGGGCAACGGAATGTAAACTTGTTAGGGGACCGGGAATTATTACCTTTCCTGATAGTGTCGATGTTACCTTCGGAGAGGCGGTTAATGCTTCCGGGAAGGCAGGAGATGGGAAAGTTGTAAGCCTTGGTGATGGCGGACAGGCTACCCTGTATTTTGATATGCCCATTAGTGATGGCCCAGGCCCGGATTTTGCAGTATTTGAAAACAGCTTCAATGACTTCTTTCTTGAGCTGGCCTTTGTTGAAGTCAGTTCAGATTCCATAACCTTCGTTAGGTTCGGGGCTGTCAGTCTCACTTCGGTTGATACACAAGTTGGTACATTTGGCCTGCTTGATGCTACATCCCTCTTCAACCTTGCCGGGAAATACCGGGGTGGTTATGGCACACCCTTCGACCTTTCAGAATTACAGGATCAGCCAGGCCTGGATGTCAATCATATAGTCTGTGTAAAAGTAATTGATGTTATCGGTACACTGATCGATTCACTTGCATCGCATGATTCCCGCGGAGTCATAATCAACGATCCATGGCCTACCCCTTTTGAGTCAGGGGGATTTGACCTCGATGCTGTCGGAGTTATTCAAAATGAAGCCCATCTGTCCGATGGTGAATGGACTTTACGCGATATGGTGATTTATCCGAATCCCTTCAAATCGTTTCTGTGGATCAATATCCCGGGATCCTTTGAAAATATTGTTATGGTTTACAATATTCAGGGACAACTTATCCTTTATAATAAATTAATTACTCCTGAAATTCATCTTGATCTGGAAAGTTTGAATCAGGGATTATATTACATAGTGATTGTAGATGAAAAAGGTAAAAGGTATTCCAGAATCATACAAAAAATTTAACTGTTTTGTTGAAATAGAATATTTATAAAACAATCCATCTGCATTATTTTGAAAAATTTCAAAAGACATAAAATAAAGTATTCTTTTTTTCTGATATTCCTTCTGCCAGCCTTTCCTGGTATAATCTTATCACAATCAATCTCAGACACTATTCATATCCGGGAAGTAACCATTGTTCAAAAGGATTTACTTCGGGAATCAGCGGTTACTCTGTCAAAAATGGATTCATTTGCCCTGGGTGTAACCAGCAAACGCAACATTTCAGAATTGTTAAGTCAACATTCCAATGTTTATATTAAATCTACCGGTCGTGGAACGCTCTCCACAGCATCAATCCGGGGCACGGGTGCCGGTCATGCACAGGTTCTGTGGAATGAAATCCCGATCAATTCCCCAATGCTTGGTCAGGTTGATCTTTCTCAGATCCCCGTCTGTTTCCTGGATGAGATAACCATATATTCCGGTGGCAGTTCTTTATATCAGGCATCAGGTGCTCTGGGAGGAATAATTTCTATTGAAAACAGGCCTGAATGGGATAAAGAAACAGGGGGCAGCCTGAGCAGTGAGATTGCCAGTTACAGTACGTATAATTTATCCGGGAGACTGAATATTAACAGGATAAAGTGGACCAGCAAAAGCAGGGCTTATATAAACCGTTCTTTGAATGATTATCCATATCTGAATACCCATGTTGTACCCAATACAAATGAGAAACTTCATAATGGAGAATGGACTAAATCAGGCCTCTTACAGGAAATTTATTTCAGGATTAAATCAACCGATCAGTTTTCATTCAGACTGATGTGCCAGCATACTGACAGGAACCTGCCTCAGCCAATGTCATATGAAGGTGCGGAGAGGAAAGAATACCAGGAAGACCGGAATCTCTTTGCAGGTCTGTCATGGAAGCACTTCGGCCAGTCAAATCAGTTTGAATTTAGTACTGCGTGGATTGATAATAACCTGAAATATGGTTTGAAATCTGCTGAATGGGATCTTTACAGGATCCGTTCCGATGGCCACGAAAAGTGTATCATGAACAGGTTCCATTATACACGGCAACTGGGCTTGAAAAATAAATTAAATATGCAAATCCGGTTCAACCGTTATGATGTTAATATGTATGAACAAATAAGCTCTGATGGATATAAAGCAAAACGTTCTGATCTGTCAACCATGCTGAATATCAGCAGGGAAATGTCGGACAGGATCAATGCATATATGCTTTTCAGGAACAACCTGGTTGATGCGCATCGGATGCCTGTCATGCCATCTCTTGGTGTGGCTGTCAGGGTGCTGAAAGAGAATGAGTTATGGTTAAAATCTAATATATCGCGGAATTATCATTTCCCCGGACTGAATGACCTTTACTGGATCCCGGGGGGTAATCCCAATTTAAAGCCGGAAGAAAGTTATACTGCTGATCTCTCCGCTGATCTAATGTTAGGAAATGATTTTATTTCATTTAGTTCAGTATTGACAGGATTTGTTTCACGGATTGATAACTGGATACTCTGGAAACCTACCCAATACGGATACTGGTCGCCTGAAAATATTGCACTTGTCCTCTCACGGGGAATGGAATTCAGCTTCAAATCATCTGCCAGTTTCGGGTTTTGCAATATCATGCTCCGTGGCAATTATAGCCTGTGCCGAACGACGAATGAAAATTCTGTTTACGCAGCTGACAGATCAAAAGGGAAACAATTAATATATATACCTGTACATACAGCAAATATTCATTCCGGGATATCTTATAATGGATTTTCTGTCAATTATTCACTTTTCATCACAGGCAAACGGTTTACGCAATCCAGTAATGAAGATGCTTTTTATCAAAATGCGTTGAATAAATACCTGCTGAATGATTTTATTCTTGGGAAAGAGATTGATATGCAAGATTTCAATGCGGGCATATATGTTGGGATATATAATATTTTTAATACCAGTTACCAGGTGATCTTATCCAGGCCAATGCCTGGCAGGAATTATTCGCTGGCGCTTGAGCTGTCGTTTTAATAATTAAAAAAGAATGCAAACATGACTTCAAAAACGTTCATAGTGATTGTTATTATTGCATTACTCATTATATCCTGTGATGATGATGCCGAAAATATTACCGGATTGGATTTTTCAGGTTCCAATGGTGTATTTATTGTTAACGAAGGCAATTATACCTATGATAATGCCTCGCTTTCTTTTCTTGAGTTTTCCTCACAAAAAATTTATAACGGGATCTTCTTCACGGCCAATGGTACAAATCTCGGAGATGTTGCCCATTCTATGCTTATTTATAACAACAAGGGTTACATAATCGTTAATAATTCCGGTAAGATTATAATCATAGATCCAGATACCGGAATAATGGTTGAGAAGCTGACAGGTCTTATATCACCGCGGTATGTTTATAATGTTAATAAAACAAAAGGATACATTTCTGATTTGTATTCCATGAAAATCACCATGTTTGATCCGGAGCAAAATGCTCTGACAGGATTCATTACTGTTCAGAATAATAATCCAATTAATCAGCATTCTACTGAACAGATGACAGGTTATAATGAATTTGTATTTATCGCATGCTGGTCTTTTGATAACCAAATACTTGTTCTCGATTCATTGACAGACCTGATTGTTGACTCCATTACAGTTACCAAACAGCCTAATAGTATTGTTCTTGACTGCCTTCATAAACTATGGATACTATCTGACGGGGGTTTTCCGGGAAGTGCCTATGGACAGGAGATTGCTGCCCTCACAAGGATTGATGCTGAAACCAGGTCAGTGGATCTGGTATTACCCTTTCCTTCCCTGAGTGATTCACCGGTTGACCTTGTGATAAATGGTTCAGCTGACACATTATATTTTATAAATAATGGGATCTATCGGATGTCCGTTACAGATCAAAAACTGCCGGATAAACCTTCTATTGTGGTGCGGAATGAAAATTTCTACAGCCTGGCTGTAGATCCTGTGACATCCATAATATATGCCGGTGATGCAATTGATTATCAGCAGAATGGATTGATTTACAGGTTCAGTCCGAATGGTGAATTGATTGATTCATTCAGAGTGGGTATCAATCCCGGATCGTTTTGTTTTAAGTATTGAATCTTTCTGGTGGAGGATGTATTTTAACAAACAAAGCTGAAAAAGAGATAATGGAGTAATTAATGAAGGCTTCTCGCTGATTTCGCAGGTTATCCCGCAAATTTCGCAAATAATAAATAAAGGATATAATTAAATCTGCGAAATCTGCTCTTGAATTTGCGGATATCTGCGAGGACTCTTTAAAATCGTATGAATGATATTAACTATATTTGATACGATTCTCAAACATGGGAGTGAATGGATAGGCTTCAACTAAGAATATTGATTTTGGTAATGTTTCTAACAGGATCAGGCTGTTATTTAAGCGGGCAGCTATCCCAGGGAGGCAGGCCACTTGAGAATGAGGAATCTCTGAAATCGACGATACCTATCATAGATATTGTTTCAGCTCCTCTCGAACAGCTTTTAATGGAAGGAGAGAAGAAAAGCGAAAAACTGAAACGCCTGTATTTTGCTAAGAATTTTGATTTGCATGTAAATCCTCAAAATTCCGGTCGATGGATTATTCATCCTGACGGTTACAGGATCTGGCAATTAGGCATACGGTCGAAAGGAGCCTGTTCTCTGGGGGTAATTTTCAGCAAATTCCATCTTGAAGGGAATGCACGGCTGTTTATTTATAATGAGGAAAGGAAAGTTATTCTTGGTGCATTTACGAATCAAAATAATAAAATGACAGATATATTGCCAGTTTCTCATGTGCCGGGGGATTGCATTTTTATTCACCTTGAGGTTCCCTGGGCGCAGGATGAATATGGTGAAATTGTAATTGGCGAAGTGGCCCATGCCTACCTGCCTGTCATTGTAGACCAGTCAATAAAAGATGGAAGGTATGAGAGCTGTTTGCAGGATATCAGTTAATAATACCAAATGGTGCACAGGTGTTCTTTTAAATACACCGGATCTGACGCCTGAACCATATATATTAACCGTTGCTCATTGTATCGGAAGCCAGAATGAAGCCAGCAAATCAATCTTTTATTTTAATTATGAAAGCCCGGAATGCGATGGCCCCGATGGTTCAATAAATCATTCCATATCAGGATCGCAACTGATTGCCACCGGTGATACGTTGGGTGATAATCTGAACAGGGATAGCCTCGATTTCAGCCTGGTGAAATTAACCGTTACTCCACCCGATAGTTTCAGTGTATTCCTTGCCGGCTGGAACCGGGATACCACCGCGGCATCACAGACTGCTTCAATCCATCATCCTCATGGAGATGTTAAAAAAATCTCTTTCGATTATGATAAACCTGTAACAAGCTATCATACACCGAATTACTACCCTGATTATGTGGATTTCTCACACTGGAGAATTATTCAATGGGATCTTGCTACCACCGAAATGGGATCATCAGGAGCCCCGCTATTTGACCAGAATAAGCGTGTTGTGGGAATTCTTACAGGGGGGGAAGCAAGATGTGTATCGTCGGTAGATGATTATTATACAAAGATTGATTATGCGTGGGATTATTATACAAGTCCGCTGAAACATTTAAAGACATGGCTTGATCCAACAAATTCCGGGGTAATTGCAATTGATGGAAGGGATTTTATCAATTCAGCAGAGGATTATCAGCAGGAACAAGTACAAATTTACCCAAATCCAGGGAGTGGAAGATATTTGATCAATCCGGGCCAACCCTTCCAAGGTACTATTTTAATCAATGTTTTTTCACTTGCCGGAGAAATTATTTTCACGGATAAAATATTACACCCCGGCCTATATGAATTGAACCTGAATAACCATACGCCGGGATTATATATTGTCAGACTTATATTCCCTGACCGAATCTATACAGCAAAAATTATTCTTCAGCCCTGAATAATTATAATATTCTAACCACATAGGACACCAAGGTTAGCACAAAGGAACTCAAAGGTTCAAATATAGAATCCTTTGTGTTACTTCAAGCATTTCTTTACAGTCCTTTGCGGTTTAATAAAAAGTATTGGAAATTCATTTTTACACCTGTGAAAAATAAATCAGGGTTTCACATAATCAAAATACCGGTTTTGTTTAATGCTGTCATATGCATCATAATCTTGCTACACTCCTGTAAAGATAAAAGTGGGAGTCTATTAAAAAAGGATGCTGCGGCACCGGGAATAATCGAAATCAAATATGCACAGGGATTTAACATTGAGGATTTTGGGAGCTACAAGATCATCCGGATCTATAATCCCTGGCAGAGGCTTAATGGAAAAAGCATTACATATCTTCTCGGAAGCAATGGTTCAGAAATACCATCATCCATAGCCTGTGATATGAAGATTAATATCCCTGTACAACGCGTTATTTGTATGTCCACAACTCACATTGCCATGATTGGAGCATTGAATAAACTGGAAACGGTTAAAGGTATTTCAGGAAAACAATATATTACCAATGACTGGATTCAAACCAGGATTGAGAATGGTCAGGTTGTAGATGTTGGATATGAGCAGAGCATAAACTATGAGCTGATACTTTTGTTAAAGCCTGATCTGATCATCATGTATGGTGTCACCGGTGAGGTATCAGGAATTTTGAACAGGTTAACATCGCTGGGTATTCCTGTAATGTTAAATGCAGAATATCTTGAAACGGCACCATTGGCCAAAATGGAATGGATAAAGGTTATTGCATGTTTATATAATGAACTTGATGCAGCAATAAAAATTTTTCACGAGGTTGAAATTGAATATAATGAATTAAAAAATTTAACTGAAGGGGTTGACATAAAACCGGAAGTATTATCGGGGCTCCCATGGAAAAATACATGGTGGATTCCCGGTGGGAGATCATTTGCAGCTGCTTTTATCAGGGATGCTGGTGGGAAGTATGTCTGGGAAGAGGATACAAGCCGGGAGGCCATACCAATGGATCTGGAAGCGGTATTTTTACGGGCCGGTCAGGCGGATATCTGGATAAATTCAGGATCTGCCGGATCAATCCGGGAGATAATAAATACCGATCAACGCTTACAATATTTCAGGCCATATATTGAAAAGACAATTTATAATAATAATGCGAGGTTAAATGCATCCGGGGGGAATGACTACTGGGAATCCGGAGTGATCAATCCGCATATTATCCTGAAAGATCTGATCTGTATCTTTCATCCGGAAATACTGCCGGATCATGAACTAGTATATTACAGAAAAATAGAATAATGGATTTTGTTGACAGGTTAAAATAGAAGATTGTTACTGACAATCGCTCAAAAGACAGATTTTATTTATCTTTACACGACGGATAAAATTACTATCATGCCCAGCATCAGAGAACTAAAGGATGAGATTAATACAATTGCCCATGAGCTTATAAACGAATGTTACATGCACAGGCATTTCCATCCCACAAAAAATGGGGAAGTTAATAAAGTAATAAGTGAAATTATCAGGATGAGGACGGATCTGATTTATCGTGTCAACCACCCCGAAGGTAAAGAGGATCCTAAAATACTCAGGATTTATTATAAAAAGATCCGGGAGGATATGGGGAAGATGGGTCGTCTGATTGATAAGTTAAAATCATAATTAATTTCAGTTATCCATATCTAACAATTGATATAATTGACCACCGGCCGGCAGAATGATGAATCGAAAAGCTTTTTAAAGCATACCTTCTTATTTCTTTCCCTGGCAATTCTAATGTTTCTTCTATTCATTACCGATATATTCACAGGTTCGGTAGCTATTCCATTGACTGAAATATTGAATTCGTTGTTTTCAGGAAATACGTTGAAACCTGAATGGGCAACAATACTGTTGGATTTCAGGCTACCTAAAGCACTTACAGCTGTTATTGCAGGAACAGCATTATCAGTCAGCGGACTGGAGATGCAGACATATTTCAGGAATCCTCTTGCCGGGCCATTTGTCCTGGGTATAAGCGCAGGAGCCAGCCTTGGTGTGGCGATACTGGTTATGGGTATTTCCCTGTTCACAGGATCCGTTTTAATCTCTGCGGGTACCCAGTGGTCCGTCGCAATTGCTTCATGGGCGGGGTCCGGGTTGGTCCTTTTACTCATCCTGGCTGTTTCATTGCGTATTAAGGATAATACAACCATATTAATCCTGGGCATTCTTTTCGGAAGTATTACGCTGGCTATTGTAAGTATTTTGCAATACAGCTCCAGTGAATCGGAGGTTAAAGCATTTATCATATGGACCCTTGGCAGCCTGGGTAATGTAACAGGTCCGCAGCTCCGGATAATGATTATCAGTGTAGCAGCAGGTTTGCTCATCGCTCTTTTCGCCATCAAAGGAATGAATGTTTTACTTCTCGGTGAGCAATATACGTTGACGATGGGAATTAATATTCGGCTGATCCGGATCTTAATATTTACCAGCACCAGTATCCTTGCCGGTACAATAACGGCATTCTGTGGTCCAATAGGATTTATAGGAATTGCTGTTCCTCATATTGCCAGGATCATATTCCAGTCGTCCAACCACAGGATATTACTTCCGGGAACACTCTTGCTTGGCTCCTCAATCATGTTAATCAGTGATATTATATCTCACTTACCCGGATCAAAGCAAATATTGCCAATCAATTCAGTAACAGCCATCATTGGAATACCGGTAGTTGTTTGGATCATAGTAAAAAAACAGCGTTTGGTAACCCTTGCTTAAGTGAGTAATGAACAGAAACATATCGTTAGGCTTGAAAACCTGAAAGCAGGTTATAAGAAAGGGAGGTCAAAAATCTCTTTGCTTGAATCGGTAAATATTGAAGTTCACCCAGGAGAACTTATTGCATTGATAGGACGGAATGGTTCCGGTAAAAGCACACTCCTGCGGACATTATGTGGTCTTCAGGAACCACTTTCCGGAAATGTGCTCCTTTATCATACATATATAAGAAAATATGCGATATCTGAAAGGGCAAGAAAGATTGCATATGTTTCGACAGATACGATCCATGCCGGCCATATGAAGGTGAAAGATCTGGTAGCATTGGGCCGTACACCATATACAGGATGGCTGGGTAAACTTTCATGGGAAGATAACGCAATCGTTTTGGAAGCAATGGAAGGGGTAGGGATTGTTGATAAACAGCATGAATTCATCGATGAGATAAGTGATGGGGAACGCCAGAGAACAATGATAGCCAGAGCCCTGGCACAGAACACAGAACTGATCTATCTGGATGAACCAACTGCATTCCTTGACGTCATTAACCGCTTTGAAATCTTTCACCTTTTGCAATACCTTACCCGTGATAAAGGTAAAACGATCATTTTTTCCACACATGACATTCATGCTGCCCTGGCTGAAGCTGATGGGATCTGGCTGATAGAAAATAAAAATATCAAATACGGAGCCCCGGAAGACCTGATACTCTCCGGTGAACTGGAGGGCATCTTCAATACAGAAAAGGTACAATTTGATCAGAGAAATGCAAGTTTTACAATTAAGAAAATATTTGGAGATACAATCGGTCTGGAAGGTGATGAATCAATCGAAAAAGAATGGACTGCAAAGGCTCTTGAAAGGTTGGGTTACAGGATTGAAAAGGATAAGGACAAAATCCCATCTGTACATGTTCTTAAATCGGGAGAAAAAACAATCTGGAAACTACAAAAAAAATCCGGTTCTGTTGAATTGAAAAATATTTATGAATTATCTTTACATTTAAGGAAGATGTTGAACTAAAACATAAAAAAATGGGCAATTCAATTAAAAGGATTATATCTTATTTACTGATCGGTGTCATTCTGGTTTTTACCATCATCGCACTCCTAGGCATCTGGGAAATCATCGAGCTGCAAGAAGTAATTCGCAAAATGTTCCTTTCCTTAATGGTAATATTTGCAGCCTCTGCTGTGATATTATTTATATTCTCAGTAATGATAAAGGATTCTGAGACAAAACCGGAAAAATAGAGGATTGATCTGCAAGTCCTTTTCTTTCAAGAATCTTTAGTGTTCGACCCGGTTGGTAACCGGACTTTTCAGCCGGCCATCATTTTTTTCCGGGGGGCTGTGTCATAATATAGCAATGATGGATTGAAACCGATTAGAATGAATTTAAAGGCTTCTCGCAGATTATGCCACAGATTTCGCAGGAGTTTAAAATCAACCTATTAAATTCTAAAGGATCTGCGGGAAATAATTTATTTTATCCAATTTAATCCATTGATGTTTAGCTACGACACCGCCCCCGACTAAATAAATTTGTGATAATACTTCTGTATAAGAATATATTTGATCATTTTATATATTGTATTCAATCGGCTTAAGTTTTCCAACTTATCGGATACCTATAAATCTGACTTTCCACCCCGCGACAGGCATCCTCACGAAAAAAACAATTAAATCATATCAATTATCTTCTGCGCATTTGCTTTGTTTGAATAATCCCTTTTAAGGGCCATATCTCTTGTTTGAATTTCCTCTTCCGTGAATGGAACTTCCATAAGTTCATTGATCCTGTCCCGCATTCTACGAGGATTTTGTTCTATGTGGCACAGGTTTTCCAGGCCACTGTTTTGAACGGATTCAGGATTTGTTAGACAGTGTCGTCCATTAAATAATGCAGCCAGAAGTTTCAGTTTTATCCCTGTGAATTGAAATGAATGTATGAGATTAATCTGGGCCTGCTGAACCAGCTGAAACATTTCAGAATCATTGGGATTTGCATGAAGAGTGATGTGATCGTTTTGTTTCACAATCTTAAGAAGCCTCCGGGCTGGATTTTTCCCTGCAATGATTACCCGGAAGGGGATGTTACCCACTACGTTGTTTATAAGATATTCAACCGATGAAATGTTTGCTGCAACAGACAAATCACCATGAACCAGAATATATTCTCCCTTACCGGGTAAACTATTGATCTCTGCATTTGGATGAAATGGTGGAAGGTGAAATATTTTGTACCCTCGTGAACCGAAATAATCAGCATCAGAAGCTGAAATTGCAGCAATATTTATATGCCCTGGAAGGTTATATTCATAACGCTTCAGTTTGCCTGATTCAGTTAAAAAGAATAATTTATTTACCAGAGATGATTCAGCGATGGCCAATCCCAGGTAATATTTATGTTCGATATTATGTGTACGCAATATCAGTAACTTATTTTGCAGACCGGTATTTCTGATGAAATAGCTCGTATGGATCCCCTCAAATAAAACAGGATAGGGGTCGCTGGTCAGATTTCTCAGGAGTTCAGAGGATGAGCGTGTTACGACGATATAGGGCAGGGCATTCAGATAATAGTGAAATCCTGAACGCCTTTCATAATAAAATATTTCTTTGCATAGCTGTTCAAGCTCCGGGCTTTTGTTGCGACCGTATTGATAGCAATGCAGGATAACTTCCACACCAAGCTCCTTCAGTGCTTTCACCTTATAGAATATATCTATAACCCCGCCATAATCAGGTGGATAGGGTACGTTAAAGGCTACGATATGTAAAACCTTTTTGTGAATGGTGTTTAGGTTATCAATTAATTTATGTTTCAGTTATTATTAATCTCATGAGAGTCATAAGAAACAAGTTCAGGATGACATGGCCCCAATTTAGGATATATCATTTATCCTTTGCATTTTTATATTCATTTCTTGAATCCAGTATCCTTCCATAACCTCAGGCTATTCTTTGCCATAAGATTTTCTTTACACTAATATAGTCAGTATAATTAAATAAACGTACGTTCATAAAAAGTATGATTTCCGTTTATATGAAATTCCTTTTCACAAATCTTTCAAGTATATTTGTCCGGTTCAAAAAGTCCGCAATGGAATCATTCATAGATATTCTTGGAGAAAGGATAACAAAAGCAATTGAGGAATTCTATCAGTCAGGAGATATGTCTTCTTCTATTCAACTGCAGAGAACCCGAAAGGAATTTAAGGGAGATATTACGCTTGTTGTTTTTCCACTTCTTCGCCTGTCAAAAAAATCCCCAGAAGAAACAGGACTTGAAATTGCCACCTGTTTAAAAGAGAAAATTCCGGAAATAAGAAATTATAATATTGTAAAAGGATTTTTAAACATTGAATTGGATACATATTTCTGGAAAGATGTATTATCCGGCTTCTTCAAAAATGAAATTACTGATTTTCTGAGCAAGAATGGGAAAATTTTTGTTGTTGAATATTCATCTCCAAATACCAATAAACCTTTACATCTCGGACATATCCGGAACAACCTGATCGGATTCTCCATTTCACGGATTCTTCAGTCTTCAGGTCACAAGGTCATCAAAGTAAATATTGTAAATGATCGCGGGATCCATATTTGTAAGTCTATGCTGGCATGGATGAAATGGGGACAGGGTGAAACTCCTGAATCTGCAGGTACAAAAGGTGATCACCTTGTTGGGGATTATTATGTGAAGTTTGAACAGGAATATAAAAAGCAGGTGGATGCCCTGGTTGAATCGGGAGTGGATAGGGAGCAGGCCATGAAGGAAGCACCTCTCATTCAGGAAGCCCAGGAACTACTGAGAAAATGGGAGATAAATGATACAGAAACCTGGGCTTTATGGGAAAAAATGAATGGATGGGTATATGATGGATTTGATGAAACCTACAAAGCTCTTGGTGTTGACTTTGATAAGATATACTATGAATCAGAAACATACAAGCTTGGCAGGTCTATTGTTCTTGAAGGTGTGAAAAACGGTGTTTTTCAGAAGAGGGAGGATGGATCAGTTTGGGCAGATATGAGAGACCAGGGATTGGATCAAAAAGTTTTATTACGGAGTGACGGAACCTCTGTTTATATTACGCAGGACCTGGGAACTGCACACGAACGTTACCAGGATTATCATTTTGATAAACATATTTATGTTGTTGGGAACGAACAGAATTACCACTTCCAGATGCTGATAAAGCTATTAGACAAAATGGGATTTCCCTGGGCACATAATCTTTATCATCTTTCTTACGGAATGGTAGAATTGCCATCAGGAAAAATGAAATCAAGAGAAGGTACGGTTGTGGATGCCGATGATTTAATCGAAGAGATGATAAGGACTGCACGCACAATGTCACAGGAGCTGGGAAAGCTGGATGATTATACAAGCGAGGAAAAAGAGAATATTTTCAGGATTATTGGACTCGGTGCACTGAAATATTTCATCCTAAAAGTTGATCCTAAAAAGAATATGCTCTTTGACCCGGTAGAATCGGTTGATTTCAATGGCAATACCGGGCCGTTTATCCAGTATACATACACAAGGATCTGTTCTTTATCAAGAAAGGCGAAAGAACAAAGTCTGGAACCATTTCTTTCAGATAATATTATACCTGTTGAAAAGGAAGTTGAGCTGATTAAGCTTATCAGCCAGTATCCTGAAACAGTGGAGTCAGCAGGAAATGAACTGAATCCTTCACTCATCGCCAACTACGTTTATGAACTGGCAAAAGAGTATAACCAGTACTATCATGATTTTTCTATTCTCAGTGCGGAAACTGAAGAAATCCGCAAATACAGGCTGTTGTTATCCAGGGTAGTTGGTAACATCATCGAATCCGGAATGTGGCTCCTGGGTATTGAAGTCCCTGAACGTATGTAGTTGGTAAATTGGTAGATTAGTGAATTAGTATATTAGTGGGTGTGGGGAAGGTGTTTGGGTGGTGTTGTAATATGGGATTTCATACAATTCCCGATGGTGGGACCAGTAACAATCAAATTGGGGTGTATCACAACTATTTTTTCACTCAAAGAACGCAAAGAAAGCATCAAGATCACAAAGAGCATACTTCTGTTATTCAGGACTTTGCGATCTTAGCGATAACTTGGCGAGCTTTGCGTGAAACCTTAAATTGAAGTTGTGGCACACCCCAATTTCTTTACTGTACCACCATGTATTATAAAATGTGTCCGGTTGAAAACCGGACTTGACCGATTCACCCTTTTTAGGTATAACTGCCAGTTGAAAACTCCCGACAGGTCGGGACAGACGGCATAACTCAACACTCATAACTCATAACTCATAACTTTGAACTTTAAACTTTGAACTTTGAACTCCTTTCTTCAGAAATGCCTACTTTTGCAAAAAAAATAGGTCATCATGTTCGAAAATCTTACAGACAGGCTTGATAAAGCTTTCAGATTACTCAAGGGACAGGGGAGAATTACCGAAATTAATGTTGCTGAGACTTTAAAAGATGTTCGTAAGGCTTTACTGGATGCTGACGTCCATTACAAAATTGCAAAGAGTTTTACAGACACGGTTAAGGAAAAGGCCCTTGGTGAGAAGATTCTTGCTGCTGTTCAGCCAAGCCAGATGATGGTTAAAATAGTTCATGATGAACTCGCCCTATTAATGGGAGGGGAGACGGCAGATCTTAACCTGAAAGGAAATCCTGCTGTTATTCTTGTGGCAGGGCTTCAGGGTTCAGGAAAGACAACTTTCGCAGCAAAACTTGCGCATTATGTAAAAAAGAAAAAGGGAAGAACTCCGCTTCTCGTGGCCGGTGATATTTACAGGCCTGCTGCCATTGAACAGTTGAAAATACTTGGAGAGCAGGTCGAGACACCTGTTTACTCGGATGAAAACAGCAAAGATCCTGTGAGGATATGCAAAGATGCTGTCAGAAGCGCTAAACTACAGGGACAGAATGTGGTGATCATTGATACTGCAGGACGACTTGCCATCGATGAAGAGATGATGAAAGAAGTTGCGGCAATTAAGAATACTGTTACTCCACAGGAGATCCTTTTTATTGTTGATTCCATGACAGGACAGGATGCTGTGAATACTGCAAAGGAATTTAATGACCGCCTTGATTTTCATGGCGTTGTATTAACAAAGCTGGATGGAGATACCAGGGGAGGAGCAGCGCTGTCCATCAAAACAGTTGTGCAGAAACCCATTAAATTTGTCAGCATAGGTGAGAAACCCGATGCCCTTGATGTTTTCCACCCTGAAAGAATGGCCGACCGTATCCTTGGTATGGGAGATATCGTAACCCTTGTTGAAAAAGCCCAGGAGCAGTATGATGTTGAAGAAGCGAGAAAGATCCAGAAGAAGATCGCAAAGAACCAATTTAACTTTAACGATTTTATCTCACAGGTACAGCAGATCAAGAAGATGGGGAATATACAGGATCTTGCCTCAATGATACCAGGCATGGGAAAAGCTATAAAAAACCTCGACATAGACGATGATGCGTTTAAAGGCATCGAAGCTATCATACAGTCCATGACACCACAGGAACGGGAAGATCCGTCCGTCCTTAACGGGAGCCGCAGGAAAAGGATTGCAAATGGGAGCGGCACAACCATCCAGGATGTTAACCGGTTGATCAAACAGTTTGATGAAACCAGGAAAATGATGCGCATGGCACAGAGTGGGAAGAATATGATGGCCAGGATGCGGAATATGACACAGTTAAAGGGGAATTGAAGTTCTGCTGATTGTTAATCGGCAGCTTCACTAATATGGGATAATAATGTTAAACCCGGTTGTCAACCGGGGTGGTATAATAAGCACGTATTGAATCCTACCCCGATTAACAATCGGGTTTACAATCATGCCCCGATTAACAATCGGGTTTACAATGCATCAGCTTATTTATCATTCATCCGGTTAATAACCGGATGAACTTTATTTATCAATCCCCCTTGCTTGCCATATAATCATCATACGCTTTATGCCCCGTTCGTTCATACAGATCCCAGTAACGGTCATCATTCTTGAGATTATTGAATACCGGGTCTACTTTTAACCAAGGTATTTCAGGACTTTTATTTTTGTATGCTTTTTCAAGCCAGTAGAAGGCAGAATCCACCTCGCCGATACCGCTGTAATACCATCCGGTAAAGAAATCCGGACTTCCGGCTGTGGTTTCATCACTTTTAGTAACCAACTGATTGATGATTGTCCGGGCCTGCTGATCATTGTTTGTTTTATGATATGCTAATGCCAGGCATGTCTGAAACCTGGGCACCTGCATTTCAGCGTCATCATTTTTTATAGCCGATTCAAGGTAATACCTGGCAGAATCATATTCTTCAAGCCAGATATAGGCTTCTCCTGCCCATCTGAATCCTTGCTCCTGAAATAAATCAAGCATTTCATTTATCGAATTGTAGGCATCCCGTTTATCGTTTATTAATATTTCCCTCCTGATTTCCCTGTATCTGTCTTGGAAAGGCCTTTCCCCTTTTTCAAAACAGGATTTTGCATCTGCAAGCCTGTTCCTCTTCATCAGAAACTCTCCATACTGGCTATGTACTCCGAAATAATTAGGTGTCAGTTCAATGGCTCGTAAGAATTCTCTGTTTGCTTTGATATAGTCCCATGTGAACCAGTCATTCAATATTCCGAGACCATTATGTGCCAGACCATTATCCGGATCTATTTCCAGGGCCTTTTCCAGATAGTGTAATGCATCCCAGGTAACAGATTGTATTTCCACTCCACCACCATAGTTAGCTGATCCAATTAGAAACCAACCAGCCAAAGCATATGCATCTGCATAATTTGGATCCAGTTTAATGACTTTTAAAACTGTATCCCAAAATTGTGTATTATTCCCAAAACTAAAACCGGTGCCTAACCTTACAGTATAAAGTGTTCTTTGTAAAAGGTCATATGCCTCAGGATTGTTAGTGGGAATTTTTTGAATGTTCTGCTTTTCTGAATCAGTTAAGAATGCTTTTAAATGATCCGCGATCTGCAGAGCAATATCCGACTGGATGGTTATTATCTCTTCATAGGGCTGTTCATATTCCTGGAGCCATATATGTTTATCGTTTTTAGGTTCGATCAGCTGGGCCGTTACCCTGACTTTGTTACCGATCTTCTTGTAAGTACCTTCGAGAATATAATTGACCTTCAATTCTTCAGCAATCTGCGGCAGCTGTTTATCAGTCCCTTTATAGGTTAATACAGTGCTTAAAGAAACCACCTTATCAAAGGATGCTATTTTAAAAAGGTGATTGATGATCTCATCAGTCAAACCATCACACATATACTCCTGGTCGGGATCACCACTTAAGTTATAGAATGGTTTCACAGCAATGGATCTTTCAAGGCCTGTATCAACTTCAACCTGTTTCCTGCCGTCAATAACATTAAATACTGCTAACACCACAATAACAATAACACAAACAATTAAAAGTCCGGAAAGTAACAGTATCAACTTTTTCTTTGGTTTTGAGATCTGTCTGGTGGAATCATCAAGGCTTTTAGTGTCGTCTTTCACCTGGTCCGTCTTTGGTTTATCAATACTCCGGGTATCCTTATAGTTCAGGTACCATTCTATAATGGTTGTAAGATTATTAAGCACCGGTTTTACCTGTCGTGGATCAAAGTCTTTGGGGTGTGCGCCGAATGTTGACAGACTATTCAGGCTTTGCATGGATGCGATGATATTGGAAGGTACTTTCTCTTCCCGGTTCAGTTTATCAATGATCCCTTTGAGCGGTTCTGTTTTTCGTGGTCTTTTTAATTCACATTCACATAGATCGGTTATAACCACTTCCAGGCATCGCCTCGAATAGAGCATGACAACGTTCGCATCTTTAGTCTCCATAAGTTGCTCCATTTCTTTCTCAAGTTCAGGAAACCTGCCTTTTATGGAAACATTTAACGTTTCAAGTTCTTTTATTTCAGCAGACCAGATCTGCATGAGTGCAGGAATTTGGAAGAAAGTTTAATAATATAAAAATAAGTTATTTAAAATTTAAAATCAAATAGCTCCCTGAGGGCAAGGAAAAAGTAAAAAGTAAAAGTGTTCTCAGTTGTCAGTTGTCGGTTGTCGGTTTTTAGTTTGGAGAAAAATGCTTTAACATGAATGTTTCAGGTTCCTGTAAAGTGTGAGGTTTAAGTGTAAGTTATGGGTCCTTCAATTTTCTAAAAATCATAGAAGTTGACAAGTCATCCCGAAGGAGCGGAGCGACTGAGGGATCTCGTGTTCGCAGGTGATAATCCAGAACTTGGATGCTAGGACTGTAAAAAATTCGGTGGAAAGAAAAAATGACAATTTATGACTAACGATTTTTTTCAGATCAGATGAGGTCCCTCTCCGCCTAAGGCGGATCGGGATGATCTGGTTCTAAAGATGTTTGTAACTGTTAAGAGCGAAACCCAAGAATAACTGAATAACTTTCAAATGACGCTCGCAAAGCGAGCAAATGACAATAAATGACTACTTAATGACGCTTGCGTAGCAAGCTAATTACAATGAATGACAAATCAGGGATACGGTTACCGGTAAAACTAGCTTAAGATTGTGGTTATTGTTTCTCGAATATAAGCGTTACAATATTTTCCCCGCCCCTGAAACCGGTTGATTTTTGTAAGATTTTCAGGATATTTCCATCCTCATTAAGGCTCCATTCTTCGCTGCTTTTCATTTCAAAAATACGTCCTCCCCTGTCAAATTTCACCGTAGAACTGATTTTTATCGAATTTGCCTTTTCATCAAAGGTGGCTGTTGAAATGCGTGGTGCATTAAAAAACTCCGATTTTATTTCAGTACCGTCGAGCAGGATATCTTCACCGGTAATACGGTCATCACCCCATTCAACAATGATTAATTTTTTAACAAACAGTATATCATCATCATGGTCTATTTCCATTTCATAGGGAGTATTCCCGAATCCCATGGAACCCGGTTCACTTTTTTCTTCATTAAAAATCCACTTACCAGAAAAATTTACAGGGTACTTATCTGCTAATGGCAGCAATGGTAATCCACAGGCTTTTCTGAAAGGATTCATCACCTCCCAGTATGCCGGATCTTCCTGGCTCAACATCCTTGGATCATTAACCAGCACCTGGTGTTGTTTTTTTGTCAGGTTTCTGACCATACCAGCCCATATAACCCAGTAAGACCAGTTTGGCTGATGATCCAGTATATCGAGGGTAGGAGGGTTGCCGACCTCTCCTAAGACAATGGGTTTTCCATGAGACAATGCCATAAGGCTGTCAT
This sequence comes from Bacteroides sp. SM23_62_1, assembly GCA_001304505.1. Taxonomy (GTDB): domain Bacteria; phylum Bacteroidota; class Bacteroidia; order Bacteroidales; family SM23-62; genus LJUQ01. Next base: position 35,465 of record LJUQ01000030.1, read on the forward strand.
AATACGCCTGGTTGAAATCGCTGCCATAAACATCCAGCGAAAGAATATCGAGATATTCATTTCCGGGATAGAAATTGGAGAATTGCCTGATGGGTGTGCTTGGCCTGTCAACACTCCATACCCAGACAAGATTATTCAGTTTATGATGATTTACCATGCGGTCATATAATTGCCGGTACAGATCAATTGTGCTGTATTTTCCCACACGGCCACCCCACCAGAACCAGTCACCATTCATCTCATGGTATGGCCTCCAGAGGATCGGTACATTAGCATCCTGCAGTTTTTTCAGGTAAAAAGCAATTGAATCGACCTGTGCGGCCCAACGGTTATATAGCCTTGTTCCCGGTGTCAGGAGTTCTTTGAATTGTTCATCAAGGAGTTGTCCCTGCACACTTGCCAGGGAATCAGGGGCTACCGGTCCTTGTGGCTGAAAAGTAACCGGTTCATCGGCTGTTGGTGGTACGGCATGCCAGCAGATAGTAATAATTGATCCTTTTTTGTGCTGCCGGATTGCTTCATTCACAATATCAGGCCGGGCAAGATATGAATCATAATTACCTTTTTCGGCAAATCCCATATCGGTACTCCAGATTGCAGGAGTTTGCCCGATATACTTTGCTGCAAACCGGGTATTTCTGTCTTTTGTATTCGGATAATTGTGCTGACCTGTAAGTGTGTATTTACCTGATATCCTGTAAAACAGGTCGAGCAATGCCCTGGCCTCAGGTGTGGTATTTGGATTCACAGGGTCACCTGCCAGGATACAATTCGATATTCCGGTAATAAGTACAACAACGAATGCTGCTTTAGGTATACTTTTAAATATCATCGCGTTTTGTTTTAGACCCCCCGGGCTCAAGTCCGGGGTTAGATTACAAATTGTTTTTGTTTTATACCCCTGGGCTGAAGTCCTGGGGCAAGTCACTACCTCTAGCTGTCATCAGGATATCTCCCCCTGCTTGCAGGGAGAGACACAGAGGGGGTGACGAACCTCTATGGACTAATACCCCGCGTATGGTTATGGTCCTAGATTAAACCCTGAAATTTTCACATCCGGTTTTTCACCCCGCGTATCCCTGTCCATCAATTTCATCGTAATAACTTTTTCTTCACCGGGCATCAATGAGACATAGTTATCGCTGTAAAATACTGGGAGGATTCGTTCCCCGCTGTTTTTACCAACTACTTTCAACCTGATCATAAGAGCGGGGTGTTCTGAGGAATTACTCAGCGTCGTCACAAGCATCCATTTGTCTCCTGATTTTTTGACCTGTGTACTATGATTCAGTTGAACAACCGGTAAATCATTGAGGATCTGGTAATTTCCATCTTCAAGCCCGCGCCAGTAGAAATTTTCAGATATGGTTTTCGCATTCTCGGTTAAAGTAAGTTTGATAAAATGCACGAGTGATAAACTTTCAGGGAATTCAAGCCTGAAACATTTAGCTGTTGAATCTTCTATAATATCAAGCCCGGTTTCTTTTTCCCACAGAACTGATCCGTCCATATTTATTAGTTGAGCTTTAGCGGTTAATCCAAACCTGTCTTTACCATTATAGTTAACAACTTCAATATCGTTATATACCGGATTCCACTGGATATGAACTGGTTCTGATGCTTTCTTACATCCAAAATATGCAGCAGTTGGTTCAAAATAATAATCATATGTCTGCCACACCATAGATGGCCATGCGGGGTGGCTCATCCACAGGAGCAGTCCTTTACGCATAGGACTTCTTCCCTCAAACATTCCCCGGTAACCGTTATAATTTATCCACTGAGCCAGTTCAGTAAACTCTTTTGCATCTTCTGCAGGGCCAAATCCTTTTTCAATTATCTGGTTAAAAGAGGCAGCTCCCTGGGCACCTTCCAGGCAGTAATCGTGAAGGCCCCACATGCTGTTCTGCGGCCACAAGGCGGATTCGGGTAAAGTTTGTTGCAGGCTTTCAAATGTCATAACATTTGGCATTCCTCTTTCGCTATGAAACCTGTTCCATCCATACAACAGGAAATAGTCTCTTACAGGTAGTGCCCTGTAAGGCCCTCCACCACTGACAACACCAAAAGAGGAATTTGAGATGTAATGGATACCGGGATGAATTTTCGGAATCATCGCGCGCAGGGCGGTATCGAGAACTTCGGGCGGATTGCCTTCGTTACGCCCAACATAAATAGCGATGCAGGGATGATTACGTATGCGTTTAACAATATCTGCTGCATTTGCCATAAACATGTCCGGATCATATGGATTCGGCCCGTCAGCCGGATTTGCCAGCCAGAAATCCTGCCAGATCATAATCCCGTGACGGTCACAGGCTTCATATAATTCATCATCGCCGGTTTGACCTACCCAGTTCCGTATCATGGTAAAATTCATATCGGCATGATAAGCGACAGCAATATCATATTCCCGTCCCCGGTAGTTCAGGTTCGACTCAGGAAAACCCCAGTTCCCTCCACGTCCTATGAAACGCCTGCCGTTGATATAGATACTCAGCACCTGGTTGATCTCATCAAAAGTCATTTCTCGTACTCCCGATTTCAATACTTTTTTATCTGAGACTGTACCATCATCGGTTTTAAAAAGGAGCTCAACATCATATAGATTTGGCACACCATACCCTTTAGGCCACCAGAGGTTCGGATTTTCAAAATGCAATGCCGGATGGGTTGCCGGATCCAGTTTGACAGCTACTGTCTCAGAGGGATTAAGCCTGACTTCCTTCTCAAATTCAATATCACCGTATTTACCGGAAAAGATTCCGGATATCTCTTCATCCAGGTGATTCCGGAGGGTTACCTCAATTCTTATATCAGCAGATGTAGTATCAGGAAGGGGAAGGTCAGTCGTTATGAAGGGGTCATTTATGGTGACTGCACCTGTTACATGTAAGTAAACATCGTTCCATATGCCAATGTTCCTTCCCCTGATCGTTGGTATCCAATCCCATCCAATGGAAGCATGGTATGTCGGATTATCAGCACCCAGAATACCGCCGTTACGGTCGGGACTTATAGCAGTTTGCTCTTTAACGACTCCGATGTGATCATTCTTTCGTATTAATACAGCTATTGCATTTTTCTGTCCCGGGATGATAAGATCCGTCACATCAAATTTTCCACGGATAAAGGCACCATCGATTTTTCCTGTTTTAGTTCCGTTCACGAATATGTCAGCTTTCCAGTTGATTCCATTGAAATTTAAAAACATCCTGTCACCTGAGAAGTCTGATGGTATTTCAAATTCATTGCGATACCAGAAATCTGAATTAAAGAATGATTCAGAGATCATCAGCTGGTTGTCGCCAAAATTTGGATCAGGCAATGCACCTGCGTTCCGGTAGCTGACAAGGGCAGTTCCGGGAACTGTTGCCACAACCCAGTCTTCATTTTCGAATCCTGCCTGGGAAATACTTTCTCCGGTGGCGGATACTTCAGACGCACGTTGAATCTTCCAGTTCCCGCCTGTTAAAAACATAAAGTTGTCTGAAATCTTTGGACCTGTTTTTGGTCTGGCCACCATGCCACCATTCCCAAATACTTCCATTTCACTCAGAACATAGCTCTCGCCTGTTGCGGCTTCAGTCATTAATATCCGTACAAAACGGCCCTTAGCTGGATTATCAAGCGCGATATCATCCATCAGTTCTTCATTGCCGTGAATAGGAACCAGGTCATTCCATGTGGTGGCATCTTCAGAAACCTGGATGATGCCTTCCGTTGCCTTGTTTACCCAGTATAATTTTATATGGTCAAATGAGCTTGAAACTCCAAGGTCGACATATACCCATTCTTCGCCTGTACCGGCACTCATCCATGCACTCTTAAAGCTGTGAGAGGGGACCATTATTAACCTTGTTTCATTGTTATAGAAATCCCAGTCGCCAAAATTCCAGGATTGGGCACATGCAGCCGAAAGGCTTATTCTGTAAAAATGATATGCCACGGGTTGCCTGAATTCAAATGTCTGGTCTATCAACCTCTGTGCACGGGGTTGCCTGAATTGAAAAGAAAATGATGGTCCTGGTACCGTTGAATCGCCGGGGGGCGGAGCAAAAAAATCGGCAAATGGATTAGGCCGCCGGCGTCTTGTTGAGTCCCTGCCCTGACGCTCACTCCCGGCACGCATCCTGGCAAACGGATCCGGCCTTTCCTGGCCTGGCAAGCCTGATCCCCTCACCTTCCCAAGCTCATCCCATGTAACACCATCATTGGAGCCGGAAAAGATAAACTGCCATCCTCCAGGTTTATTTTCATCGTATGTTAAACTGCCATTAAGATTTATCCTGGTTATCTCAGGAATATCAGTATTCTTGCTCATTTCAAACTGTAAAAAGATATCCCTACCCTCCAGACTTACTGATGTAACACTGTTATGGTCGAGTAACCATTCCCTTTCATTTTTTGGTAGTGGTCCCTGGCTGGTGGATAGTGATATGTAATCCGGCATTTCACTGATGATGATTCCGTCAGTAACCAGTTGGGCGGTCAGGTTATAATCGTAGCTGGAGGAATGATACGCAGATCTGAGCCTTGCCAGGTTACGGTAATTTTCATGATCCGTTATTAGTTCCGGGGAATAATCTTCTGCCGGATTGCCGGGGTAAATTCCGACACCACGGGAATAATAATCAGCACCTTTTTGACATCCGGAAAAGATTATGAAGAAATAAGCAATACATCTTAAAAGAAAAGCTGATTCTTTTGATTTCATTTGATGTAGATTTTTAAGTTGTCAACAACAATATTCAACTAAAATTATAAAAGAAAGTACACACGACAAAGTTGCTATTGAAATATAATTAAAACACCGGTCTGCATAATACCCGGGGTAGAATCAAGTCATCCCGACGATACGCCGCAGGCGGGAGGAGGGGACTCGTAATTCCGAAAGCCCATCAAGGATATAGATTGGACTATTTCGTTACCTTCGCTGAAAAACCAGAAGATAAATCATTACCGGCGATTTTGGCAGATCAGACGAGGTTCCTCGGTCGCTGCGTTCCCTCGGGATGACATAACAATAAAGGAACACTGAGCTTAAGATATGAGGTCCCTCGGTCGCTATGCTCTCTCGGGATGATATTGTTTCTAATGACGTTTATACTTTGTTTCTTATAACTAAGCAGCTACCAAATTAACTACCGAAGCATTGGAAAACTCGTGAATAACTATTTTCCAATTTTTAAACTTCGAATCGATAATTATTTGTAAGTTCATCCGGAATAATAATGTGTCACAAGGTCGCAGGATAAATAAAGTATAATATATAATACCAGATAATTTTATGGAATTAATCGACGGCAAAGCAACTGCTGCACAGATACGGAAAGAGATCAAGGAAGAAGTGAATTCCCTTCTAAAACAGGGTCATAAGGCTCCTCACCTGGCTGCCATACTGGTCGGGCATGATGGTGCCAGTGAGACATATGTGAATCTGAAGGTTAAGGATTGTGAAGAGGTGGGTTTCCGATCCACACTGATCAGGTATGAGGATAATGTATCTGAAAAAGAGCTTTTGAACAAAGTCATCGAAATAAATAAGAATGATGAGATTGATGGTGTCATCGTTCAACTTCCATTACCCTCGCATATATCTGAAGAAAAGGTTATTGAAACCATTGATCCTTCCAAAGATGTTGATGGTTTCCACCCGGTAAATGTGGGCCGGATGAGCATTGGCCTTCCATGCTTTGTCTCGGCCACTCCGGCAGGAGTTATTGAGCTACTGAGAAGATATAAAATTGAAACTGAAGGTAAGAACTGCGTGGTTATAGGAAGAAGTAATATTGTAGGTAAACCAATGAGCATCCTCCTGGCTCAGAAGAAATATCCCGGTAATTGCACGGTCACGGTTTGTCACAGCAGGACAAAGAACATGAAAGAGGTCACATCCAATGCAGATATTATTATTGCTGCAATGGGCCAACCCGGTTTCGTTTCAGCCGATATGGTAAGAGAAGGTGCAGTTGTGATTGATGTAGGCACTACCCGGATCCCTTCAACGGAAACCAAGTCAGGATTTAAACTGGCCGGTGATGTGAAATTTGACGAAGTGGCTCCAAAATGTAGTTATATAACCCCGGTACCCGGTGGTGTAGGGCCGATGACCAGGGTATCGTTATTGAAAAACACCCTTTCAGCAGCAAAAAAGGAGATCTACCGGTAGATCTCCTTTCAGCACAACCTATGGTGAATACCTGCCTAATCACTGAAGATTGGCAGGGTGCTTAACAGTTCTATATTCTCAAGATTGGTATAATCGTACTGGTAAATTCCATCCTTCCCAACCATAATCAAGAGATCATCAATCGGGATCACATCAAATGCATTGATGTCAGGAAAATGTGCAAGCTTGTTTGCTTTAATATTATACGGATCTGATGCATTATAGACTTTTAATCCCTCTTCCCCGTCGCAGACAAATAAAATCCCGTTATCAATCCCTAGTCCATGTGGATTGTACATCGTATAAGATTTTATCTTTTCCGGATTATCCAGATCCCTGATATCAACAACATCCAGCTGGTTCACATCCTGTTCACATAAAGTGCCGGTACGAAGGGTAACATATGCATAATTACCTTCCACGACAACGGGATCACAACTTGTTCTATGCCAGTAAGTTGATATATATTGGGGTTTTACCGGATCATAAAGGCTGTAGATGTACATACCGGTTTGAGCCCCGATGAAAAGATGATCCTTTGCAATGAAAACTGTTTCGATATTCCATCCAATACTCTGGTTTCCCACAGCCCATGGTGTGGTCGATTCACTCACATCGAAGAAATGCAATGTTGAAATGTCAATTGTATAAAGAATATTTTCGTAAATGATAAACCTTGCCATGGAGCCCCCGGTACCTGCAGAATTATTACCCCCACCTGATTTGGCCCCGTAAAATGCATTATTCATTGTTGTTGCTTCCCATCCACGAACCGTGAATGAATGTAAGAACGGTTCCGATATCTCTTCTGTGACTGTTTCGGTTTTCCATCCGACAACAACTCCCAGAGACTGATCTATTTCACCAACTCTTTGCTGGGATTCGTATGGTGGGATAGAATAAGAAAAGACATCTTCAATACGTCCGATCTCATTAATGTCAGACAGGTCTGATATATCTATAACCACCAGGTCGATATAGCTGTCGGCATAAAGAACATTGCCTTTCACAGCAAGGTCAATATTCCCGGGTATTTCTATAAATTTCAGGACCTGGGGACTGGCAGGATCGGAATTATCGATTATATGTATACCTTTCCTGACCTCGTTAACAAACAGCATATCTCCCCTGATATAAATTTTACCAGGATGTTCAAGATTTATCGGCAGTGTATCACTTACTGCCTCCCTGAGTTCATCATAAGTCAAATAAACAGGATTATTCAGCTCATACGTCTCGTAGATTCTATCCTGGCAACCTGGCAAAATGAATGCAGTTAATATCAGGATATAAATAAATGAATGAAGTTTTTGTTGCTTTTTCATGATATCAAGGTTTAAGGATTATTCAGTTTATAGATGCAAAAAAAGCCTGAGAGGTTGCGCTTCTGAATAATATCAATAGTACATTGAATATCCCGTCTGGAAAGAAGAGCAATTCTTTTCTGCAATCGGTGAACTGAATGTCCCGGCTGGAAAGCCGGGACATTCAATCCATCAACACTATTGAAATATCAGACTTTCGCAGGGATATTTAATAATTCAACAATAATATTAAACCAACGCAACCTTCAGAATTTAAAATTCATCTTTAACCTGTTAATAAATCATCATTTTACCTGTTATAACTTAAACCATGAAGCAACCATTTATTAAAACAATATTCCTTTGCCTGGCAATGATTTTTTTTATCATTCTTAATGTCAGCGGACAGAAATATACGGTTGATGTAATTCGACTGAAGAATGGCGATGTCTATAAAGGGATCGTCATTGAGCAGCCTGACCCGGGAGTATTAAAGATTGAGACCCTGTGTCAGAACATCATGCATTTTAACAGGAAGGATGTTGAGTCCATCACAAGTGAAAAATTTAAACCATATTCTTCAGCCATACCCTCCTCATTCGGGCCCAAAGGTTACCTAAACATTACGGACTTCGGTATGCTTATCGGGACAGGCAATAACAGTAAGAACGCCATTCTTTCGATATCATCTTTTAATGGCTATGGGTTTTCTTCCAGGTATATTGTTGGTGCCGGTATCGGCGTTGAATTATTTGAAACGATAATACTTCCAATGTATTTCGAAACCCGCTGGATTATTGCGAACAACAAATTCACCCCCTTTCTTAACCTGAAGGCAGGCTATTCCCTTGCCCTTGAAGATCCGGTATCCTACTGGGGTGAAAACTATAATTCCACGGGAGGATATTTATATGGTACAGGAATCGGGGTGCTTATCTGGACCAATAACCGCAATGCTTTTGAGATAAATTTCCATTACCGGTACCAGGATATCAAAACTGTCAGAACATATGAATGGTCGCACGAAACAACAACACTTACCACCAAATATAACCGGCTTGAACTGAAATTTGGATTCCTCTTCCAGTAAGAAAGGTAAACCTTAATCTTCCTGAAATGTGTTCCACTATTGAGGGTATTCCTATTGCCCAATTAACAACAGAGCTAGCAGAGGATAAAAGGAGAAAACAGAGTAACGACTAATTGATCTGGAACTCTCTGTTTACGCTGTTATTTCTCTGTGTCCTCTGTGGTTCAGGAATTTTTTTTTACTTTTTACGTCCTATTAAGAGAGAGTTCTGAAAATATATAATAAACTATCTCCATAAAATTATTGCTATTTTTGCACCTTATCATTTCTGGGATCTGCATTGAAAGAAGAAGAAGATTTTATAGAAGATGCCGAGTTAAGGAATATCCTTGATCGTTATGAGCATATGATCAGGGATAAAAGAGTCGTTTATTTTGATGTCTATCAATTTGAAAGGATTATTGACTACTACCTCGACGGAGACCTCTTTTCCCAGGCCATCAATGCTGTCGATATAGGGATACAGCAACATCCCTCGTCCAATGTGTTGTTATTAAAAAAAGCTGAAGTGCTGGCTGAAAAAGGAGATACTGCAAGGGCTATTAGTATCTTAACCGATCTTGAGAAAGTCGAATATTCAAATAGTGAACTGTATATCCTGAAAGGTATGATTTATAACCAGATGGGAAATGTCAGAAAAGCTGAGAAGTCTTTCGAAAAGGCATTATCCCTTTACGCAGAAAGTCTGGAAGACATTTTACATGATATCGCTCATTCTTTTGAACACATTCACCAGTACAAACTGGCTGTTAAATACCTGAAGAGAGCATATGAAATAAATCCCGAAAAGCTCAGCCTGATCTATGATCTGGCAAATTGTTATGAAAAACTCCAGGAATTCAACCGAAGCATTGAGTATTATAAAATATACCTTGACCTGGAACCTTTTTCAGAAAGTGTATGGTTTAACCTGGGGCTTGTGTATATTAAAATGGAAGAATATGATAAAGCAATCGATGCGTATGATTTTGCCCTGGCGGTAAATGATAAATATGCCTCAGCAATGCTGAATAAGGCAATTGCCCTGTCCCATTCAGGGCAGTATGCTGATGCAATTGAGGTTTATAATGAATTTGTTGATCTTGAACCGGATAATGTCATTGCCTGGTGTTTCCTGGGTGAATGTTATGAAAAGCTTCAGCAATGGCAGAAAGCCATCAGGCATTATAATTATGCACTTAAGCTCGATGATGAATTCAGTGAAGCATGGTACGGCCTTGCCGTTTGTTATCTCAACATGGAAAAGTACCGCGATGCATTATCCTGTGCATTAAAAGCGGTTGAAATTGATGATGAAAATTCGGATTACTGGTATACGCTGGGCAAAATCAGGATATATCTGGAGGAATATAGAGACGCGACAGCTGCCTTTAGCAAGGCAACCAAAATTGATCCTTATGATTCAGAAGCATGGTTGAATCTTGCCGAACTCGGGAATATTCTCTCAGGGCCCAAACAGGCAATATCAGTTTTGAAAGAATCCTATATTTATAACTTTGATGTGGCTGAAATAAATTATTTAATGGCCGGGTATTATTGCCTGCTGGGAGAGAAAGTGATGATTTACCAATTTTTTCAGGAAGGCCTGAAGCTTTCCTATAATAAACATCATCTGACATTCGACTTATGCCCTGAAATACGAAATGATAAAAAGATATTAACTTTATTGTCAGACTATAAATCCAAATCTTAACCCATGAATTTTAAATTGCCCTTCATCCCGGAGAGAACAGTCAAGCCGCGGAAATCAGGTTTAACAATGGTGATGGACAAAGGCCTCAGTATTCGTGAATCTGAAAATTTTGTGGCTTCCAGTTCACAATTTGCCGACCTGGCGAAGTTCGGTTTTGGTACGGCACTCATCACGAATGACCTGAAAGCAAAAATCAGGATTTACCAGGAAGCCGGAATCCGCCCATATTTTGGTGGCACGCTCTTCGAAGCGTTTGTCATACGTGACATGTTTGAAGAATATCTGAAACTTATTGATACTTTCAATCTTGAAGTTGCGGAAATATCAGATGGTTCCATGGCCATACCGCACGAGGAAAAGTTAAAATATATCGATATTCTCTCAAGAAAGGTGACTGTGTTGTCCGAAGTGGGTTATAAGGTGGCCGGCAGGATTATTCCCCCCGAAAAATGGGTTGAAATGATGAAAACAGAGCTGGGTGCCGGGGCATGGAAGGTGATCGCAGAAGCCAGGGAAAGCGGCACCGTGGGCATATATAATAAAGATGGTTCTGCCAACGCTGGTTTGATTGATGAAATACTGGGACATGTCAACCCGGAGGATGTATTATGGGAAGCACCTGATAAAAGCCAGCAGGTCTGGTTTATAAAATTGCTCGGGTCAAATGTTAATCTCGGTAATATAGCCCCTCATGAAGTGATTGCACTTGAAACACTCCGGCTGGGTATGCGTGGCGACACATTCTTTGACTTTCTTCCGGAGGGATTTAAAGCAAGAAAGTTATGAACAGGGGATGGAGGGCTTACCTGGTGGTTGCACTGAAAGGGATAGGTATGGGTGCTGCCGATGTGATCCCGGGAGTTTCCGGAGGGACGATTGCATTCATCACCGGGATCTACGAAGAGCTGGTTAATTCGATCAAATCGATCAATTATACCAGCATCAGGAAAATATGGAAGGAAGGGCTGGGTGCCTTCTGGAAAGCTGTCAATGGCAATTTCCTGCTAAGTGTTGTTGTGGGTATCCTCATCAGTGTGCTTTCACTTGCCAGGATACTTGAATACATTCTGATTCACTATCCCATCCTGATATGGTCCTTCTTTTTCGGATTAATTATTGCATCGGCAGTTTTTGTTGCAAAAAAGATTGACCGGTGGGATATTCCGGTTATAGTATCCCTTTTGGCAGGTGGAGTATCGGCGTATTTTATTACCACTTTCACTCCTGCAGAAACGACCGATGCATACTGGTTTATTTTCCTTTCCGGTGCACTGGCAATCTGCGCTATGATACTTCCGGGGATCTCAGGATCATTTATACTTTTACTGCTGGGAAAATACCAGTTCATGCTGAATGCTCTGAATGAAGGGAAGATTGGCATCATGGCAGTCCTGCTTGCCGGTGCCCTGATAGGTATTATCAGTTTTTCGAACCTTTTATCGTGGTTGCTTAAACGATATTATGCTATTACTATAGCTCTATTATCCGGATTCATGCTTGGATCGTTGAATAAGATCTGGCCCTGGAAAATCACCATTTCAACTTTTACGGATTCACATGATGTGCTGAAACCGTTGGTTCAGCAGAATGTCTTTCCCGGGCGGTTCCGGGAAATGATGCAGTCCGATCCACAGGTCTTTTCAGCCATCCTTCTTGCCATGTCGGGTATTGCTGTAATCGTGCTGTTTGAGGTTGTCACCAAAATGAGAAAATAATGAAGCTGCTTGGACTCATAGGGTATCCATTGACGCACTCATTCTCTGAGGGTTATTTCGCAAATAAGTTCTCCAGCGAGAAAATCTCCGGTTATGAGTACCGGAATTTTCCCTTGGATGATATTTCAAAATTTCCTGATCTGTTTCATGAACAGCCTGGACTGATCGGACTGAATGTTACTATACCCTATAAGGAAAAGATTATTCCATACCTGGATAAACTTGATCCGACAGCTGAAAAGATCGGTGCTGTTAACACAATTAAAATAATCCGGGATAAGGGTAAATATCATCTTTCAGGATACAATACGGATGCCCATGGATTCCATCATTCAATCAGTCCTTTTCTTTTGAAAACCCATACGCATGCTCTCATTCTTGGAACCGGTGGTGCCTCGAAAGCTGTAGCATATGTATTTAATCAGCTCGGCATTGACTATACATATGTATCAAGAACACCTTCAGAGGGTCAAATCAGTTATCGTGATATATGTTTACCAGTAATCTCGAAAAATTTAATCATCGTTAACACTTCACCATTGGGCACCTTCCCTGATATAGATACTTATCCGGATATACCCTATGATTTACTCACACCTGATCATATTCTGTATGACCTGGTATATAATCCTCCCGAGACAGCCTTTCTAAGGTTTGGCATGCAGAAAGGAGCAACCTGTATCAATGGGCAGAGGATGCTCGAGCTGCAGGCTGAGAGGTCGTGGGAGATATGGACCGGGTGAAGGGACAACGGATTTAATAAGGAGTCATAATTGTTGCAGCGATCGCACTAATTGAAATGTAGTAATAGTCGCAATGGTTTCAATGGTCGCAATAGTCGCAATAAGAAAAAGGCTCCCGCCTTCTCCGCCTAACGCGGATACAGCGGGCAGGAAGGCTGAGGAAGAAGAAGTCTCAATGGTTACAATGGTCACAAGGGAAAAAAGGTCGCAATTGTCGTAATGGTCACAGGTGCCGAAAAATAGGCAATCAGCCTGAGGCTGATGCCAATATTTTTCGAGCATCCTCGAAATGGCGAGGAAATCGCAGATTTCTGCCATTTCGGGAGTCGCAAGGGAAGAGTGGTCGCAATGTTCAGTGAGACTGTTTATTCAGGAACGAAGTGAACTGAATAAACAAAGTCGAACTAATCCCGATAGCGGAGCGTATCGGGAGTCGCAATGGTTTTAATGGTCACAATTATCGAAGGGTCGCAATAGTCGCAATAAGAAGAAGGCCGAGGAAGAATAGGTCGCAATGGTTTCAA
>LJUQ01000197.1 GCA_001304505.1 Bacteroides sp. SM23_62_1
CGGAGGTCTGGAGGGGGGTGAAGTCGACACCAGACCGGAGGTCTGGAGGGGGGTGAAGTCGATACAAAACAGACGGTTTGCCTGCCGAAACATCAGAGCAGGCAGGGTAGTGTTTGAAATAGTTTGTCATCGGTTGACATAAATTACAGATTATCCTCGCTTGTCGGCATCCACACAACCATCTCCCCCGCCCCTCTATTAGCCCATGCATAATAAGGAATCATAACCAATTCTCCGGGTTCCTGAAGTACGACTTTACCTTCGGGAGTTTTCATGGCTTTTGAGGCTGAACCGGTGATAATCATGACACCATTAAGCAGCTCAGGATTAAAATGGGATTCCAGCTGGCTCTCATTATCAATCACAAGATCCAGCACATGCCCGTCATCTGTATCCGGCCATTCCGCGCAGTAAACAAGCGGTCCGCGCTGGATAGCAATTTTCCCCCTATCCTCCTCCACTTTTTCATTGGCAATAATCTTTCTAACCGGCATAGGCAGGATTAGTTCAACTTCATCACCTGTCTTCCATTTCCTGTTTAAAAGCAGATAGCCGGCTTTGATCAGTTTTGTTGTCTGTTCCTCACCATTTACCCTAAGAACAACCTCCTGGTCATTATCTTCCGTAAAACTGTATAAATCACCCGGGATAGCTTCATTACGTGCCCATCCAGGAATTCTCAGGTAAAGCCAGAACCGCTCCGGATTTTCCGGATTGATCCTTACCCTTACCTGTCCGTCCCATGGATAATTAGTTTGCTGTACAAGTTCAACCTGCTTACCATCCAGGTCAATAGTTGCTGTATTGTCTGTGTATAGGTTTACATAGATTCGGCCTTCCCTGGTGGCATAGATATAGCCCGGGATTGAGGGTATGAACCTGGTAATATTTGATGGACAGCATGCACATCCGAACCATTCCTGCCGTTCATCCCTGCCAGCGGACTCCAGGCGATTTGGATAAAAGAATCTGTCCCCACTCAATGATAGTCCGGAAAGAAGGGCATTGTAGAGGGTTTGCTCAAGGACATCCATATATTTGACCTCCCCCTTATGTAAAAACATCCTGTAGTTCCAGAAAACATTTGCTATGGATGCACATGTTTCACAGTATGCAGTCCTGTTGGGCAGAACGTATGGTCCTGCAAATCCTTCATTTCCTCCTGTTGCCCCTATACCTCCGGTGACATATATTTTCCTGTACACGATATCCTCCCAGATTCGGCTGATCGCATCGACATACGCCTGATCATTCGTCAGGGCTGCCACATCTGCTATTCCCGAATACATGTAAGCGGCACGTACAGCATGGCCGACGGCTGAATCCTGTTCCGTTACTTTCCTATGTGCCTGGTTATATCTATCGCCGCCAGGACCACGCACATCCAGGAAAAATTTTGCCAGGTCAAGGTACCTTTGTTCACCGGTAACCCTGTACAACTTAACCAACCCGATCTCAATTTCCTGGTGGCCGGGATAGTTCTCGATTTTCCCCCAGCCAAATTCACTATCAACCAGGTCTGCAGATTTGATGGCTATATCCAGAAAATTTCTTTTTCCTGTTGCCTGGTAATGGGCCACGGCGGCCTCGTACATATGTCCGAGGTTATAGAGCTCATGACTCAGGATATGTGTCTTTTCCCACCGCTTGCTCCCGATCCAGGGATGTGAATCATCCCCCATAATTGTCCTGATGGTAAATATATATCCGTCTTCTTCCTGGGCAAGACCGATATAGTATATCAATGTATCAAGATAAGCCTCCAGTCCTGGATCAGGATTGGTTTGCAGCGAATAGCTTGCACCTTCAATAATCTTAAAAACATCCGAATCATCGAAAGGAAAGATGGAGCAAAATTCTCCCTCCTCCAACCCTCCGGCAATCATAAAATTCTTCACCCTGCCGGTTTTTTCGGATTGTTCAAATGCAATGGGAATGGTCACATCATGGTTCTTCCTGATCCTCGGCGCCCAGAAATCATCTGTCATTTTTACACTGGTAAATGGTACTGGTTGGATGGGGTATTTTTTTTCTTCTGGTTGTTCCTTCAGGCATCCGGCACAAATAATT
The DNA here is from genome assembly GCA_001304505.1 of Bacteroides sp. SM23_62_1. GTDB lineage: Bacteria > Bacteroidota > Bacteroidia > Bacteroidales > SM23-62 > LJUQ01. The sequence continues at coordinate 2,071 of LJUQ01000197.1, forward strand.
ATCCCGGTGATTATCAAAGTTATCCTGGGAAGTGAATGATTTTTCATGGCTGTTCGGATTAGAGAATGACCAACCATAAAGTTAGGTAATAAAATCATGTTACAGTTTGCACTTTATGAATTAATAATATCCAGGCTTGATTCTACAATATCGCTAGTACTTGGAAAGTCCATGCTGAAAGCCAGACGTACGAGTGTCATACAATAAGAATAAAAAAAATATATCATCACTCCTTTTCTGCCATGATTTTCAATTTTCTGGTCCGATTGGCAATCGAACCAACTATAAGTTCATCCGGTTGTTAACCGGATGTGAAACAACGATGTGGGTGATAGAAAAGTCCGGTTGCCAACCGGACATATTCAACACCCTGGAAAATGACTTGAAATTCTGATTATTTTTAAATAAATTTGTTAATAATCTAATTTTCAGATAAGGTACTCCTTTTAAAATGATCTTTTCATCAGAAATCTTCATTTTACCGGTCACGGGAATTTTTTCGGGTAATATTTAGGTCTTTTTCAGGTTGTGTTCAGAAATATTCCTCATCTGAAATAAATCTTGTACAAAATATTTCACCATGAAAAATTTCGATCTGAAAACCATTTCAGTTTTCCTGAGTTTTTCACTATTTCTTTCTTTTACTAACAATTTACAGGCCCAGGATTTCACAGAACAAACAGATATTGTCCTGCCGGGAGTTCACTTTAGCTGGACTGATTGGGGGGATTATGATAATGACGGAGACCTGGATATCCTGTTAGCAGGAGAAGATTACAATGGACAGGCAATAACAAAAATCTATAAGAACAACGGGAATAATTCCTTTACAGAGCAGACAGGTATTTCTTTAACCGGCCTCTATGGAAGTACTGTCAACTGGTTGGATTATGATAATGACGGGAATCTGGATATCCTCATGTCCGGACAAAGTTCCACAGATATCATCACTGCAATTTACAGAAATAATGGTAACAATACCTTTACAGAACAGACCGATCTCTCCTTACCAGGAATTTTATGGGGGCCATCTGCATATGGCGATTATGATAATGATGGGGATCTGGATATTGTTGTGACCGGAACAACAGGTAGTGAACATATTACAAAAATTTACAGAAATAATGGACCGGCTGGATTTACGGAACAAACCGGTATCTCATTTCCACAGGTATCTTCAAGTTCGGTTGCCTGGGGGGATTATGACAACGACGGCGACCTGGATATCTTTTTATGTGGATGGACAGGGAGTGAAAATATATCAAAAATATATCAAAACAATTCGAATAATACTTTCACTGAACAGACCGGCATTACTTTAACAGGTGCGGCTCTGAGTTCAGCTGCCTGGGTAGATTATAATACTGATGGGGCCCTGGATATATTTTTGTGCGGATATACCGGCTCTGAACTGGTTACTAAACTTTATAAAAATAACGGGAACAATACCTTTACAGATCTAAACGATATCTCTATACCTGATGTCAATTGTGGCAGAGCCAGGTGGGGAGATTATGATAATGACGGAGACCCTGATCTCTTGTTAACCGGAGATACTGGCAGCGGAATTATCTCCAAAATCTATAGAAACAACGGAGATGACTCCTTTCCAGAGGATACGGATATTAACCTGACCGGCGTCAGAGACAGTTATATTTCATGGGGAGATTATGATAATGACGGGGACCTGGATATTCTTTTAACCGGGCATGACAGTAAAGATTCATCAGTTACAAAAATCTACAAGAACAATTCTGTAATCTCAAATACAATACCCGTCATACCATCTGGCCTTAAAGATACAGTATCCTTTTCATTCGTTACCTTAACCTGGAACAAATCCACAGATAATGAAACCCCTGCGGATGGGCTTACATACAATGCATACATATATTCACAGGCCGGTGATACAATCTGGAGCAGCATGGCAGATATCAATACAGGATACCGAAGAATTCCGGCTCCGGGAAATGCCCAGCATGATACAAGCTGGACGATCCGCAACCTGGAATCCGGAAAATATTACTGGAGTGTACAGTCTGTTGATCAGGTATTCGCAGGATCAGCATTTGCTGAAGAAGACAGTTTTATTATATATGAAGGATTCACAGAGCAAACAGGGATTTCGCTGACAGGAGTTCACATATGTTCTGTCGCATGGGGTGACTATGATAATGACGGTGACCTGGATATCATATTAACCGGTGAAGCCTATGGTGTCAATATTTCAAAAATCTATAAAAATGATGCGGATACCAATTTTATTGAACAAACCGGGATTTCGTTAACAGGAGTAAGTATAGGTACTGTCGCATGGGGTGACTATGATAATGACGGGTACCTTGATATTTTATTATGCGGAGATTCCGGCAGTGAACCAGTTACTAAAATCTATCATAACAACGGGAATAACACTTTTACCGAACAAACCGGAATTTCACTGGCAGGAGTCAAAGAAAGCTCAGCTGCATGGGGTGATTATGACAATGACGGGGACCTGGATATCCTGTTAAGCGGTTATACTGGTAGCGATTATATTTCAAAAGTTTATCGTAACAATGGTGCCGGGGAATCACGGTTTTTCAAAGAAACAGGTATTTCATTAACCGGCATGAATTATGGTTCAAGTGCATGGGGAGATTATGATAATGATGGTGATCTGGATATTCTGATATGTGGATATGACGGGAGTTATTATCTTTCAAAAGTCTATCAAAACAATTTAGAGGATAATTTTATTGAACAAACCGGGATTTCATTAACAGGAGTTGTTTCAGGCTCAGTTGCCTGGGGTGATTATGACAATGATGGGGATCTGGACATCCTGTTATCCGGATCGGATAGTTATGAATTTGTTACAAAAATCTATAAAAATAACGGGGACAACACCTTCACAGAACAAAACGGGATCTCTCTAACCGGAATTGAATGGGGGGAAGCAGTCTGGGGAGATTACAACAATGATGGGGATCTGGATATCCTGTTGACCGGAAATTCAGTAAGTGAACCATTATTGCCTGTTTCAAAAATTTACAAAAACAATGGAGATAATACTTTCTCAGAACAAACAGGAATCAATTTAACCGGCCTGGTCAATAGTATTGCCGCATGGGGTGACTATGACAGTGACGGAGATCTGGATATCCTGTTAAGTGGATATACTGGATTTGAACAGGAATTGGTAACAAAAATCTATAAAAATAATACGCTTACATCAAATACAATACCTGCTGCACCATCAGGTCTGACCGGTTCAGTATCCGGATCTTCTGTTACCTTAAGCTGGAATAAATCAACAGACAATGAAACCCCTGCGGATGGGCTTACATATAATGCATACCTATACTCACAGGCCGGTGATACCGTCTGGAGCAGTATGGCTGATATTAATACAGGGTACCGAAGAATCCCGGCTCCCGGAAATACACAGCACGATACGACCTGGACAATCAGGAACCTTGAACCCGGACAATATTACTGGAGTGTACAGTCTGTTGATCACGTATTCGCAGGATCAGCATTTGCTGAAGAAGACAGTTTTATTATATATGAAGGATTCACAGAGCAAACAGGGATTGATTTACCGGGATTGAATGATGGTTATATAAGCTGGGCGGATTATGATAATGATGATGACCTGGATATACTGCTGACAGGAGGCTGGAGTCATATTTGTAAGATATACAGGAACAATGGCGATAATACTTTCACAGGACAAACAGCACTACCACTGTCAGACATAGTGTGGAGTTCAACTGCCTGGGGAGACTATAATAATGACGGATACCTTGATATTCTTATTACCGGAGTGGCATCGAATGATACAATCTCAAAGATTTATAAAAATAATGGGAATAATACCTTTACAGAGCAAACAGGAATCTCCCTGACAGGAGTCATGAATGGTTCAATGGCCTGGGGAGATTATGATAATGACGGGGACCTCGATATTTTATTAACCGGATTATCAGCCAATGGAGAAGTTGCAAAAATCTATAAAAATAATGGCCCGGATGAATGGGGATTCACTGAACAAACCGGGATATCCTTAATTGGAGTTGAGGAAGGTTCAGTGTCCTGGGGGGATTATGATAATGATGGAGACCTGGATATCCTTCTTGCCGGGCGTGATATTAATGACGAAAAAGTCACAAAAATATATGAAAACAATGGCCCCTATGAAATAGGATTCACAGAACAAACAGGACTCTCATTAACCGGCGCCGATGAAGGTTCAGCAGCCTGGGGCGATTATGATAATGACGGGGACCTGGATATATTATTGTCAGGAGCTATTTCTGGCGGTAAGACAACAAAAATCTACAGAAATAATGGAGATAAAAGTTTTACTGAACAAACAGGTATAGTTTTACCGGGAATTGACTGGGGTAAATCCCAATGGGGCGATTATGATAATGATGGAGATCTGGATATACTTATTACAGGATCTGATACTTACTGGAACGGTATTGCAAAAATATTTATTAACAACGGGAATAACACTTTTACAGAACAAACCGGTACTTTTCTTACAGGGGTTGCCTGGAGTTCATGTGCATGGGGCGATTATGATAATGATGGGGATCTTGACATATTGTTGGCCGGTATAACTCAAAATTGGAAAGAGATCACCAAAATATATAAAAACAATTTCCCTGACACAAATACAGTACCTGAAACACCAACAAATCTTACCGGTAAAGTATCCTGCTACTCAACCATATTAAGCTGGGACAAAGCTACCGATAATGAAACCCCTCAGGATGGATTAACTTATAATGCCTATTTATATAATTCCGGTGGTGATACAATCTGGAGCAGCATGGCAAATATCAATACTGGTTACAGGAAAATCCCGGCTATCGGGAACACTCAGCACAATACAACATGGAAAATCGACAGCCTCGAAATTGGCGAGCATTACTGGAGCGTACAGGCTATAGATCATGCATTTGCAGGATCAGAATTTGCAGAGGAGGAGAGTTTCACAATTGTATACTGTGTGCCCTCACCAACTGCACAGAATCAGAAAAGCTGTCTTGGAGATTCCGTGCCTGATCTGAGAGCAACAGGTGACAGCCTGCAATGGTACAGTGATATTGATTTAACGATCCTGGTAGATACCGGTAATTATTTCTCAACCGGCAAAAAAGAACCGGGAGTTTATACATATTATGTTACACAGACGATAAATGGACTTGAAAGCGATCCAATTGAAGTGGTTTTGTCTATTTTTAATAATCCCACTGCAACAATTACAGACAGTACCAATATATCCTGTAACGGTTTTGCAGATGGCACCGCCACAATAACTCCGGCAGGCGGATCTCCGCCTTATACCTATCAGTGGGACGATGAGTTAAGCACAATCAATTCAACTGTGACAGGACTCCACCCGGATCAATACTATCATGTCACGGTTTATGACGCAAATCTGTGTACTGCTGAAGATAGTGTAATGTTAAATGAACCGACTCCACTAAATATAGAATTGAATTATCCGGATAAGATATGTCCGGAAAGTGATGATGGTTTTATCATTGCGGATGTGACCGGAGGTACTCCTCCATATTCATATGAATGGTCAACAGACGAGACCACATCAACCATTGAAAATCTTGCCCCCGGCAAATATATATTGACATTACTGGATGATAATGGATGTATGATGCATGATTCGGTTGCAATCGACAGTTTAAAAACCTACCAGGATTCCGAGATATGCCTGGTGACGGTAAACAATGAGAACAGGATCATCGTTGTCTGGGAAAAAACTTACAATCAGGGGATTGCATCATATAATATCTACCGCGAACAATCAACAAAAGATAATTATGTAAAGATTGGTACGGTTCCGTTTGACAGTCTTTCAATTTTTATTGATGATGCATCTCTGCCTGAGGAAAATGCCCATTTTTACAAAATCTCTGTTACCGATTCATGCGGAAATGAATCTGAACTAAGCCCCTTTCACAAATCCATCCATCTGCAGACCAATGCTGGTCTTTCAAATGAAGTCAATCTTATCTGGGATGAATATGAAGGATTTGATTATTATGAATATAAAATATACAGGGGCATTTCGCTTACAGAGATGACCAGTATACGGACCATTTCAAGCAGTGTCCAGGCGTGGACAGATCAAACACCACCATCAGGTAATAATTATTACAGGATTATGGTGGTGAAACCCGTCCCATGTTTCCCGACAAAGCTGAAAAGCGAAGAATACAGCGCACCATTCTCCAATTACGACCAGGAAACTATAGCAGGTATTGATCATCTGCAGGAGGGAATGTTATCTGTCTATCCCAATCCGGTAACACTAAAAGCAACCATCCAATTCCCAAATCCTGCAAATGAATCTTATACATTGACTGTCCTTGATCTGACAGGAAAAGTAATAATCAGGATCGATAACATCACTGAAAACCTGATCGAACTGGACAAGGGGAACCTGCCGGCAGGGGTATATATCATTGAACTTAGAGGGCCCGAACTTTACAGGGACAAATTGGTTGTGGAATAGTTGTCGGTTGTCAGTTGTCGGTTGTCAGTTGTCGGTTGTCAGTTGTCGGTTGTCAGCTGTCGGTTGTCAGCTGGAGAAGGCTAAGGGTGTGTGAGGTTAGGTGTGTGAGTTGGAATTATAGCCGGGTGCAAGGTGCAGGGTACAGAATGTACAAGATGTCGTATCCTGAAACAAGTCATCCCGACGAACGAAGAGAGGAG
>LJUQ01000198.1 GCA_001304505.1 Bacteroides sp. SM23_62_1
GGGTATGTATGCAACCATGGAGTAACCCCGGGTTTCAGCCCGGGGCAGATACCCTAAGGGGGTATGTATGCAACCATGGAGTAACCCCGGGCTTCAGCCCGGGGATATAAGCGTTAACATAATGTATAAAAACGATATGGACCCAAACCAGAGATTAACCATCACCCGAAATGTAGCCTATATATCAGGCACATTCACTGTCATGGTAGCACTGTTATTATTGTTAAACTTCATACAGATCAGCACACGTGAGCCTCTCGAGAGTGAATCAATGGAATTGCTTGTTGAACGAATGAGAGATGAACCGAATAATGAAGAGCTGAAACAGGAAATCCGTGACCTGGATCTGCTTGCAAGAAGGGCTTTTTTTACCAGCCAGTGGCAGATAAACACCGGAAGGTACCTTATGCTGTTCGGGGCAATTGTATGTGCGGTAGCCTTAAGGTATTATTTTTCTTTACTGTCTAAAATTGAAGAACCCGAATCGCGAACAACGGATAATAGAAAGGCAAGATTATTATCTCAGCGCTGGATTGCCGGTGCAGGAGGTTTTGTGTTCCTGGTTGCATTTTTGTCATCCTTTGCCGTCAGAAACCATATTGCGGATTTCAGGGTAGATGATTCAGAAATGGCTGAGGCTGTTGAAATTCAGCAGGATGAAGATATTGAGATTGTAGAGGTTGCCGAAACTCCATCAGATGAACAATCCCGCGAAGATGAGATGTCATTAGATGAACAGTTACCAGATGTTCAGGAAAGTGGTGTTGCAGAGGCAACCCGGGAAACAGAACTAACAGGTAAACAACCTTCGAAAGTCACAGAACAATCTGCTCTGACGCTATCAGAAATAAGGGCAAATTATAACAGTTTCCGTGGCCCGTTTGGACAGGGAGTTTCATACAGTCGTAACATTCCTACTGATTGGAGTGGCACAGACGGGAAAAATATCATCTGGAAAGTACAACTTTCAAAACCCGGATATAATTCACCGGTGTTATGGAAAGACAGGCTTTATATTGCGGGTGCTGACGAACAGGGGAAGATAATTTATTGCCTTGACCGGCATACTGGTAAAATTCTCTGGCAACAGGAAGTTAAAAATATACCCGGTTCACCTTCGGAATCTCCCAAAGTATCGGAAGATACCGGGCTATCTGCGCCATCTGTCACAACGGATGGCACACGGGTGTATGCCATTTTCGCTAATGGAGATATAGCCGCATACACCATTGACGGGAAGTTTGTCTGGGGAAAAAATCTCGGGATGCCCGATAATCTTTACGGTCATTCATCCTCTTTGCTTGTCTGGGGAAACCAGGTCTTTATCCAGTATGATTCAAGCAAAGGAGGAAGAGTCCTTTCATTGAATGGTCGGACAGGAGAAACTATCTGGGATACAAAACGGAATGTTAATGTTTCCTGGACATCACCGATCCTTGCAGAGATTGGTGGTAAACTTCAACTGATCATGTCTGCTGATCCGCTCGTTGCCGGTTATGACATTGAAACGGGTAAAGAATTATGGGCGGTAGAATGCATGTTTGGGGAAGTGGGATCTTCCCCTGCATTTTCAGATGGTATCGTATATGCTGCCAGTGAATACGCAAGGCTGGTTGCAATTCAGCCGGGTACTACTGCTTCAATTATATGGGAGAATGATGAATACCTGCCTGAAGTTGCCAGTCCTGTTGCCTATCAGGGACTATTATTTGTTGCAACAACCTACGGTGTCCTGGTCTGTTATGATGGCAAAACAGGGGAAAAATACTGGGAACAGGAATTTAATAAGGGTTTTTATTCTTCACCCGTCATTGCCGATGGAAAGTTATTTGCTACCGATCTGGCAGGTGTAATGCATATTTACAGGGTGGGTAAGACCCCGGAATTGGTTGGTGAACCCGTGTTGGGTGAGTATGTGGTAGCAACGCCGGCTTTTATGGATGGAAGAATATATCTGAGAGGGGAACAATACCTCTATTGTATTTCTCAAAATTAAGATTGAATGCAAATTGATACTCAGGATATTGACAGAATTTTATCGGAGACAGGTACTGACAAACGTTCTGTTATACCATTATTACAGGCAATACAGAAGAAATATAACTATCTGCCTGAAGAGGCATTGAAGCGTATATGTGAGGTGACTGAAATAACACCTGCACAGATTATCGGAATAGCCAGTTTCTTTTCACAGTTCCGTCTTGAACCCGTTGGAGAGCATATTATCAAAGTATGTATAGGAACAGCATGTCATGTAAAGGGTTCTGCACTTGTCTACGATGCCTTTCGCAGAGAGCTGAAGCTTGAGGACAACCGGATGACCGATGCATCAGGAAAATACACGGTTGAAAAGATCAGTTGTCTTGGTTGCTGTACACTGGCACCGGTTGTGCAAATTGATCATATCACTTATGGTCATGTTGTTCCGGATATGGTGAAAGAAATCCTTGTTGATTTTGAAGATCAAAGGGACAGAAGAGGAAAAGTGGGACCGAAAAAAACTGACAGGCAAAAAATACGGGGTGAGATTCGTATTGGCCTGGGCTCCTGTTGTGTGGCAAGTGGGAGTGATGATATCCGCCAGGCGGTGGAAAGAACTGTGTTTGAGAATGGCCTGGAGGTTCAGCTAAAGCATGTAGGTTGCGTGGGGATGTGCCATCAGGTACCCCTTGTTGAAATATTGCCGGAGGGGAAGGAACCAACCCTTTATGCGAAAGTCACCCCGGGGGATGTTAAAAAAATTATTGAGAGCCATTTTGCTCCACCTGACCTGTTTAAAAGAATCAGAAATAAACTGATCAATGCCATTGAAAATATTCAAACGGATATTCACTGGGATGGTATTGAAAGATATCACCTGAATGTCAGGGAAAAGCATGTCGCATCCTTTCTGGGGAATCAGATTCCTATAGCAACGGAGTACCGGGGAATTATTAATCCGCTAGACATAGAAGAATACAGGCAGAGGAGGGGATTCGAAGCCATACAGAGGGTACTGACAAAGATGTCACCAGAAGAAGTTATCAGTGAAATTAAAATTAGCGGCATGCGTGGAAGGGGAGGTGCCTGTTTTCCCACCGGGCTGAAATGGGAATTGGTTGCAGAACAGAAAAATCCGATGAAATACCTGATCTGTAATGGTGATGAAGGTGACCCGGGGGCTTTCATGGACCGTATGTTACTGGAATCTTATCCCTACAGGGTCATTGAGGGTATGCTGATTGCAGCATATGCAGTGGGCGCGACAGCGGGGTATTTTTATATAAGGGCTGAATATCCCCTGGCTGTGAAAAGGATCACCAGGGCACTGGAAATATGCAGGGAAAACAATATCCTCGGACAAAATATCATGCATTCAGATTTTTCATTTGATATTCAACTGGTTGAAGGAGCGGGAGCATTTGTCTGCGGTGAAGAAACAGCGCTGATTGAATCGATTGAAGGAAACCGTGGTTTCCCGCGTTTAAGGCCACCATACCCGGCAGAAAAAGGATTATGGGATCAGCCTACGCTTGTTAATAATACAGAAACCTATGCCCAGATAGCCTATATTATCAGGAATGGAGCAGAGAGTTTCAATAAAATAGGTACTCAAGAATGTAAAGGAACAAAGGTATTTGCCCTGGCGGGTAAGATTGCCCGGGGTGGATTGATAGAAGTCCCCATGGGTATTACTATTTGTGCGGTGGTTGAGGAGATAGGTGGTGCTGACACACCCATCGATCTTCTGACCCTTACAAAAGCAGGTGCTATGATGGGTTCCGGCGGAATGGTTGTGCTGGATGATACAGACTGCATGGTGGATATTGCACGATACTTCCTGGCATTTACACAGAAGGAATCCTGTGGGAAATGCACTTTCTGCAGAATAGGAACACGCAGAATGCTCGATATACTGAACAGGCTGTGCTCAGGTCAGGGCAGGGATGGGGATATAGAAGAGCTTGAAAACCTTGGGGAGTGGACAAAAAAAGGAAGCCTCTGTGGCCTGGGAAAAACAGCACCCAATCCTGTCCTTACTACCATCAGATATTTCCGTGATGAGTACGAAGCACATATAAAGGGGAAATGCCCTACGGGCAGATGTGTCGATATGATTAAATATTCCATTAATGATCAATGTATTGGCTGTACCTTATGTGCCCAAAAATGTCCTGTTGGTGCTATTGAATTCAAGCCACATGAAAAACACGCAATAGATCCTGAAAAATGTATAAAATGTGACAGCTGCCGGCAGGTATGCACGGTAGATGCTGTATCGGTCGAATAATGAAATGATCCACATAAAGATTAACGATAAGGAAATAAGTGTCCGGGAAGGAACAACCATTTTAGCTGCCGCCAGAAAAATTGGAATTGAGATCCCTGCCATGTGTTTCAACGAGGAAGCAGGATCTTTTGCATCCTGTATGGTATGTATTGTGAAGGAAACCATTTCAGGGAAATTTCTTCCTTCCTGTTCGGCCCTTGTGGAAGAAGGGATGAAAATTATAACCGATGATCCTGAGGTCAGGGAGGCAAGGCGCATGGCGCTGGAGCTGTTACTCAGTGACCACTTAGGTGATTGCCAGGCACCCTGCCAGATTACGTGTCCTGCACATATGAATATCCCCCTTATGAACAGGCTGCTGATGGAGGGTAAAACCAATGAAGCACTGCAGGTGGTTGTTCAGGATATCCCTTTCCCTGCTGTGCTGGGCAGGATATGCCCTGCACCATGTGAGGGAGCATGCAGAAGAAAATCGGTGGATGAACCGGTCTCTATATGCCTGCTAAAGAGATTTACGGGTGATCATGGCATATACCCCGAGGTGAGCAAGGAATTAAAAATGATCCCTGAGAAGAAAATTGCCATCATAGGTGCCGGACCTGCAGGTTTATCTGCAGCATATTATCTTTCACAATCCGGGTATTTTTGTGAGATCTTTGACAAAAATGAACTGCCGGGCGGAATGCTTCGGTATGGAGTTCCCGATAAAAACCTGCCACATGATGTCCTGGATAAAGAAATTAAGGCAATACTGCATAAAGGGATAAAAGTCAGACCAGGTGTTCTGGTCAATGTAGAAATGTTTAATAAGATTGTATCGGAATATGATGCATTGATTCTTGCCACTGGAGATATCGATGATAATGTCCGTTCATGGGGGATTGAATCAGGTTCTTCAGGAATCAGTGCGGATAAGAATACACACCAGACATCAATCCCGAAAATATTCGCTGTCGGCAATGTGCTGAGATCTTCTAAAATGGCCGTTCGTGCTGTGGGACATGGAAAGGAAGCAGCGGTCAGTGTCCGGCAGTTTCTCAGGAATGAGACAGTGAATGGCCAGGAAGAGATGTTCAATTCCCGTTTCGGCCGCTTACTTGAGGAGGAGATGGAAGAATATTTGAAGGAATCTTACAGGGGGAAAAGAATTGAACCGGTAAAGGGATTAGCTGAAGGATTTACGATGCAGGAGGTTATGCAGGAAGCAGGACGATGTATGCATTGTGACTGCAGGGATATCCAATCATGCAAACTAAGAGAATATGCCAGCTATTTTGGAGCAAACCAACGCAGGTTTTTTTCTGAAAGCAGAAAATCCATAACAAAGAAATTTATTCATGATACGGTCATTTATGAACCTGAAAAGTGTATTAAATGCGGAATTTGTGTCAGGTTAACTGCCATATATAAAGAAAAGTTCGGATTTACATATATTGGCAGAGGTTTTGATGTACAGATCGGGATCCCATTTAATGAGGATCTTAGAAGTGCTTTGACGGAGACGGCTGAAAAAATTGCAATGTCCTGCCCGACAGGAGCGCTGGCAAAAAAAAAGAATGGGCTTTGACAAAAGCAAAGATTTGATTTATAAAGGGGAATTAACGATAAAAAATCTTGAAAATTGTAGTTTGTAACTTCACTCCATCCCCTATCCCCTCCCCCTGAAGAGGGAAGGGAAAAGTCCTCTCCCTTTTCGGGGGAGAGCCTGCCTGACATCAGGCAGGGATTTAGGAGAGGGGTGAATGAAATTAACTACAAGTATATTTCGATTAGTTTGTTCAATAAGATAGCATGGTTATTATGATGTTTCGTTCAAATTATTTATTCATTTTACTTTTTTTAATGGGAATGATTCCGGTTCAATTATTATCCCAGAATAATTCATGCTGGAACATATTCCGGGGGGATCAGGCGCTCACCGGAGCAACTTTGTTTGAATTACCTGACAAACCGGGAGTTATATGGACTTATAAGACAGATGATGAAATCAAAGCTTCACCTGTTGCATGTGATGACAGGATAGTGGTTGGTTCGGGTGATGGTTTTGTTTATTGCCTGGATTTATCCGGCAAGCTGACCTGGAAATTTAACACAGGAAACAATATTGAAGCTCCGGCACTCATACTGGACGGTTCAGTATATGTTGGCAACCTGGATGGTGTACTCTATTCACTTGATCTGAAGACCGGGCGGCAGAACTGGATCTATCAAACTGATAACCAGATTTCAGGATCACCGAATTACTGGAAGGAGGGTAGGCGAACCAGCATATTGGTAGGGAGCTATGATTTCTACCTGCATTGTGTGGATGCTTCAACAGGTAAAATGATATGGAAATATGAATCCGATAATTTTATCAACGGGGCACCTGCATGCCTAAATGGTGTTGCTGTATTTGGAGGATGTGATGGTTACCTTCATATGGTGGATATAAAAACGGGGAAGCTTAAAAACAAGATTATGGTGGCAACCTATGTCGCCGGTTCAGCAGCCTTATCAGGAAATCATGCATATGTTGGTGATTACGACGGCATATTTACCTGTGTTGACATGCAGCAACAGAAAATAATGTGGTACTGGCAGGATGAAACGACTAACCTGCCATTCCTTGCCTCTCCATCAGTTTATAAGGATAAGGTTTTTATAGGGAATCATAATAAGTATGTATACTGTTTCAATAAAACATCCGGAGATCTGATCTGGAAGTATAATACAGGTTCAAGACTAGAGGCTTCACCAGTTGTTTCATTGAACAAGATACTGGCAGCAAATATGAGAGGAGACTTGTTTATGCTGGATATACAGAATGGGAAGGAAATATGGAAATATGAAACAGGTACTCCTGTTATTGGAACTTCGGCTGTAATGAAAAACAAGATTATTGTGGCAACCTCTGATGGGTATATATATTGTTTTGGGGTGAAGAAGTGAGCTGTTTGTTTGAATATCAACAGGTGTCTTTTATCACTGGATCCACTATGTTGTACTGTCATCCCGAATTTATTTCGGGATCTCATTCTCAATTACACAAAGATCCTGATCCGCCAGCCGGCAGATCAGAATGACCGTATTACTGATTGTGGTATATCCCTTTAAGCGATGGCATTGTTGAATATTCCTTTTATTTACGATAGAACAAACAATCGTTGATTGTTTATTTCATATTACTTAATAACCAACAAGAATGAACATCATACACATCATTCCCGGTTCGGGAGGAAGTTTTTACTGTGGGAATTGCCTGCGCGACAGCAAGTACGTGGAGACTATCCGCAGTCTCGGGCATCAGGTTGTGAAGATACCAATGTACCTGCCCCTTTTTGCAGATGAACATGACATCAAAGATATTCCCGTTTTTTATGGTGCTATCAGCATTTACCTGAAACAATTATACCCGGTATTCAGAAGAGCACCCGATTGGTTCGACCGGATTCTTAATTCAAAGCCCATGCTCAAATTTGCTGCTGGAATGGCCGGATCCACCAGAGCAAAAGGATTGGAAGAAATGACCATTTCCATGCTTCTTGGAGAAGAAGGAAAACAAAAAGAAGAGCTGGAACGGTTAGCCGACTGGATCGCAACACATTGTAAACCGGAAATCATTCACCTGTCGAATGCTTTACTTCTGGGACTGGCTCACAGGCTGAAAGAGAGACTGAATATACCTATTGTTTGTTCATTGCAGGATGAGGATGTCTGGGTTGATGTGATGAAGCCGGAATCAAGGAATCATGTCTGGAAACTGATGCACGAAAAAACAAAACATGTGGATGCGTTTGTAGCTGTGAGTGATTTTTATGCTAAGGTGATGAAAGAAAAAATGAAAATACCTTCAGAAAAACTTAAAAGTCTTTATCTGGGTGTTGATCCATCAGATTATCAACAGGTTGATATTAAGCTTAAAGAAAGATATATCGGATTCCTGTCCAGGATGAACCATGAAAATGGACTTGATATTCTTGTTGATGCGTTCATTATCCTTAAGAAAAATGAAAGATTTAATGATGTGAAACTTATCCTGACCGGAGGATCAACAGGTGATGATTCAAAATTCCTGAGGGATATAATAAAAAAACTGAAGCATAAAAACCTTTACCAGGATGTTGAATTTTGCAAGGATTTTGAATGCAAAGGGAGAAACGTATTTTTTAGCAGGATATCAATGCTCTCCGTACCTGTCCGGCAGGGAGAAGCCTTCGGTATGTACCAGCTGGAGGCTATGGCTTCCGGTGTACCTGTGGTTCAACCAGCGCTGGGAGCTTTCCCAGAGATCGTTGAAAAATCCGGTGGGGGGATTATTTATGAACCCAACACGCCTGAAAAGTTAGCAGAAGCACTTTCAAAGGTGCTTAATGACAAAGAATTACTTGAAGAAAAAAGCAAGAACGGTTATAAAGGTGTGCTTGAACATTTTGATATCAAAAACCAGACTGAGAAACTCATGAGTCTATACAAGAAATTATTATAACGTATGAATGTTCTGCTGAAGCTCGAAAACATTTCAAAAGGATATGGTGATGCCCGATCTGCGAATTATCAGCCTGTTCTGAATAATATTTCACTTGAAATAGAGGAAGGTGATGCAATTGCCATCATGGGGCCATCAGGATCAGGCAAGACCACATTATTAAACCTGGCCGGTTCACTTGATATACCGGATGAAGGCAAAATTATATATAAGGGCACGGATATCACCAATTTGTCAAAGGATGAGGTAGCAAGATTCCGCAGCAAAGAGATAGGATTTATTTTCCAGATGCATCATCTGCTACCACAATGCACCCTGATCGAAAATGTTTTATTACCCACCCTGCCTGTGAAAGATAACAGGGATGCACGAAAAAGAGCAGAAAATCTGATCGAGAGAGTGGGATTGTGGGAGCATCAGCACAAGAAACCACAGCTTCTTTCGGGTGGCGAATGCCAGCGGGCTGCTGTTGTCAGGGCCATGATTAATAATCCCGGACTACTGCTGGCCGATGAACCAACCGGGGCACTGGACCATGAAAATGCTGTTCATCTGATTGAACTGCTGATGGAAATAAACAGAACGGATAAGGTATCAATACTGATGGTTACACATTCAGAAGAGCTTGCCTTGAAAATGAATAAAGTATTCCGGTTAAAAGATGGCGAACTTAACCTGATCAGTAATTCATGACGACCTTCAGGTTCATAATAAAGAGCTTCCTCCATTATACAGGAAACAATCTGACTGTTATCGCCGGTGTTGCTGTTGCTACAGCTGTAATCACAGGAGCCTTGATTTTAGGAGATTCTGTACGTTATAGCCTTGAAAAAACTGCCCATCAGAGGTTAGGAAATACAACTTTCGTAATAACCGCAGGTGACCGGTATTTTACATCAGGCCTGGCAAACCTGTTGCAGGATGAACTGGGTGTTCCCTGTATTCCTCTTTTACAAACAGAAGGTATTGCTGTCACGGAAGGAGGGGCAAGGAGAGTGAACAATATAAAGGTTACAGGTGTAGATAACAGGTTCAACAATATACTCACTAACAATTTTGATTTCGGACTTCTGTCAGATAATAAAGTCTTTATAAGTAAGAATCTGGCTGCGGTGCTGGGACTCGAGGAAAATGATCTTTTTTTGTTACGCATCAGAAAAACAAGCATCATTCCTCTGAATGCACCATTTGTGACCGATCAGGAGATAACCGTTTCCGCAAGAGTAACTGTCGGGGCTATACTTAATGCTGATGAAATGGGACAGTTCAACCTGAGAAATTCTCAAACGGCTCCCTTTAACATTTTCATTAACCTGGATTTTCTGAACCATTTGATGGAGACAGAGGGAAAATCAAATACAATGCTTATCACGTCATCCGGTGATACACAAAAAGAAGAAAATATTCATGCATCCCTGAAAAAGGTATGGAATCCTGAAGATGCCAGTCTGAAAATCCGGCATATCCCTGAAACAAATGAACTGGAATTATTATCCGAAAGGATCTTTCTTGAGCCGGAGATTCATGATGTATTTGCCAAAGCTCCTGCGGATAAAAGGAACATACTTACCTATTTTGTTAATGCTTTGAAGAAGGATAACCTTGAAACACCTTATTCTTTCGTATCAACACTCGAGGAACATGAACTACAGGGCAACGAAATTATTGTAAATGAATGGCTGGCAAAAGACCTGAATATTCGGGCAGGAGATTCCATTGAGATGGTCTATTTTACCGTCGGGCCCCTGAGAAAACTGGTTGAAGAATCCGCCCGTTTCAGGGTGAAGGGTATAGCACCGATGACAGGGAAATATAACGATGCCAGTTTAATGCCGTTTATTCCCGGACTGTCAGATGCCGGTAGTTGTCGGGACTGGGAGGCAGGCATTCCAATTGATCTGTCAAAAATAAGGGTAAAGGATGAAGATTACTGGAATAAGTGGAAAGGGACACCCAAAGCTTTCATACGTATTGATACAGCAGTAAACCTCTGGCAAAACAGGTTCGGCAGCTATACAGCAATCAGGTTTAAAGACGATGAAATGAATGACAACAGGATTGCAGAGATTTTCAGGGATAATCTTGATCCGTCACGTCTGGGATATACAGTCAGGAATGATAGGGAGGAAGCACTTTACGCTGCACGGAACGGTATTGATTTCAGCCAGTTATTTATCGGGTTAAGTTTTTTTGTGCTTGTCTCGGCTGTTATGTTAACCGGCCTGCTTTTCCTGCTGAATATATCCAACCGGGCCATGCAGGCAGGAACACTCTCTGCACTGGGATTCAGCAACCGGCTCATCAGAAAAATATATTTAATCGAAGGAGCAATTATAGCACTGGCAGGCGCACTTTCAGGACTTTTATTGGCAATACTTTATAATAAGCTCATATTTATTTTGTTGAATAAGCTCTGGTATGAAATTGTCAGGACAGGCCTTCTTGAAATCAGAGTAAACCCTTTCACCCTGTTCACAGGTTTCTTGATCAGTACGCTTATAGCATTTTTAACCATTTTGATATTTCTCAGGAGAAGCTTTACAGGGCAGGTATCGGATATCCAGAGAGGTATCGTTAAACAGGAAAAGCGAGGGAGCCAAAAATTCGTGACTATTATGGCTTCAATAACCGGGCTGGCCTGCATGGTGATAATCTTTGTCCAGGTTTTAACAGGTAACGTGAACACTTTCGAGTTTTTTACAGCAGGAGGATTGCTTCTGATCTCCCTGTTGCTCCTCTCCGGCAGGCTACTCAGCTATCTGCAACATGGCATACTTTCCTTTTCAAATGTTAATCATTTAAGTTTAAGGAATATGATCAGAAACAGGAGAAGAAGTTATGCAATTGTTATCCTGTTTGCCCTGGGGACATTTATAGTTGTGGCAACCGGTTCAAACCGGCAGGATATGATAGCCGGAAGTCATAGCCGGGCAAGTGGCACCGGCGGTTACACGTATTTTGCAGAAACTACCGTTCCTGTTCTTCATGATTTGAATGATAAAAATGTGGCAAAGGAATATGGCCTGGAAGAGGAATATTCTTTTGTACAATTCAGAAAGAGTGAAGGTGACGATGCAAGCTGCCTGAACCTCAACAGGATATCCAATCCTGTGATTCTTGGAGTTGATCCATCCCAGCTGGTGGGAAGATTTACATATGTGGCCGGTACCGGGGAACTCAATGAAGAAAATCCCTGGTTATCACTTGAAAAAGATCTGCCGGGAAAGCTGATTCCTGCTGTTGCAGATCAGACAGTAATACAATGGGGTCTAGGGCTAAAGGTTGGTGATACACTGTTTTATAACAATGCATCAGGAGACACCATGCTGCTAAAACTGATCGGGGGACTTGCCCCATCTATCTTCCAGGGGAATGTGATCATGTCGGAAAAGAATTTCCTGGAGCAATATCCCTCTTCAAGCGGTTCTTCATTGTTTCTTATGGAGACATTAGCAGAACCTGACACACTTGCAGAAGAAGATCTGTTTCGTGCATTCCGGGATTATGGATGGCAGATGACCACAACAACAGACCGGCTTGCGGAATTTTATTCAGTAGAAAACACATATCTCTCAATATTTTTGATGCTCGGTATCTTAAGTATATTCATTGGCACCATTGGCCTGGGTATCCT
>LJUQ01000199.1 GCA_001304505.1 Bacteroides sp. SM23_62_1
TCAACAGTTACATTCACAATCGTGGCATCATAACCATTAGTAATAAGGTTCTTCTGATCAGAATTTAACACAATCCGGTATGGATCGCCTGTTGTTTCAACTACTGCCTTGATCTGCCTGCCACCTTTCATGGCAACAGCTTCAAGTCTGCCAGGATCATACACGACATCCCACTGGAGGTGACTGTTACGTGGCATCTCTTTCCTTCCGAGACTCTTTCCATTCAGGAATAATTCAACACTTTCAGCATTGGTATTAACCCAAACATCAATCGTATCACCTTCCCTTCCTTTCCAGTTCCAGTGCGGGGATATATGTAAGACATCCTGATCTGTCCACCATGACTGATAATAGTAATATATATTTTTCGGAAATCCACACATATCCATAATTCCGAAATGGGAATTAATATTTGGCCACCTGAAAGGTGTTGGTTCTCCACGATAATCCAACCCTGTCCAAATGAATCCACCCATGAACCAATCACGGTCAGCAGCAATTGTCCACCATTCTTCAGCCAGGGAGGACCACCACGGATGGGTCAGATCCTGATCCGGAACATAACCTTTTACCGAATCACGCTCATAAATACCCCTTGTTGTCACTGTGCTACCCATTTCGGTACCAACAGTAGGTTGCTCGGGGTGATCGCGATGGTAATCATCAATGGCCTTTTCCCGGTAGTTAAATCCTCTCACCGGAATGACTTCATTAATACCATTATATATATTTGGCAGGTCCGCTGCATAGGTACTTGTCCGGGTCGGATCCAGCTTTTTCAGCTTAGCCATCAT
Source organism: Bacteroides sp. SM23_62_1 (assembly GCA_001304505.1). Lineage (GTDB taxonomy): Bacteria > Bacteroidota > Bacteroidia > Bacteroidales > SM23-62 > LJUQ01. The sequence continues at coordinate 795 of LJUQ01000199.1, forward strand.
GCTTAATGCAATCCTTTTCCCCACATCTGTTCGCTGTACCCATCCCTCCTCATTCCCGATTGACCACATAAAAATGGAAGGGTGATTCCGGTCACGAAGTATCAGTCTTTCCAACTGGCTCATGACCCATTTCTTTCAGCAACCTGATACGGTAATACTGCAGGTAATCAGGAAGGGCACTGCCAACACCCGCATGATCCTGATGACAATTCACCCCCTTTATCTTAATATTCTTACCATTCAGGAATAATCCCGATTGACTATCAATACGTATTGTACGGATGCCAAAACGTGTCTGAACCAGGTCCATTACCCGATCTCCGGATTTAATCACTGTCACTGCCCGGTACATATATGGATCATCCAAGGACCACAACCTAGGGTTCTGTATCGCAACCGATTGATTAATAGTCTGTTTTTCAATCATATCCATGCTTAATGGCACCTCAGTGATATTGCCAACCCGATTACCTTCCCGATCAATAATATAGGTATGGACAGCGCAGGTTTGTGGCTGGAGATACTGGTTTTCAACTGTTGTTTCAATGTTGATAAGAGTGTGATTTTCACTGATCTTAGTATATACAAATATCCCATTTAACGGTACATGCAAGGAGTTATATTGAATCAGCCATACGTGGCGGTAAATACCTGCTCCCTCATAAAACCAGCCCTCGTACTGGGTAGCATCAACCCGTACTGCCAGCACATTTTCCCTGTCAAAATTCAGATAATCAGTGATGTCATACGCAACACCTATATAACCGCTTTTATTATTACCCAGATAGAATCCATTGATCCAGATCTCACTATCCCTGAAGATACCGTCCAATTGAACCACATATCGCTTACTGGCACTATTCTGATCAACAAAAAAATGCTTTCGGTACCATCCGATGCTTGTTTCCGGGAATAATCCACCTACCGGTTTATATCCATGGGCCATAACATCAAAATTATCAACGTAAACGAAGGGCAGCTCAACAGCCCAATCATGAGGGAGATCCACATTACGCCAGTTACTATCATCAAAACGGGGATGAATCGCAGTGTTTGCCCCCTCGCCGGTTTTAGCAAAAATCCTGGCGACGGTATAATTAAAATCTTTTGCCGGATCTTCTGCATGACCGAGATGGAATTTCCAACCTTTATCAAGACATATTTTTGACCGATCCGATGATTGAGCATAAACTTTCTCAGAGCAGATAAAATATATGGTTATAAAAACCATAAATAACCTTATTAGAATTCTCATATCTACAAAGTATTTGTTTTATAAAAATAAAAATATGTTTGATGAGAATGATTCAAATACCCAATTATTCGATTACTTTTTAAGCCTTTATACAATTCTGCACTATTGTTTAGAAATAAAAATCTTTAAAAGTTGCGGAGCCACAGAGGAATACTATGCAATCGGATACAGCTTCGCTAATGATCCAGTCACTATAAATGACTGGATCCCTGGCAAAAAATCATAAAAAACTTCACAACCGGATACAGCTTCGCTAATGATCCAGTCATTATAAATGACTGGATCCCTACACCCCCCAACCATTAATGTCATAAAAATGAAATTATCGGTCGGCAGAATACAAAATATTTTTTATCCTTTCCAGGTGAATCAACGTAATCCTATTATATACAGCACTTTATTAACACTAATTAGGATTATATAAAGTATTATATAGACATAAGCTATGATTATGAATATCTTCATCCGCTTCTCTTTCCAGCTTAAATAGAGGAATTAAATCAATAGCTCATGGAAAATAACTGCGATTTTGGGAATACCATATGAATATATTATTTTCATCCTTAGAATTCTTCTTAAATTTCTCTGCCATGAAAAAAATATTCAGGAGGATACTCTATCTTTTCCTTCTTGCTATCATCATCGGTGCCATCACTTATGCATGGCCGCGTCTGCCAATAATCACTGCATTTGCAGCAAAAGGGATGTGCTCCTGTGTATTCATTGCAGACAGAGACCCTGAATCTATTGCGAACCAGGACCTTTCCTTTTTCCCCATATCACTTGCCAGGACGATAGTTGATTATGATGATAAATCGGTCACTGCTTCATTACTGGGGCTCGTAAAAAGAAAAGCTGTCTACAGGGAGGGACTGGGTTGCGCAGTTGTAGTCGACTTTCCGGAAGAGGAAATCAGAAAACAATCCTTGCCACCGATTCCCCAACTGCTTATTGATCTTACAGCAATACCATGGCCAGCGGGAGATCTGATGCCTGACACACTGATCCCCGGCTTAGATTACGCGAAACTGGAACAGGTCGTCAGTGATGCATTTGATGAACCGGGAAGCGACTCCTGGAATAAATCACAGGCTGTTGTGATCATCTATGACAACATCCTTGTAGCAGAGAAATATGCAGAGGGCTTTGATACTTTTACTGAATGCCTGGGCTGGTCGATGGCCAAGAGTGTTACCAGCGCACTGGTGGGTATACTGGTAAAGGAAGGAAAGATTGATATTTATGGACCAACAGGGCTCGATGAGTGGCAAGATGATGAACGATCCAGCATCACCATGGATAATCTACTGCATATGAATTCGGGACTGAAGTGGGTTGAGAACTATTTTGATCTCTCTGAAGTTACCAGAATGTTATATATGCATGGCGACATGTATGGATATGCCATCAGTACTCCATTAATTCACCCTCCGGACTCTGTCTTTTACTATTCCTCGGGCACCGCAAACATTATATCAGGGATCATTCGTCAGGTGTCCGGTGACGATGAAACATATCTTTCCCTCCCCTATACTAAATTATTTAACCGAATCGGTATGAAGAACACTGCATTTGAGACCGATCCGGCCGGCACATTCGTGGGCTCATCATATTGTTATGCTACACCACGTGACTGGGCCAGGTTCGGAATTTTTTACCTGAATAATGGTGTATTTGCGGGAGATACAATACTTCCCCCCTGGTGGGTTAAATATACTACCACACCAGCCAATGGTTCAGGCGGAAGGTACGGGGCCCAGTTCTGGTTGCATCATCAAAATGAATTCCCGGACGTCCCCGAAGATATGTATTTCTGTGACGGTTTTAAGGGGCAACGGATATTCATTATCCCATCGAAAAAACTGGTAGTTGTCAGAATGGGTTATTCCATGGAAAATATGGACATGAATGAATTTTTAAGAGATATTATTTCAACTTTACCCGATGAATATTTAACAACAGAGGATACAGAGATATAACAGAGTTCACAGAGAAATACTTCACTTTGCACAAATCTCTGTAGCCTCTGTGCCTGCTCTGTGCTCTCTGCGGTTAAATAATAATCAGGCAAATAGACCATTTTCAAATACTTTAACATGGTAAAAAAGGATCAAAATAAAATCGGCTTTGATAATACCAAATATCTCGAAGAGCAGACAGCTGCTATCCTGCAGAGAGTAAACCGGTTCAATCATAAACTCTATCTTGAATTTGGTGGTAAGATCCTTTATGACTATCATGCAGCCAGGGTATTGCCTGGCTTTGATCCGAATGTTAAGATGCGGCTCCTTCAAAAATTGAAGGATAAGATTGATGTTATTCTATGCATTCATGCCGGTGCAATTGAAAGGAAAAAGATACGTGCTGATTTCGGCATCACTTATGATGTTGATGCACTTAAAACAATAGATGATTTCAGGGATTGGGGAATCGATATTCAGGCTATTGTTATAACCCGCTATGATAATCAACTCCCTGCCATGACCTTCAAAAATAAACTTGAACGGAATGGGATCAGAGTCTATACCCACAGGTTCACCAAAGGATACCCTTCCGATATTGATATGATTGTCAGTGATGAAGGATATGGTGCAAATGAATATATTGAGACAACAAGGCCCATCGTGGTTGTTACCGGCCCCGGACCTGGCAGCGGCAAGCTGGCTACCTGTCTGAGTAACCTATTCCATGAATATAAAAATGGTGTGAAGGCAGGATACGCCAAATTTGAGACTTTTCCGATCTGGAACCTTCCATTGAATCATAAGGTCAATGTCGCATATGAAGCAGCAACGGTCGATCTAAAAGATGATGTCCTGATCGATCATCATCATATGGAAGCATATAATATCAAAACAGTAAATTATAACAGGGACATTGAAGCCTTCCCGCTGGTTAAAAAAATCCTTGAAAAAATTACTGGTGAAGAATCCATTTATCAGTCACCTACTGATATGGGAGTAAATCGTGCTGCTGCCGGGATCATTGATGATGCTGTTATCCAGGAAGCTTCACACCAGGAAATTATTCGCAGGTATTTCAGATGTGCCGTGGAATATGCAATGGGGCTGGTTGACAGGGATACACTTAATCGCGCAGAATTAATCCTGGATAAAATCAATGCAAGGGTTGAAGACAGGAATGTAGTCAAACCGGCCAGAAAGGCTTCTGTTGATGCCGAGAAGGAAGGCAAGGGAAATGATGGAATTTATTGTGGTGCTGCCATCGAATTGAAAGATGGAACAATCATTACCGGTAAAAATTCTCCCCTGATGCATGCCTCATCGAGTCTCATTATCAATACTGCAAAACACCTCGCAGGACTTCCCAGGGAGATGCACCTGCTGCCAAAAAATATGATCGATTCGCTCACCTACCTGAAAAGAGAAATCCTTAAGGGTAAAATGATCAGCCTCGACCTGGAAGAAACCATTATCGTCCTTGGAATCAGTGCAATATCCAATCCCGCAGCGCAGCTGGCGGTTGACAAACTGATGGATCTGCAAAACTGTGAAGTACACCTTACCCATATTCCAACGCCGGGTGACGAAGCAGGGTTCCGCAAACTCCATGTGAACCTGACCTGCGACCCTGAGTTTTCGTCAAAGAGTTTGTTTTTGAGGGAGTAAGCGACCACTCACCGGGTAACTGCCAGTCACCCGGCAAGTACTTTCCTACTTTGTAACCTTGATATTTTTTTTTGCGTCTTACAAGAAATAAATAAATTTAGATTCTGTTTAATTAAAAAATCCAATCATTATGTTCTCTAATATCATCAAGGTTGCTATCCGAAACCTTATCAGGCAGCTGGGATATACGCTTATTAACATCCTTGGGCTGGCCATCGGGCTGGCCTGCAGTATTTTAATCTTTTTATATGTCCTGAACGAGGTGACATATGACCGTTTTCATGAAAAGGCGGAAAATATTTACCGTATTGGTGTGAGAGGGCAAATGATGGGAAATGAGCTGAACCAGGCTGTCACGGCAGCTCCAATGATGGAGGCATTACTGAATGATTATCCTGAAGTTGAAATGGCCGTCCGCCTTGCATCATTCGGCGGATGGCTGGTCACTTATGAAGAGAAAAAATTCCATGAAACAGATGAGACATTCAAGTTTGCCGACTCAACTTTTTTTGAAGTGTTTAATTTTAAACTGCTCCGTGGTGATCCAAAAACAGTCCTGACAAGACCCCGGACTATAGTTTTGACAGAATCAGCTGCCAGGAAATATTTCGGTGATGAAGATCCAATAGGCAAAAGTGTAAAAGTTGAGCAGGATACAATTTTATATGAAGTAACCGGGCTGATGGAAAATGTCCCTGTTAATTCACATTTTCATTTCGACATGCTGGGTTCCATGAGTTCAATCCGCAGAAGCCGGAGTACAAATTGGCTGAACCATGAATATTATACTTATGTTGTCCTTCCTGCCGGAATCGATATTGAAAAGTTCACTCAGAGTATCAATGAGATGATACCAAAATATGTGGGACCATTGATTGAACAATACCTGGGTTTCAGTCTTGAACAGTTTGAGGCAGCCGGAAATACATTCGGATATTTTCTCATGCCAATGCTGGATATCCACCTTCATTCAGATCTTCAGGTGGAAATTGAGCCAGGCGGAAATCCCACTTATGTTTATATCTTCTCTCTTATTGCAGTTCTTATCCTTATTATCGCCTGCATAAACTTCATGAACCTGGCTACTGCAAGATCAATTACACGTGCCAGGGAGGTCGGTCTCAGAAAAGTAGTCGGATCACACCGATCCTACCTCATAAGCCAGTTCCTGACAGAATCCGTCTTCCTGAGTTTAATATCAATGGTTTTAGCCATTATACTGGTATATCTCTTCCTCCCGTATTATAATAACATGGTCAGACTGGATCTGGAGTTTAATATTTTGAATAATTATTTTACCATACCACTCATTCTATTACTTGCAATATTCGTTGGTTTACTTGCCGGAGGATATCCTGCTTTCGTGCTGGCATCTTTCAATCCTGTAACAGTTATGAAAGGTGAGCTGGTCTCTGGTACTGGGAAAGGTCTGCTCAGGAGCATTCTTGTTATTTTACAATTTACCGTAACAATTGCCATTCTCATAGGGACTTTTATCGTTTACCGCCAATTATCATACATGCAGAAAAAGGAACTTGGTTTTCAGAAAAATAATGTACTGGTTATCAGGAGATCAGATGCTTTAAGGGATAAAATCGATGCTTTCAAACAGGAGCTAAGACAACAAGCCGGTATCATCAATGTTGGTAATTCCACCCATATCCCGTCCATCACCTTCTGGAACAATGCACACTGGCTTGAGGGACAGGATTTCAGCAATACACTTCTGCTGATGACAGCTTATGTAAGCTATGGGTTTGATGAGGCACTAAATCTTACGATGGAAGAGGGCAGGTTCTTCAGTCCGGAAATGCCCACCGATTCATTTGCAGTGGTTATTAATGAAGCGGCAGTCCGGGTTCTGGGTATATCAGATCCGCTGAATACACGATTTGTGGAACCGGGTGAAACAAGGGATGAGGACAGATTTATGCCTATCATTGGTGTGGTTAAGGATTTTCATTACGAATCAATGCACGAAGAAATACATCCTATGATTTTTCATTTTATGCCTGGAAACTGGGAAGGTTATATTGTTGTCAGGTTAAGTGAGGGAAATATTCCTGCAACAATTGATTTTATTAAAAGGACCTGGGATGATTTTAACCAGCAATACCCCTTTGAATATTTCTGGCTTGAGGATGAATTCGGGAAACTTTTTGAACCGGAAAGAAGGACGGGGCAGATCCTGCTGGTATTTTCGATACTTTCTATCTTTATCTCGTGCCTCGGCTTACTTGGTTTGATCTCTTACAGCACGACCCAGCGAACAAGGGAGATTGGTATCAGGAAAACAGTAGGTGCCTCGATCAATACCATACTGATCCTGCTATCACGTGAAACGGTAAAGCTGCTCGGTATTTCAGCCCCAATGGCCATTCCGGTATATTTCGGTATTAAACAATGGCTGCAAAATTTTGCTTATCATATAGAATTCTCTGCAGTACTCTATATCCTATTCCTGGTTATTATCTCTTTAGTCGTCCTGGTTATTGCACTGCTGACAGTAAGCTGGGTAGCCTATTCTGCAGCTACAACGAATCCGGCAGAGAGTCTCCGTGTGGAATAAGGAAGAAGGCTAAGGCTAAGGCTAAGGCTAAGGCTGAAGCTAAGGATAAGAAATGGCACAAGGCACAATGTATATGGTGCATGCTGCAGGGCGCAAAGTGTCTGTCTTCACCACTTTACCGTGGGTAAAAAAGGTAGAAAGACGAAGGGTAACCGGTATCAAATTACAGGCTTTAGGCTTTAGGCTTCAGGTATCAGGATTCAGTCATGGTCTCAAGGCTGGGAACAATGACTCTATCTTGAAGATTATAATATTATACCCTCCTGCCTTGTGATATATAGATAGTTTTAACCATTGCAGCCCTGCGACAACTGCGACCATTGCGACCTAGCAACAGCTATAGCCATTTAATCCGCTGACAACTATTAGTTTTCGTAAAAACCAGTCATTGCTTTCAGCGATTTCCCAATGCTTTCCTTATCTCCCTTAGCTCCTTCAGTATCTCTTCAAGCAATGATTCACGTGAGATCCCGCCAGGTTCAGTAACAGTTACCGACTCGGCTATGGGATGCAAGGATCTGATCTTTGCCCGCAGTTCATTATGCAATGTTTCATAAGCCAGGAGACCCGACAGACTCCCCTCGTAGGCAGATGCAGACTGAACCGATTTGCCTGCAGTCTGGATCTTAATCGATCCAATCCCCAGGATACGGTCATATAGTGTCCTGACCAGTGCAAAATCGGTGATTGCCCGGAATGGTATGTTCTGCACTGTCTTCGTCACAACACCCTTGTGAATAGAAACCCGGTCATCATAAATAACGTACATAAGATTTTTTATCCAGTAAAAAATAATCGGTAAAACGATAATCCAGATTACCAGAATTGCTGATGCAGCTACAATCCAGGTGATACTTACCGCTTCAGGATAGTTATCAGTTAAATTAAAAATAAGGTGCAGGATGCCGGCGATAAGTATGATGACACCTGTTATTGTTAAAAGCATCCAGATCCCTTTTTTAAAGTACTTTTTGTCCGGTCTGACTGATTTTTCCATATTAATACAGTTTATATTGTGCTTTATGAATACCAGATTAAACAGAATCTAAATTTATAAAAAAAAGGAATTCCTGAAGAAGTGAATTGGTTTATTGATGGATTGTTTTACTGGTTTATTGGTTTACTGGTGTGTTGGTTTTCTGAAATGATGGTTTTATGGTGTGTTGGCTTTATGATCTGTTGGCTTTATGATCTGTTGGCTTTATGATCTGTTGGCTTTATGATCTGTTGGCTTTATGATCTGTTGGCTTTATGATCTGTTGGCT
>LJUQ01000031.1 GCA_001304505.1 Bacteroides sp. SM23_62_1
GCGGGAGGATTTTACTACAACATACCTTATTTAAATGGTCCGGTTGGAAATCGGGCTTTTCTATCGACATCATTTATTTACCGGTCCGGCTGGAAACCGGACTTGACTGCACTGCCTCTGTGATATAAGGTCCGGTTGGAAATCGGGCTTTTCTATCGACATCATTTATTTACCGGTCCGGCTGGAAACCGGACTTGACTGCACTGCCTCTGTTTAACAGGTCCGATTGGAAATCGGACCAACTCTGCACGCTACACTTTTCCTTAGCCTCAACCTTTTCTCTTAACCGGCAACTATTCTATTATGATCTTTCCTCTATAGAGTTTCTCACCCCGCAGTTCAATCAGATAATAACCACTTTCAAGACCTTCCCGTTCCAGGGTGAATTCAGATTGTCCTGTAATTTCATGGGTTCTGACCACCTTGCCTGTAAGATCTATGATTTGCAATGTATAAAGAGTAGCTTCCGGATTAGGAAAGCGGATCGTCGTCCTGTTATTGAAGGGATTCGGGAAAATCGTCAGATCTTGAATTTTCATTTCTTCTATCAGTCCGGTGGCCTGAAGCCTGTTATCTTCAATGTTTGACATGGAATGACTGTAAGGACCGGTACCGGCTTTTTTGCCTACAACGGTTGGGGCACAATCCTCAGGACGTTCAACAGATATTCGGTAATAATATAACAGGTTGTCCGGATTCGGATCCGTATAGGCTGATGTGCTGCTCGACATGGAATGGATAATCGAAAAATTACTCTCTGTCAGACTCCTGTAAATATAATATGTGCCGTAGATGAAACCATAATACTGATCCCATTCAAGCTGTGAATCGCCTGTTGTCATGTTGATTGATGTAATCAGGTGGATAGTCTTGTGAGGTTTACACAGGTCTATACTGGATTCAAATCCCTCGTCATCGATAGCTGTAATTTTATATATATAAGCCTGTTTTGAAGGATCTGCTACAGTATCCAGGAAAACACTCAGGGAATCTTTATGCAACTTACCTATAAGATCATACTCTCCTGCCACAATACTCTCCCTGTATATCATATACCATGTTACCGGGGCTGTGCCCCTTTTCTCCCAGATAACCAGGTTGTTGCCTGTTTCCATGTCTACCGTAACCATACAGATCTGGGGAGCTACAAATAGAGTAATGGGTACACTTTGAATTTCCCCGCACTGGTTTGATGCCTGGCAGATGTAAGTTCCTTCATTCTGATAGCTCATCTTGTTTATTCTGAATTCCGGCAGGTTTGTTCCCGGGATGACAACACCATTTTTCATCCATTCATAAAAAACAGGTTCTGTACCACGTGCATGGATCTCAAGTTTCAGGTTATTATCTTCTTTTACCCACTGACTCTCTGTCTGTAAAAGGATTTCGGGAGGAGAATTAACAACCAGGGTCACATTATTGCTGAGTAACATGCCATACCCGTTTGACATCTTACAGATATAGTCTGCCATATCGTTCATGGTGACAGAATCCAGTATAATCTTGTTTGTGTCGGGGCCGGGGATAACCTCCCCATCTTTCAACCACTGGAAGCGTGCATTACCCTCCACACCAACAGCAAATTCTATCGTATCACCCTGACAGGCGATCTGGTTGAAGGGTTGTTTGGATATATGGAGGGGCTCCCCCTGGTTTTCAAATGCACCGATATCAATGATCTCATATCTTATCCTGTTTTTACCGGCAATATCCTTATCGGGGAGGTTAAGTTGTCCGTTTTCGGGAAATCCTTTGTTGATATTGGGAGAATAATCGGTTATTGACCAGTCTGCCTGCAGGGCATCATACTCAATTCCGGGTCCTTGAGTAGGATTTGCAAAAACAGGATCAGCATTGATATTACCTGCAAAATCACCTGACGGTATATCCCAGGGCATGTTTATACCATCCAGTCCACCTTCTATATTATTATGATAAAAATTCTGTGGATTTGAAATGCCCATCTGTTTAGTACTCCACCAACCATCCGGGCTTGTGTTTCCCCAGAATATTGAATTGTACATATTAAATTTTGAATCCCATTCACATAATCCGGGCGAATCTTCTGAAACTAGGTTATTGCAGACAGTGTTGCCGGCAAGAAATGGTTTTGAAGAACCGATACATATGCCGGCAGCAAAGTCAGCATAATTATTACAGATAACATTATCTATTATAAATGGGCTTGCGGCATAGACCATGATACCCCCTCCGCCGCTTTTACTGAATGTAACATTATCAAGGGCTGCGTTGTTGAAAATATAATTATTGACAATTATGGGTTTTGATTTGTTAGCGATTAAAATCCCACCACCCCTGCTGGTAGCAACATTCCTGTAGATCAGGTTTCCGGAAATGAGGGGATGAGAGTACATGTCAATACCCAGGGCACCCCCGTCCTTACTGATATTATATTGCAAAGTGCAATTTGAAATTTCCAGGTTGGAGAAGTACCGTACTTTTACAGCACCTCCCTGGATAGAATTCCAGTCAGAAGGGAAATACTTTGCATATTGTATGACGCAATACCTGAGAATGGATGAGTCATTGTCACTCATCACCCCATTGGCCAGCCATTGACTGTTGTCAAAAATAATTCCATTCCAGGAACCTGACAGGGATGACCTGTCGGAAAAACCTGATGTGTCATTTACTGTGAATATAATCGGGTATTTGTTTGATCCGCAGGCTTTTATTGTCCCGAAAACCTGAATACTATAGTACCCCTGGAACTCAACACAGGTTCCGGGTGCAATATTCAGGGTAATGCTGTCCTTTATGATGATATCTCCGGTTACCCTTACAGTATCTGCAATCCACCAGGTATTTTCACTGATGGTATCTGCAACCGTTATGGAATCGATCCTGCTTTCCAGTGCACCAATATCAATGATTCCATGTATAATCCTCGAGCGTCCCATGAGATCAATTTCAACCAGCAGTTCATCCTTAATCGCATTGCTGCCATTGTTGATTGCCGGACTTGTAGTGGATAAGGTCCAGTCAGCATCCAATCCGTCAGCATCGGTGCCGGTATTTGCTGATTGATTAATAAACTGGGGTTGAGATTCAATTATATTTTCAGCTATTCCGTGGTAATCAGAAATCCCTGAAATACCATCCTGGATAATACAATTATAAAAGTTTGGAGTGGCATTTGAACTACCGATATCGATTTGCGAAGGGTTTTTGGCTCCGGACCAGTCTTCCGTATTGCCCCAGAAAATATTATTATAGAGGTCAGCATTTGTCATACTCCAGAAATTTATACCGCCTCCCAAGCCTGCATTATTATTACAAACATGATTATTATAAAATTCCGGCCAGGATTCGTTGTTTGATACACCACCACCTACTTGATGTGCATCATTATTGACAATCAGGTTGCCTATTATTTTTTCATTTGAACTATTTAAATGTAATGCTCCTCCGCTATTATAGGCTGTATTATTGCTGAAAGTATTATTAAGGATCTTTCCTTTTCCGAAATGGGACCAGATCGCTCCCCCGACAAAGAAAGAGGTATTTTTATAAAACAGGCAGTTATGGATAAAAGGATTTGAATTATATTTGAGGGTTATTGCTCCTCCGCCGGAAGCTGTCTCATTTTCTATGAATGCACACCGGTCTATTTCGGGACTACAATCATTTCCAATAAATAATGCACCACCATTGGATGCTGAATGATTTACCCTGAAAACACAATGCCGGATCAGCACTCTTGAGAAATTACGGATAACCATAGCTCCTCCACCAATATCGGCCCATTCGTTTCCTGCTTCAATAGATTTTCCATACTCAAATTTACAATAAGTAAAAACAGATGAATCGCTGTCCCACATACTCCAGTCCAGGTTCTCAATTTTAACTCCCTTCCAGCTTCCTGTCTCACTTTCTATGTTGCTAAATCCGGCAGTATCTGCCACAGTAAAAAGGATTGTATCTCCTGGAGTACCTGTAGCGCAGACATTACCTTTGATATTCAACATGAAATAACCCTGAAACTGGACCTTTACCCCGGATTCAATTGTAAGGGACTGACCAAGAGGGACAACAATATCACCGTGTATCCTGTATGGAGAGTTTGCTTTTGTCCAGGTCCCGGACACATCTCCGGCAGGAACATCTGTTCCCTGAGCAAGGATTACAGAAGGTAAAATGATTATAACAATAAGAGAATATAAAGTTAGTTTTTTCATGTTTTTGGATTATTAACAGGTTGGTTGAAAATGGTTCATCGTTGAAGGGGTAAGTTAGCAATTAAATGGTGATTTGCAAAAGGACTTCCTTAAATGGAATTCACCGGGTAACTGGCAGTCACCCGGTAATTAAAACCTTTAAAAAAGATCCTGTCCCTTGTCACGGCGGAACAGGATCCAAGGACTATCAGTCAATCATCACATTACCTATGAAAAGAATTATTAATTCCTGTGTATTGTGCTATTCAAAATGATAATATTGGTAATCAGGCATATATAAGGCCGTGCTGCAGGCGCGGCCTTATATATAAAGTTAACATCCAATAACATAACCAATCTAATAGTACAATGCGTTGCTTCCTGTTGTTCTATTATTCGACAATCAGTTTGCCATGGTATATTGTATCCCCGCGTAATTCAATGATGTAGTATCCACCGGCAAGATTTCCACGATCCAGGATAATCCTTTCGTTCATGACGGGCTTGGTCATAAATACTGCCTTCCCGCTCAAATCCCTGATTAACAGGGTGTATTCTTTACCATCCGGGTTCGGAAATGAAATGATTGCAAATCCATTCAGTGGATTGGGATATATTTTTATTTCCTTTCCTGTTATCTGATTTAATCCAACTTCCACGATATCGTTTATGGTAATGGAGAATGATTTTTCGAATGACAGGTTTCCCTCACCGCTATCGGTTGTTTTTATCCGCACACTATAACTGTTTTTTGTCTCAAAGTCGAACACAACCGCTGTTAATAGTGAATCATTCGTGATTGTGAAATCACTGTTATTATCATCTCCTGTTCCTGCAACCAAGGAATAGACATGTGTATTTCCAGCATCAGGATCGGTGGTTGTCAGCCGTCCCACCAGGGATCCTGCCGGTGCATTTTCATCAATACTTGTTGCATCCATTGAAATATCTGTCGGGGCCTGGTTCTCAATAAGATTATTAACTGAAATGGTTATTTGTTTCTCGAAAGACAGTGTCCCTTCACCATTATCTGTTGTTTTGATCCTTATACTGAAACTGTTTTTGGTCTCATAATCCAGGATATACATTGTCAATATTGAATCGCCGCTAATGGTAAAGATGCTGTTATCGTCATCACCCGTTCCTGATACCAGTGAGTAGGTATGTGTATCTCCGGCATCCGGATCGGTAGTAGTCAGTCTTCCTACGAGGGATCCGGCCGGTTCATTTTCATCAATTGTATTCATGTCCAGTGCAACATCTGTTGGCGCCTGGTTGGCAGCGGATTCAGATACATCACTGATGAAAATTGTAATTTGTTTTTCAAAAGTCAAACTACCTGTATCCGTTGTGTTGATTCTGATACTGTATACGTTCTTGATTTCATAATCAAATACTTCACCGGAAAGTAGTGAGTCCCCGGAAATAATAAAGTGGCTGTTATCAATATCTCCTGTTCCTGATATGAATGCATAGGTATGTATATCTTCCGGATCAGGATCTGTTGTGGTAAACCTTCCTATCAGTGTCTGAACAGGGGCATTCTCATCAACAGTTGTATTGCTGAGGCTTATATCTGTGGGAGCCTGGTTCTCTGCCGGGGCCTGAAGCCTGTTGTCTTCAATATTTGACATGGAGTGGCTGTATGGCCCGGTACCTGCTTTGAGGTTACCGGAAGGATAACATGGCACTGCCTTCACTCCTGCGATGCGGTAATAATTATCACCTACCGGGGGATCAATGTCAGGATAAATGGTATTGTCACTGGGAATGGTATCAATGGGCTCAAGAAGGTTTGATGCCGGACCCCGGTAAATGATATAGCTCACAAAACCAAAACCACCACCTTCCACCTCATACTCCTGCCAGTTCAGATTGATCCTGTCGGCACCCAGACTGGAGGTAAGCAACATGGTTTTATGATAGGGACTCAGAGAAGATTCATTACCACAGGTATCCATTACCGAAATCCTGTATTTGTGGGATTTAACTTCCGGTTCCGAAGTCATGTCGACATATACGCTCAGATCACTGTAAGGAATGGTGGCTATTACTTCATATTGCCCTCCTGTTTTTGTTTCCCTGTATATATTATATACTGTGGTATAATTATCTTCATGTCTTTCCCATATCACCATGTTTTTCCCGGTCTCCAGATCCACACCTACCAGGCATATTTCCTGGTTGTCATATGGATATCCGACGATAACCTCTATCGTATCAGATTTATTTGAACAGGCATATGTGTTATCGAGAACATTCACATGAATTAAACCTGGTGTTTTCACTGTGATAGCTGAATCAAGAGGATTGGAACCATCAGACCA
Source organism: Bacteroides sp. SM23_62_1 (assembly GCA_001304505.1). Lineage (GTDB taxonomy): Bacteria > Bacteroidota > Bacteroidia > Bacteroidales > SM23-62 > LJUQ01. Next base: position 6,506 of record LJUQ01000031.1, read on the forward strand.
CTGGTATTGATAGAATGATCCCGGATCCCAGTTGCTGATTACGGCGACAATCTCAACACTGTCACCGTCGCAAAACACAGTATCATCATTTGCCTGAAGTGACACCCTGGGTGTTTTATTTACTATCGTGAAGGTGTCTGTTGTTGCTTTACAGCCGTTATGATCCGTAACGGTTAAAGTATATTCACCCGCTTCCAATACTGAAATTGTTTCGGTAGTTGCTCCAGTTGACCATAAATAAGAGGTATAATTGCCGATTGTGTCCATCAGGGATACTGATCCGCCATCACATATAGTGGTATCACCTGCAATTGCGGGAGTAAGAACATGACATCCAAAGGTATCAAGCTTAACCAGTCCGATATCGTAACCCACGGTTGCATCCATCATTCCGCAGAGTATAAAACCACCATCATCAGTGGTGTCAATGGAATAGACATATTCATCAATCCATGATGGTTTGCCGTATGTTCTCTCCCAGATTATAGATCCGCTTGTATCGGTTTTAACCAGATAGAAATCCATACCGGAGCCCACATTATCAGGCGACATTGAACCGGCTATTATATATGAACTATCTTTAACGATTAATGAATTCAAATCATATCCACTTATACCTGAGTTAAAAATCTTACGCCATAATGTGTCACCATTAGCTTTCGTCTTATATAGTCTTCCCATGTAACTATAATTCCCGGTTATAATAAATCCACCCTCGGGAACTTCATGAGCTTCTGTAAACAAGAACCAACTACCGTCCTCATAGGCTTTTGTCCATTCCTGATTACCATCTGCATCTGTTTTTACCAGGTATCCCCTGCTAATAAGTGTTCCGCCATTCTGGTGAGTCTGGTTCCCACAGATAATAAAACCATTATCACTGGTTTGTTCGACATAGTTACCATATTCCGAATCAGAAGTCCCATATGTTTTATCCCAGATAACGTTACCTGTGGTCCCTAATTTAATCAGGTAGACATCAGATCCTCCCGCGCCTTTACTTTTAGTATTTCCAGCGACGATGTAACCATCAGAAATATTCTGCACAGCATATCCGCAATCCCCTGAGGAACCACCAATCTTTGTTGTCCAGAGAGTATCACCGTTTTCATCTGTTTTTATTACATACACTTTATTGGGCGTATTCCCAACAATAATAAATCCATTATCATTCGTCTGACGGATATCCTTTCCAGATTCTGAACCAGTGCCATATGTTTTTGTCCATAATGTATCTCCTTTATCATCAGTTCTGATTACATAAATATCAAAATCAGAAGGAACGGTACTAAAACTGTTGGTTCTACCAACAATACAAAATCCGCCATCATTGGTTTGCCTGGCAGCCTCGCCCTGATCATCCTTATCACCGCCGTATGATCTGATGAATGTATTTTGGGCACATAAATGAAAACTAAACGCCAGGAATAGGATTATTATTCCTGAAATTCTATGAAATACTTTTAATTTCATAACCAGGGATTTTTATAGGTTTGGTATAAGTTAAAAATTGATCAATAAAATACAACTTCATATATCTTGTCCCGGGTATAACCGTCATAATTTACAACATTAACACCTGTCAGACAAAAAAAAGTTATATCCTGCTGATATTTAGGGATGAACTGCAGGGGAGGAGGGATAAGTGTAAAAAGATGGAAGGGGAAAGTATTCTTCGGGTGAGGAAAGGATGGAGGGAAGGAGGGAGGTGGTGAAAGAGAGAATGAGGGAGGGAGCGAAGAAGGGATTGGTGAGAGAATGACAGAAGGATCAAAACCCACGAATTTATTCGTGGGACAATGCGTGATAGGCGGAAAGAGAGAAAGAGCGAGGGAGTGTGAGTGTGAGTATGTTAGGGACCACAGATTACTATAGGGAATAAAAGAGATCCACAGATATGGTTTTCTCTGTGGTTCTCAGAAACCTCTGTGGCACTCTGTGACCAAGAGCCAAAACCGATAACTGACAACCGAAAACCGAAAACCGAACTGAAAACTATTCAATAATCATTTTCGCCCTGAATATCTTATTACCCCTTAATTCAATTAGATAATATCCACTTTCAAGCTCTTCCCGTTCGAGGATAAATTCAGATTGTCCTTTAATTTCACGTGTCCTGATCACCTTGCCTGTAAGATCCATGATTCGCAATGTATAGCGAGTGTCTCCGGCATCCGGGAAACGGATAGTCGTTCTTTCACTGAATGGATTCGGGAAGATTGTAAGATTTTGTTCATTATTCAATTCATACTGGCCTGTACCCATCATTCTGTTATCTTCCATATTCGACATGGAGTGACTGTAGGGGCCGGAATCGGCTTTTTTACCTGCACCGGTTGGGATGCAGGGTTCCGGCCGGAGAACTGCTATGCGGTAATAATACAACTGGTTTTCGGGATTTGGATCGGTATATGCAGTGGTGCTGCTCGACATGGAATGAATCTGGGTGAAATTACTTTCTGTCAGGCTTCTGTAAATGTAATAGGTCCCGTAGGTGAAGCCATAATACTCATCCCATTCCAGCTGGGCATCGCCGGTGGTCGCATTGGTAGATGTGATAAGGTGGATGGTTTTATGTGGCTTGCACAGAGCAAGATCCGATTCAAATCCTTCATTGTCGATGGCGGTGATTTTATAGATATAAGCCTGTTTTGACGGATCGGCAACCGTATCCAGGAAAATACTCAAAGTATCTTTGGGCAGATGCCCAATCGGTTCGTATTCACCGGCAACAATACTCTCCCTGTAAATATTATAAGCAGAAACAGGAGCTGCACCTTTTTTCTCCCATATCACAAGATTGTTCCCCGTTGCCAGGTCAACAGTGACCATACAAATCTGGGGAGCAACAAATAATGTTATAGGATCACTTTCAATTTCTCCGCACTGATTTGAGACCTGGCATATATAACTTCCTTCATCCTCATAGCTCATCTTATTGATTCTGAATTCAGGCATCATTTCCTGCTGGATTGGGACGCCATCTTTTACCCACTCATAAAATACTGGTTCTGTTCCCCGTGCATGGATCTCAAGTTTCAGGTTAGCATCCTCCTTTACCCACTGGCTCTCGGTCTGTAAAAGGATCTCTGGCGGGGAATTAACAACCAGGCTGACATTATTGCTCAGCAACATGCCATAACCATTTTTGATGATACATATATAATCCGCCATATCATTTAATATGACAGAATCAAGTTTGAGTATGTTTGTATCGGCACCGGTGATTTCTTCACCATTCTTCAACCATTGAAATAAAGCGTTGCCTTCAACTTCAACACTGAATTCTATGGTATCTCCCGTACAGGCGATCTGGTTGAAGGGTTCCCTGATAATATGAATGGGTTCCCCCTGGTTTTCGTATGCACCTATGTCAATGATCTCATACCTGATCCTGTTTTTCCCGGCAATATCCTTATCGGGCAGGTTCAATTGATCACTTTCAGGAAATCCTTTATTTATATTGGGTGAATAATCGGATAATGACCAGTCTGCCTGCAGTGCGTCATATTCAATTCCCGGTCCCGCAGTAGGATTTTTAAAAACGGGATCTTTATTAATATTCCCCAGATAATCACCTTCGTGAACCAATCCATTCATGTTCAGGTTATCCTGTCCGCCCTCGATATTATTATGGTAGAAGTTTTGGTGGTTTGACAAGGATATTTGCTCTATGCGATAAGGATCATCTTTAATACGATTTCCCCAGTATACTGAATTATACATATTATATTTTGAACCAGCGAAAGAGGCTAATCCCGGTCCATAATCTGCAGCCTGGTTGTTACAAACTGTATTACTGGATAATGTTGGTTTGCCTAAACCCAGACATATACCACCCCCTCTGTCAGCAGTATTATTACATATAACATTATTCAGAAAGAAAGGGCTTGCATCCCATACCATAATTCCTCCCCCGCCTGTTACTGCACCCGGGTATTCGGTTACCTCATTATTCAATATAAAATTATTGATAATCATGGGCTTGGATTGGAGGCCGATATATATTCCACCACCCTCAAAGGTGGCGATATTCCTGCAAATAAGGTTTCCTGATATGAGGGGATGAGCATACATCCAGATCATAATTGCAGCTCCCTGCTCGCTCATATTATTTTTAATCGTGCAATTTGAGATTTCCAGGTTAGAGAAATACCTGATACGTATTGCTCCACCAGTCAACCCTCCGGATGGAAAAAATTTGGCATATTGCATGACGCAATATCTGAGAACGGAAGAATCATTGTCGTCCATGGTTCCGTTTGCGCCCCACTGACTGTTATCGAAAACAATTCCTTTCCAGGAACCCGTGTCTGATGACCTGTTGGAGAATCCTGAGGTATCATTGACTGTAAATGTAATCGAGTATTTGTCTGATCCGCAGGCCTTTATTGTCCCGAGAACCTGTATGCCATGGTATCCCTGGAATTCAATACATGTACCGGGTGCAATATTCAAAGTTACACTATCCTTAATGATTATATCCCCGGTTAGTCTGACCGTATCGGCGATCCACCAGGTATTTACTTTTATGGTATCAGAGACAGTTATGGAATCGATTCTATGTTCATAAGCACCGATATCAATGACCCCGTGAATGATCCTTGGCTTACCCCGGAGGTCGGTTTCAAGTGACAAATCATCTGTAACCGTATTACTGCCCTGGTTGATAGCCGGGGTTGTTTCAGATAATGTCCAGTCAGCTTCAAGCCCGTCAGCGTCAATCCCTGAAGTATCGGATGGATCCTGAAATAAAGGATCATCTTCTATAATGTTTGCGGCTTTTCCATTATGATTAATGATTCCTGCAATTCCTTCCTGAATAATGCAATTATAAAAATTGGGTGTGGCATTTGAAGTTTCGATTCTTATCTGGTTTGATGATTTAGATCCGGTCCAATCTTCAGTGTTACCCCAGAAGATATTATTAAGGAAATCAGCTTTGGTCAAATCGTAGAAATGCCCTCCACCTCCCAGGTATGCATTGTTATTACATACATGATTATTATAAAACTGGGGCTCTGATCCATTATTGTACACCCCTCCTCCTTCCCCAAGTGCATCATTATTCACAATGAGGTTACCTGCTATGGTACCACGTTCAGCGTTCAGGAATAATGCTCCGCCTTGCTGAGAAGTATTGTTACTAAATATATTATTCAGGATCTTTCCTATGGCAAAGGTATAAATAGCTCCTCCCTTCGTGGCTTTATTGGAATAGAACAGACAATTCCGGATCACCGCAGTGGAAAGAAAATTGATATGGATTGCTCCTCCATGTTGTGCTTCATTTTCCAGGAAAGTACAGTAGTCTATTTCAGGGCCGGTTCCGCTACCAACAAATATTGCACCGCCATTTATCCTGGCATGATTAACCCTGAACAGACAATGTCTGACCAGGACCTTTGAGAAATTCCGGAGAACTATTGCCCCACCTCCCAACTCCCATTGGAAAGTAATGGATTTGCCATATTCAAAGCGGCAATATTGAAAAATCGATGAATCACCGGCATTCATACTGTTATCTATATTGTCAATTTTTATTCCATTCCAGCCACCTGTCCCACTTTCAATATTGTGAAATCCATTAGTATCTGCTACGGTAAACAGAATCGTATCAGAGGGAGTACCAAGGGCATGGACATTTCCTTTAATATTCATCATATAGTGTCCCTGGAATTCAAGCACAACGCCAGGTTCAATGGTCAGGGTCTGGCTTAAAGGTATGGTTATATCACCCAGTATTTTGTAGGGAGAATTTACTTTTATCCAGGTCCCGGATACATCCCCGGCAGGGATGTCAGTACCCTGGGCAAGAACTATAGAAGGAACAATAATAATGCTAATAAGTAAGATCAGGATGTGCTTTTTCATGGTTGAAGGTTTTTGAAAGAAGCTGATTAAGGATAAGAGATTAATTGATCAGCAAGTTAAAGTTTTGTCGGGAGAAATGCAAAGATGGATTGAGGGATATACTGCAGGAGAGGAGGGATATCTGTAAGAAATAACTAAAATTTGGAATGAGCTAAAATTAAAAATGCCTCAAATGCCTCAAATGCCTAAAATGCCTTAAATGCCTCAAATGCCTCAAATGCCTCAAATGCCTCAAATGCCTAAAATGCCTCAAATGCCTAAAATGCCTAAAATGCCTAAAATGCCTAAAATGCCTTAAATGCCTTAAATGTCTCAAATGTCTCAAATGCCTCAAATGTCTCAAATGGGTTAATGGTCGCAGGGTTGCAATTATAGCAGTTGTCGCAGTGGTCACAATGGTCACAAGGTCGCAAGGTTACAAGTACCGAAAAATAGGCAATCCGACATTTGGCGGATGTCAATGTTTTTCGAGCATCCTTGAAATTGGTCCTTTCTCACTTTCTCCCCTTCTCCCGTTAGCCTTTTTCCTCCTTCCCACACTCACACTCCCTCAGCCTTAGCCTTCTTTGATCAACAACTTTAAACTTTGAACTTTAAACTTTGAACCATTCTCTATTCCACGATAATTTTTCCCCTGAAAATCCTCTCTCCCTTAAGTTCTATCAGGTAATACCCGTTTTCAAGATCACCGCGATCAATCTGGAGACTTGATGTGGTAATGTTTTCGATTCTTCGAACTACCTTGCCTGCAAGATTCATGACGATGAGTGTATATTTCCTGCCCTCGGGATTGGGGAAGGCAAGTGTAGCAACATTGCGCATTGGATTCGGGTATACCACGATCTTCTGATAAGCGTGGAAGTTCATACCGGTTGGTTCGGTCAGATCGTTAATGTATATAATAAAAATACCTTCAATAATATTTCCGGTCTTATCTGTTGATCTGACCCTGATGGAATACTGGTTCTTTGTCTCATAATCAAAATAATCAGCTGCAATAAGCAGATCGGAGAGGAGGGTAAAGCTAAGGTTATCATCATCACCGGATCCGCTCACCAGTGTATATGTGAAAGCATCATTGGTATCGGGATCAGTGGTTATGAACCGGCCAATGAGTTTACCAACCAGATTATTTTCATCTATGTAATGGTTGGTCAGAAAAAGTGTATCAGGCGGATTTTCACCAGCCTGCAGGCGGTTATCATCGATATTCGACATGGAATGGCTGTAGGGTCCCTGATCAGCTTTTTTCCCGCCGCCAACAGGGATACAGGGAACGGGTTTTTCCACCGCCACTCGGTAATATAGTTCACCGGTAAGAGGTTCAGGATCGGTCCAGGAATTCAGTGAGCTGGGCATGGCATCGATAACCGTAAAATTTGTTCCGGTGGCACTCCTGTAAATATTATATGTTTGGTACTCAAATCCGTAATATTTATCCCATGCAAGCTGTGTGGATTTCAGTTCGGGATTGGTTGATACCAGCAGGTGGATAGTTTTATGGGGCTTGCTAAGGTCAATATCCGTTTCCGTGCCCGACGTATCAATCCCGGTAATTTTATATATATATGCCCGTTTGGTTGGATCGGCAGTTGTATCCTCTAAAACACTGAGGTTGTTGTAATGGACTGTATCCAGCAGGTCGTAAATGCCTGCCGCAGTGCTTTCACGATAAATATTATAGGTGGATATAGGTGCGATGGATTGTTTTTCCCAGATAATAAGGTTGTTACCTGTCAGTGTACTGACAGTAACCATACATATCTGGGGAACAAGGAACAAACTTGTTGGGGAAGAGGAAAGATCGCCGCATGCATTACTCAAATAACAATGATATTCACCCTCATCAGCAGAGTTTTCCGGGGTAATTGCTAGTACGGGTAAATTTTCACCTTGAATATTCTGGCCATCTTTTTTCCACTGGTAAACAATCGGTTCACTGCCGCTGACGGTCAGATTAAGGATAACTGGTTCACCAGCATTCATCCAGATGACCTCCGGTGGCTCTATCAGCAGTTTGGGTTTTGTATTGACAATCAGTGATACGGTGCTTGATTCAAAGATCCCATAAGCATTCCAGATCTTGCAGCTATAGTTACCCTGGTCGGATAAGGAAACGGAATCGAATACCAGGGTTGATGATGACTCTCCCGCCAGTTCAGTTTCATTTTTTATCCACTGATAACAAACAGTATCGGAAACAATAATTGAAAATTCAACCCTTTCACCCTTACATACAATCTTATTCTTCGGCTGCCTGATGATTGATGGATTACCGGATTGATTCTCTGCTGCTCCTATGTCAATAAGGTTCCCGGCAATCCGAGAATTTGAATATACATCCTGGTTACCAAGATCATGCGATGAAATATTTGTATTGCCTTTATTAATGCAGGGAGATATTTCAATCAGTGACCAGTCAGCATCAAGGCTATTCCCATATAATCCGGCCACCGGTGTGGGAGATTTAAATTCGGGAAATGAATCAATGCAATTCTCATAGGTAAACTCAAAATTACTGTTACCTGAAGAACCAAAATTAGTTTTTCCTCCATCGATATCACAATTATAAAACAGTGGCTGGGCATTTTCATTTAACAGATATACTTCCGAACCTGTGTCCTGATCATTCTGATTACCCCAGAGAATGGTGTTCTTAATAACCGGTACTGCAAGTCCGTGTAAAGTAATCGCTCCAAAATTATTCACCCGGTTATTTACAATTGTTGAATTGATAACTTCTGTCTGGGAAGATTTGAAATATATAATAGCTCCATCAGCCTGGTTATTGGTTATTAATGAATTCTTTATGGCTATATCCGAAGTTTCAAATAATAAAATATTTGCGGTATCACTGATGTTATTTGTAAAAATATTTCTGTTGATATCCAGAAAGGATTTACCCGATGAATTGATAATTGTTGATGCCTTTGACTGATTGTTGTAAGCAATATTATCTAACAGTTGAAAGGATGAATTATAAATATTTAGCAATGAACCTGTTTCAATGAAATAATTATCATGAAATGAACAATTACTGATCGCTCCTTTTGTATCGACTGAGCTGATTCCTGCAAAGTTATTCTGAGAGTTGTTAATAATATTTCTTATTTCCACATGATCAAATTCAATCATTCTAATATCATATAATCCAAGACATGGAGTATTACATATATATTCCATGATGCAGTATTCAAATCTGGAGGTATCAACAAAGGCATACATTGTATCCCAGATAAAATAAATACCTCGCCATCCCCTTGTAAATGTCTTGGGGTCATGGAATCCGATAGTGTCATTGGATGTAAATATGATTGGTTCGTCTTTTAATCCAATCGCTTTCAGTGTGCCGAAGATGGTCATATGATCCTGCCCGGTAAAGATTATTTTACAGCCAGGGCAAATATGAACCATTACAGTAGGCGAAACTTCTATATTTCCGGTTATTAGAACTGTATCGGCTATCCATTGGGTATCTTCAGAGATGATCCCTGCCACTGAGATTTTAGTAATATGTTTTTCATATGCTCCAATATCTACAATACCATGGCGCACTCTTATCGCACCACTCAAATCCATGTCAGGCAATTCAACGTCCTCAAATTGATTCCAACCTGCATTTATACATTTAGAGCTTTCTTTTAATGACCAATCTCCGAGGATGCCATCTGAATTTGGGGATTCGAATTCAGGGTCAACAGACAGATTATTTTCATAATTTATGATACTCGATGAATAATATATAGCGGATGAATCACCTTCAATGTCACAATGATAAAAGGATGCACTCGAAAATTTGTCGAGATAAACCTGGGATCCATAACTTGCAGTATTACCATAAATAATTGAATTCATGACAATTGGTTGTCCGCCCCAGGAACAAAGGCCTCCGCCATTATCACCGGTGGCGTCATTGTAAACTATTGTGTTGTTAAGGATATAAGAGGTTGACGAGTTAATTTTAATACCGGGTCCACCATTATAACAGATCAGGTTGTTGATTATCATTGCATCCGCCTCAAAAATGTCTATTCCATTATTATAATTATTGAATATTTTGTTATGCTCAATTTTTATTTCCCAAATTGACGATTTTATACAAAGGACATTTACACCTAAATTTTGATAAAAAGTATTCCCTTTAATTAACGGATTACCAAATGTGCCGAAGATCCCACTACCATATTGGCCTTTATTATTTTCAAAATAATTATTATTAATTTCAGGACTTGCTTCAAAGCAGCAGATCGCACCACCACTCCCATCTGCATAATTATTACATAGTGCTTCGTTAGTTGAAAAAATATTTTTCAGGATGAATGGTTGCTGATCGTGTATAAAAAGTATTCCGCCACCCTGGTAACCGATATTATTTCGAATTTCACAATTCGAGATTCGTAGCTTGGAATAACTGTCAACTGTTATTGCTCCGCCACGATCATTCATTTCTGATGAAAAGAGGTTTTTGCAATATTCAATGGTACAATAATCAAGAAGGGAGGAATCCGGCCCGGCAGTACTGCTGAACCTTATTCCTTTCCAGGCTCCGTCGGTGCTACCGGTATTTGAGAAGCCAGTATTATCATGGATGGTAAATATGATTTTGTTGATGGCATCGCCTGTTGCAACAAGCATTCCTTCTACATATATTCCATAATGTCCCTTGAATACAACGACGATACCAGGTTCGATAGTTAAAGTCACGTTTTCTGAAATATATATATCATCCGTCATCAGAATAGTATCTGTATCCCAGGTTATATCAGATGATATGGTGCCACTCACCGATAGTGTATCTGCATAGGTGTTTAAAGATGTAACAATAATCAATGATAGAATACTAAGTTTGCCAATTACTTTTTTCATGATTCAGGGATTAGCATATGAATTATTCGGTTGAAATAGCAAAAGTTACAAAAATGAACTTGCTGATGACCAGTTTTTATGACGAATTATTGTATGGATTAATGAATATTGAGATGGAAGTGATATTCGGTTCATAACCTGGGACATAACAGGGATAAATCATGATTAGAATCTGCCAGCTGGCAGGAGTACATCCATGCCTTTTCAATTTTCTTACACTTGTGAATTGTCACTCTCAGAAAATATTAAGCAGGATTATCCTCAGCCTTCATACCTAATTAATAACTCAAAACTTAATCACAGCTCAATATTCAAAATGCGTTTCAGATGATCCACGAAAGTCCTTCCTATAGGTATCTCTTCCTTCCCGATATATACCGTTGAATGATCGATAGAATCAATATGACTCAGGTTAACAGCATAAGATTTGTGTGTCTGGACAAAAAGGGCTGCAGGCAATTTTGCGAGGAATTCCCGCATGCTTGAGCGGACAAGGTGCTTTTTATCAGGGCAATATAACTCAATATAATTACCTTCTGCTTTGAGCCACTTAATTTCATCGAAACGGACCTTGATAAGCAGGTAATCCTTCTTTATAAAAATGGAGTCTTTCAGGACAAAATTGTTTTTCTCCTCAACGATCATATCGGATTTCTCAGCAGGCTTTTTATTTACATAGTTGAAGAAAGCTATTTCTATGGCTGCAAACAGATCAGCCCGTTCAAAAGGTTTGACAAGGTAGGCATCCGGATTGACCTGTTTTGCCCTTTCAACGGTTCCCTTATCGGCATGAGAAGTTAAAAATATGATCGGCACATCCTCTTTTTTCCGGATTGTCCGGGCAAGATCTATCCCGTCTTTTTCCCCTGATATCAGTATATCAACCAGGATGACATCAGGATGGTGATTTTTAAATAATACAGTGGCCTCATCATAGTTTGTGGCAATACCAATAACCTCATAACCAAGATTTTCCAGCTCCAGACTGATATCCTCGGCAATGATCAGTTCATCTTCGACGATGAGGATTTTGATAGTGCTCATGTGAATTTTGTACAGGATATTTAACTGTTGAAGGATCTTAGGAATTCAATATGCTACTCGTACTCACGCCCCTCTTCCTCCTCTCTCGCGAGAGAGGGGGGATCCAAAGGGGGGTGAGTATACAAAAGGTTCATCATTCAACCCTTAAACAATATTCTTAAAATTCAGATATAAAACTAATAATTTTCAGGTTTTCTTCAGTGATTCCTTGAATCTTATCTCAAACATAGCCCCATTTTTGTTTGACACTTTCAATTCCCCCTGTATCTGTCGCGTAAGGATATTGACCAGTTTAAGCCCGAGCGAACCGGTTTTATTGATATCCAGATCTCCAGGGAGGCCGTTGCCATTATCTGAAACCCTGAGCACATAGCCTTCCCCGTCATCATGTTTTATTTGAACATTCACCTTACCCTCATCTTTATCATGGAATGCATATTTATAAGCATTTGAAACCAGTTCATTGACGATCAGTCCAAGTGGGATAGCTGTGTCTATGTCCAGCTGGATATTATCTGCCATTACTTCTGCAGAAATTTTTTTATCGGCAGGCATGAAGCTTGATGCCAGGAAACCGGTAAGCTGCTTAAGATAATCCTGGAAGTTAATCTTCGACAATCTGTCTGATTGATACAGGACCTGGTGTATCAGCGCCATTGATTTGACTCTGCTCTGGCCTTCCTTTACAGCACCCTTAACATTCTCATCTGTAATGTTATGGCTCTGAAGGTTCAACAGGGATGATATAATTTGCAGGTTATTTTTAACACGGTGATGAATTTCTTTCAGTAATACCTCTTTCTCATCCAGTGAGTCCTTCAGCATATCGTTCATGGCCTGGATTTCCTCTTTCTGCTCAGCTAGCAGTTCATTCGCCCTTTTTTTCTGGTAATAACTCCTCAGGATAAAGAAGGCCAGGATTGCGACCAGGCAAAAGCCAATGAAAAAGGCGGTTTTAATAATTTTTTGCTGCTTTATTTCTTCCTGGTGGCGAATCCTTTCCTGTTCCTGTTCGAATGCCCTGACCTGCTCCTGCTTATCAAAATCATACTGCATTTCCATCTGTGTTATTTTCTTAATATTTTCTGCACTGGTCAGGCTGTCGTCCATTTCTTCGAAAAGGAGCATATGTTGATAGGCTTCCTGATAATTGTTTGAGCTGGCATATACTTTACTCAACCATTCAGCGGATGCCCGGATGATTTCAGGATATCCCAGTTCCGTTCCTATACGTTTGGCTTTTTCGAGGTAAGAACGGGCTATACTTTTATTTCCGGATCTGAAGAATATTATTCCAAGACTCACACTGTTCTGTGCAGTGCCAAGTTTATAACCGATCTCATCACTTAATGCAAGTCCTTTTTCAAACATCTCTACGGCCCTATCTGTCCTGCCCTGTTTATCATAGATCAGTCCAAGGTTATGATAACCGGTGGCGATACCCTGCTTGTCGCCGGTCTCAATGCGGATCTGCATTCCCTTCTCAATATTTTCCAGTGCAAGGTCGTAGTTACCCTGCCGTTCATATATGTTGCCTATGTTAAAATAGGCAATCCCTTCACCTCTTTTTTCACCTGTTTTTTGCATCATTTCCAGGTTTTTTTTCTGGTACTCAAGTGCCTGGTCATAATCCTCCAGGTAATAAAGTACAATCCCGATATTCCCATATGCCGCCCCTATCTCCTCTTCTATACCAAGCCGTTCATTGATCCTCAGTGATTTAAAATAGTAATCGAGAGCCATTTTATAATTTCCCTGGTAATCATAAATAATGGCAATATGGTTATTGAGCATGGCAATTCCTGCAGAATCCTTTAATTGTTCACAGATTTCCATTGATTTGAAATAATACTCCAGGGCTTCCTCATAATCACCAAGGTATTTATAACAATGCCCTATATTATTGTAATTATCACTGATCCTTCTTTTATCGCCTATCTTTTCATTTGCTTCCAGACTGAGCAGGAAATAATCTGCTGCTTTATGATAATCGGACTGCATACCATAGGTTATTCCGGCTTTCAGGCAGGCGTCAGCGATGCCATTCTGGTCATTCAGTTCCCTGTATTTTTCAAGTGCTTTGAGGTATTCTTCCTGTGCCCTATTTATATCACCTGCTGCTGAAGTCAGCTGGCCTTTCCTGATATGAGATAATGCGATACCTTTTTCCCAGTTAAGTTCATGGACCAGTTGATAAGCTTCTTCAAATAAAGTCATTGCCCTGTCATAATCTGATCTCCTGAGTTTTTCAACAAGGATGAAAAGCAGGTTTACCCTGTTGGTGTCAGGATCGGTTTTTTCAAGCACCTGAAGAAGGCTGTCTGTTTCGGAGGTGTTCTGGGAATGAAGAGGATGGATTGTGGACTGTATAGCACACAAGAAAATTACGGGTAAATGTCTGAAAAAAAGTCGGATAAGGTTGTTCATATAAAAGATTGAAGGCGAAGGTAAGATACATTTATTTTTGGTTTTATTCAAATTCAAATGGAAGAATAGGCCACAGGGATCCACAGAGAAAAAAGAGATCCACAGAGAAAAAGGAGGGCTGCAAAGAATAAAGAGGTCCGCAGAGAATAAAGAGGTCCGCAGAGAATAAAGAGGGCCACATAGAAAAAGGAGGGCTGCAAAGAATAAAGAGGTCCGCAGAGAATAAAGAGGTCCGCAGAGAATAAAGAGGGCTGCAAAGAATAAAGAGGTCCGCAGAGAATAAAGAGGGCCACAGAGAAAAAAAGAACCACAGAGAAATTATCCTCTGTGGCTCTCAAAAATCTCTGTGGCCCTCTGTGACCTGAAAGACTACTCTATGATCATTTTTCCCCGGTAAATTTTTTCTCCAACTATCTCGACAGAATAATAACCTGCCCTCAGATTATCGCGGTTAATGACAACCTGTTCCTCCGTAATCTTGCTCATCAGGAGAACTGCTTTCCCTGAAAGATCTCTGACAATCAGCTGATAATCTGAATGATCAGGGTTCGGGAACCGGATTGTTGTATGGTCGCTGACAGGATTCGGGAATATTTGCAGTGTCCCGATCGATTTTACATCCATCCTGCCGGTAGCCTGCAAGCGGTTATCGTCTACGTTTGACATGGAATGGCTGTAGGGTCCTGATCCCGCTTTGGCATTACCTGTAGGGTAGCATGTTTCAAGTCGCCTTGCAGCGATCCTGTAAACATAATCCACATTTTCAGCCGAAGTTCTGTCGATCCAGGTGTTAAAACTGCGGGAAATAGCATGGATACTATCCAGTGGATTTCCTTTGACAGCCCTGTAAATGATGAATGTACCATAATCGAAACCATAATACTGGTCCCAGTCGCACTGGATACTATATTCTTCAGTATTAATGCTTGTTAGCAAATGAATAGTTTTATGGGGCTTACAGAGATTAAGATCCGACTCATTTTGATCTGCATCGAGCGCGGTTATTTTATAAATATACCCCTGTGAGAAAGGATCGGCAAGAGTATCTTCAAAAACACTCAGGTCCTCTGCTGCGATATTCCCGATCAGATCATATTCTCCTGCCACAATGCTTTCCCGGTAAATATTATAAGATTCAACCGGGGCGGAAGAATTCTTTTCCCAGACAACCAGGTTGTTACCCGAGGCAGTATCCACCGTCACCATACAGATTTGTGGTGCCAGGTAGAGCTGGACGGTATCCGATGATGCGCTTCCACAGGCATTGGACACCTCGCAGTGGTATGCTCCCTCCATATTCGGGCCTGTATCAAAAATCCAGAGCTCAGGATATCTTTTTCCAGGCAGTTCCGTTGTTTCTTTGAACCATTGGTAACGAATGGGTGGAGTCCCTGTTGCATTGGTATTCATTATTGTCCTTTCTCCCTCAACAGCCCATGTATCTTCCGGCTGAAGGATAATTTCAGGTGCTGAACGGGCGACAACATATATCGGTACACTTGCTACTGAACCGAAAGAGTTGGATACGATGCACTGGTAATTGCCATCAGCAGCCTGCGTAATAGAATCTGTCCTCAATTCGTTACTGGTAGCACCGGGGATATCCTTGCCATCTTTCTGCCACTGGTAATAGGACTGATATTGTGTCTGGACGGCAAGTATAACTGTATCTCCGGCACAGGCAACCTGGTTCAAAGGTTGTAAAGTAATCACAGGGATTCCATACTGGCTTTCATAAGCACCGATATCGATACTGTCAGCATAAATCCTTGAATTACCGGTAAAATCTTTATTACCAATAAAGTTGATTATACCTGCCAGGGTACCTGCATTGATACATGGTGAAATGGATTTCAGGTTCCAGTTTGAAGTTGTTCCATTAAAACCATTGCCCGGGCCATCTGATGGATTGATAAAATGTGGAAAAGAATCCACAATATCAGTGTATGTGCCTGGCAGTACCTGACCCTGCCAGAAACCGATATCATCCGGGCCTCCTTCAATATTACAGTTTTTGAAATCCAGGGATACCTGTGTTGAGTATAGTCCATATTGCTTCCCATATGTCGCACAGTCGTTCCCATACAGGATGTCGTTATTAGCTCTATGGTTGGTAAAAGCATTATATATGCCTCCACCTGTATTAGCCCAGTTATTGCTGACGGTATTATTTGCAGTGAGAAAATCATCTATATATAAGAAGTATATTCCTCCACCGGCATTATTGGCAGAGTTATTGATAACTATATTATTAGTCAGCTGACAATTCTTCTCCTGTAAACACATCCCTCCTCCGTGAATGCCTGAATAATTATTGCTGATAAAATTGGCTGAAATGATACCTGGAGTTTGCCTGAGATATACTGCACCACCTCTGTCCTGGCTATAATTTTCAATAAAAATATTATGATCAATAACAGCATCCGATGTGTACAGGTTAATTGCACCTCCCCGCCACCCGCTTGAATTATTCATGAAGGTATTATTCATGAGCTTAATATTTACTTCCCTTTCGGTCATAATAGCGCCACCTCCTGTACCTGCTGTATTATTATAAAACCGACAATTCTGTATGATCATATCACTTCTGTTCAGGTATATTGCACCACCATCAAGTTGTGCTGAGTTATTACTAAATATGCAATCTGAGACTTTAACCTTTGAATAGTATTTGACAGATAGGGCACCCCCCAAGGAATTAGGTTCAGTTGCTTTGGAATAACTGAAATGACAGAAGCTGAATATTGATGAATCGTTATCGGCCATTTCATTGTTCATCCCATCATAACTATTATCGAAAATGATACTACCCCAACCGCCATCTGATACTGTATAGTCATGAAAGCCGTTTGTATCTGCCACTGTAAAGATGATCATATGATTGGGATTGCCTCTGGCAATGAGTGTGCCATTCACCTTGATCCTGAATGAATCCTGAAATTCAACATATGTTCCCGGCAGGATGGTAAGAGTAACATCATCATTAACAGTAATGTCACCATTAACCTTTACAGTATCTGCAATCCAGGTAGTATCTGCTTTTACAGTATCATTAAAGTAGATCAAGGGTATGTGTAGTTCATATGCACCAATATCGATTATATTATGATGGATACGTTGATTACCCTGGAGGTCTTTCACTGGCAGATTTAAATCCAGGATATCTGTTTCACCTGCATTAATACAGGGTGAACTGGTATCTACTGCCCAGTCTGCATCCAGTCCGTCATGACCGGAACCATATCCTGCTGAAACTTCGTTAAACAGCGGATCTTTGTCAATAACAGAGGTAATATTGTAATTTCCTGCTCCCCAGAATGTATTTGCCGTATCCTGGATAATGCTGTTTTTCACATCCACATATGCAAACCTATCCTGGAGATGGATTTCGAATCCTCCATTATCCCAGAGGATACTGTTAATAAAATCAATTCGGGTATTTGTTAGTTCAAGGCCTGGTCCTAAAAATGATTCATTCCGTGATATTGTATTATTTATTACCCTGGCATATGAATCGAAGCCAAACAGAGCTCCACCGGCATCTGAACCGGTATTGTTAACGATCAGGTTATTAATAATCTCTGGTTCGCTATTATCAAAAAAGATACCGCCTCCTTCAAGAGCAGTATTACTGGATATTATGTTACTCCTGATACTTGGAGCGGAAGTCTGTTCCATATAGATCCCGCCACCAATACTTCTTGTATCCGGAAGTTTATAATATCCGACATTATTAGCAATAGTATTATTTTCAACGATCCCAAATGAATTATTCATATTGATGCCTGCTCCATAAATTGCCTGATTATACTGGATGAGGTTATTGCGAATAACGGGATTTTCTCCGATTATTCCAATACCGCCTCCTCTACCGAATCTCGGATCCATGGAGAGTGTTTTGTTATAATTGATAGTGTTTCCTGCAATAACCGGTGCTGAAGTAT
Organism: Bacteroides sp. SM23_62_1; assembly: GCA_001304505.1. Taxonomy (GTDB): domain Bacteria; phylum Bacteroidota; class Bacteroidia; order Bacteroidales; family SM23-62; genus LJUQ01. The sequence goes on from LJUQ01000031.1 coordinate 24,661, forward strand.
GGGAATATATACCTCCTGACCATTCTATTGCTATATTGTCGTGGATGTAGTTGTTTAATATTTTAATATCACTGTTTTGATACATGGTAAATGCCCCACCTCTGTAAAAATTATAATTGTTTCGAATCTCGCAATGTGAAATAATCAGGTTTGAGAACTGATGTATTTCAAAAGTACCCCAGACAAGCTCATCGGATGGTATACTTTTTGAAAATTCAACCAGACAATATTCAAATCTGGAGGTGTCATTATCACTCATTGCCCCGTCTGCTCCTCCATATCCCTTGCCATTATTAAATATCATTCCATTCCAGGCTCCATCTGACACATCAAAATTGCTAAAGCCTGAAGTGTCGGCCGGAGTGAAAACGATTGTATCTGTTTTTGTACCTACCGCCAGAATCGTTCCCAGGATATTCAGGTAGTGATAACCCTGGAACTCAACACGGGTTCCCGGTGCAATGGTTAATGTGACATCATCAACCACCACCACATTTCCCACAACTTTAACCGTATCGACCGACCAGGTTTCATCGGCCCATATGGTATCTGAAACCTCGATGGATGTTTGCGCCCGGAGGGCAGGAACATAAAGCAAAGCCATCAATATGGCAATGAATAAAAATATAGTAATTTTTTTCATGGTAGGGATTTTTTGTGATTTGCGATTAATATACGAAAATGAATGACCGAAATCAAGTATTTGTGATGAAATGCATGAGGATGGGGTAAACGACAGGAATGTGGGGATATTTGTTGTAGCAGGGAGCGTGAAGTAGGGAGTAGGAAGTAAGAAGTAAGGAGTAGGAAGTAAGGAGTAGGAAGGAGGGAATGAGGAAAGGGAGATGAAGAGTAAGGAGAGATGGAGAGAGGTGGGGATGGGGAGATGATGAATTGCCGACAGCTTTAGCTGACGGAAACAAATGCCTCTTCAGATCTGTAGAACGAAGAAAAACAGGGAGGCAGATAGGAGTAAGGAGTAAAGAGTAGGGAGTAAGGAGTAAGGAGTAAGGAGTAAAGAGTAGGGAGTAAGGAGTAAGGAGTAAGGAGTAAGGAGTAAGGAGTAAAGAGTAAAGAGTAAAGAGTAGGGAGTAAGTAGTAAGGAGTAAGTAGTAAGGAGTAAGTAGTAAGGAATAAGGAGTAAGGAATAAGGAATAAGGAATAAGGAGTAAGGAATATGCATGCCAATTGTTTCGATGCATAGAACATGGAGTATGGGAATTGCAGGGTGGAGATGTTGGATTTCGTATTTGTTGCGCGGGTATGGAGATGTGGATTAGATTTGGATGGCTTGTTAATGAAATTGTTTGGTAGTAAACCAGCCATTTGGTTCCCGGTTGTCGGTTATCGGTTAACGGACCCGAAAAACTGCATTCACCTCCGGCGGATGAGAAATTTTGGGATAGGAGTGAGCTAGAGTTATGAGTTTGACAAATGTTCTTATTGTGACTGAATGTATCCTGTTGGTAACCTCTCCATTTAATCTAATCCTATACCACGGTTGGCAACCGGGGTTACATACTATTCATGGATTGTTCAGCTGCCGATTGACAACCGGCAGCAACTTTTGCACTTTCCCACTTTTACACCTTCACACCCCTTTAGCCTTCAGAAACCGATAACTGACAATAGACAGCTGACAATCGACAACTGACAACCGACAACTGACAACCGACAACTGACAACTGACAACCGACAACCGACAACTGACAACCGACAACTGACAACTGACAACTGACAACTGACAACTGACAACTGACAACTGACAACTGACAACTGACAACAATTTCCTATTCAACGATCATCTTCCCCCTGAAGATTTTTTCTCCAACCACCTCGACAGAATAATACCCTGCTTTCAGGCTGTTACGTTCGATGATCACCTCTTCTTCAGATATTTCGCTGACTATCATGACCACTTTGCCAGTCAGGTCTCTTACAACAAGCTTGTATTCTGAATGAGCAGGATTTGTGAAACGGATAGTTGTATAATCGTTAAAAGGATTGGGGAAAATCATCAGGTTTTCAGCTGATTGAAGATTGATCCCCTCGATAACCTGCAGGCGGTTATCTTCTATATTCGACATGGAATGGCTGTAGGGTCCGGATTCTGCCTTGGAGGAACCTGTCGGGTAGCATGGATTGGCCTTGACTCCTGCCACTCGATAGAAATATCTGTATTTCAGCGCATTATTGTCTATATCTTTATATACCCTCAGGTCAGCTGATATCTCATCGATCTTGGTTAGTACTGTAGAATCTGATCCCCTGTAGATCTCATAGATGAGGAATTCCATCTCAGTTCCTTCAACCACATAGGATTCCCATTCCAGGTTAACACCATTGTCCGTGCCTGTGTATTGCAGGAACAGGGGACGATGATAGGGTG
>LJUQ01000032.1 GCA_001304505.1 Bacteroides sp. SM23_62_1
CTATGAAACAAATCTGAAATTCTTTCAAACATGATACTGAATATTTATGTTACGACTATCACCCCCTCTGTATCCCATCCTGCCTGCAGGAGAAATGTTCACTATAGGGACTAAGGAGGTGTAATTAGTTTTAAAGATATACACTACAATAAAAAAACCACTAAAAATTACATCAATAAACGAGTATGAATTTTTTTCATGAAAAACTTCTCAAAGAATCATGAAAAAATTTCATGGTAGTTCAATGTTTTAAAGTTTAAATTTGTTAACCTGCTTAAACAAATTTAAACTTTTTGCATTGGAAAATGGATGAGAAATTTTGTTTCATACATCAGCTTCATGAGGAGTCTCATTTTCGCATAATATAAAAACTGAAAAACATTAAAATATGTTAAAAGAGGTTAAATATATCTAATCCCATCATTTTGAATTATAACATTTTATAATTTCGATATGATATAACTTTTGTTAATTGTTGTATCTGAAAAATTGTTATGAAATAAATCTGAATAGAGATGAAAACAGGACATTTTTTCAGTATGGTTTTACTGCTTGTCAGCATCGTTATCCCCATTCATTTATTCGGACAGGAGAATGATCAGGGCAGACCAGAGATGCGCTGGGATGTAAACAAGGAATTTGATAAGAATGGAAACATCCTAAGATATGATTCAAGCTATATCTTCCACTGGAAATCACCCGGGGCGGATGCTTTTAATCACGATTCTTTATTTTCTGCTTTTCCATTCTTCTTTAGAAGCAATCCGGATTGTAGTGCTCAAAAATATGATTCACTTTTTTCCGATCATCCCGGCTTATTTCCTGATCCTTTCGATGATGAATTTTTCTTTGATTTTTCTTACAAGCACCATCCATTTATTTTTCGTTTTCCGTCATTCCCGGACTTGGACGAGCCTGATCCCATGAACAGTCCTTTTTTCTTTTCAGATTCAATGTTCTCAATGCCATTTCAGGATCCTTTTCTTGATGATCTCTTTATCAGAAGGTTTTTTGATTGGCCTCTAAACGATTCCATTCATTCATGGCATTATATGCCTTTTCCTTTTTATCTTTCTTTTCCCGATTTCGATGAGTTCTTCAAAGAAAGTAATAAACTGATTGAAAAATATTTTAATGAACATCTCTTTTATCTGGATACCATTCCTTCTGCTCCAAACCAATATACACCTCCTGGAACCCGAAAAAAACCTTATAAAGAAATTGATATTTAAGATAGATTTATCATATTCGCAGTTGTTTTTTTCGATCGCAAAATAAAAACAGTTATGGATATTCAAATCGAGAATCTGACAAAGAAATTCGGTGGTCAGCGTGCGGTTGATAATATCTCTTTTGAGGTTAAGACAGGGGAGATACTTGGTTTTTTAGGTCCAAATGGTGCCGGGAAAACAACTACCATGAGGATCATTACCAACTACCTGGTACCAACAGAAGGGAACATAATCATCGGGGGGATATCTCTCAGGGACAATGCAGAAGAAATAAAGAAACATATTGGTTATCTTCCTGAAAACAATCCCCTTTACGCTGACATGCCTGTTATTGATTACCTGGAATTTTCTGCACTTTTGCAGGGCATTCCTAAAGAACAAATCAATACCCGCATCATCGAAATGGTCCGGGTATGCGGGTTAAATGCTGAGAAGCATAAAAAGATCGGAGAGCTTTCTAGGGGTTTCCGTCAACGGGTGGGCCTTGCTCAGGCCATGATCCATGATCCCGAAATACTTATCCTGGATGAACCGACATCAGGACTTGATCCGAACCAGATCGTTGAAATCAGGCGCCTGATCCGTGAACTTGGAAAGGAAAAGACGGTAATCCTCAGCACCCATATTCTTCCGGAGGTTGAAGCCACCTGCGACCGTATTCTTATCATCAACCGCGGGAAAATTGTTGCTGACGGAACACCTGACACATTAAGAAAAAAGGCTAAAGGACAGGAGATTTTGCTGGTACGTATCGAAGATGGTAATCCAAACGAGATTTTTGAGGCTATTCAGGGACTGAATTCTGTTGCCATGGTCGATTTTACAGACCGGCAATTGTGCCGCTTTGAAGTTCAAAGCCGTCCTGAAAGCAGTTCAAAGAGGGATATTTTTAATCTCTGTATCAAAAATAAGTGGGTGATGACTGAAATGATCCCGCACGAGGCTAAACTGGAGGATATCTTCCGGGAGCTTACAATGAACTAGAAAAAAATACAACAATCATATGAACGCCATCTGGATTATTACGAAACGGGAACTTCAATCATTTTTTGATTCCCTGATCGCTTATATACTGCTGGTACTTTTTTTGGGTATAAGCGGATTTTTTACATGGTTATTTGGTAGTGATATCTTTCTGATCGGGCAGGCCAGCCTGAGGGCATTTTTTTCAATTGCTTACTGGACATTATTCTTTTTTATCCCTGCCCTGACAATGCGGTTGCTTGCAGAAGAAAAAAGATCAGGCACAATTGAACTTCTTCTTACAAAAGCGGTGACCGACAGACAGATTATTCTTGGCAAATTTTTGTCAACATTATTACTCATAGCCACTGCCTTAATATTTACCCTTCCATATGTTATCACCGTTGCCAGTATCGGGAATATGGATACAGGCGGGGTCATTTGCGGTTACATCGGACTCCTTTTGATGAGCGGGGTATATATCAGCATTGGTTTATTTACCAGCAGTGTGACACAGAATCAGATTGTAGCTTTTCTGCTTGCTCTGTTTATCAGTTTGCTCTTTCACCTGATCTTTGATCTGCTCGCAGGAAGTTCAACCGGCATTATAAGCCAATTATTCAATACATTAAGCATGCGGGTTCATTTCGAAAGTATCTCAAGGGGAGTGGTCGACAGCAGTGACCTGATTTATTATTTTTCGTTAATCTTCCTTGGATTATTTTTCTCTGAAGTATCCCTGGCAAAAAGAAACAAAGCTAACTAAAAGTTATATTGACATGAGATTAAGTAAGATTCAAATTACTGTTTTACTTGTAGTTGCGATTATAATTATTATCAACCTCCTGGCTGATCAATATTATTTCAGGCTTGATTTTACAGAAGATAAACAATACACCCTGAGTAATGCTTCAAAAGATATTTTAAAAAATCTGCAGAATCCAATAACCATTAAGGCATATTTTTCTAAAGACCTGCCGGCTCAGCTCGTGAAGACCCGGCGCGATTTCCAGGAGATGCTTGTTGAATATGGCAAATTATCAGGGAACACGGTGGTTTTTGAATTTATCAATCCCTCAGAAGATGACCAGACTGAGAATGAAGCCATGCAGGCAGGCATACAACCACTCATAATCAATGTGCGTGAAAAAGATCAGATGAAGCAACAGAAAGCTTATATGGGTGCGGTTCTGAATATGGAAAACACATCTGAAATCATACCGGTGATTGAGCCCGGTGCAGCAATGGAATATGCTTTATCCACAGCGATTAAAAAATTATCCGTAGTTGACAAGCCATCTGTTGGCCTGCTGCAGGGTCATGGAGAACCTCCAATCAGTGAAATGATCCAGGTAAGTATTGAATTAAGTGTTCTTTACAACTTTGAACCATTATACCTCACTGATTCCACCACCATACCATTACGTTTTCATACCATAGCAATTATCAGACCACTGGATTCTATCCCTGATTACCAGCTTAATCAGCTGGATGAGTTTTTAGACAGGGGAGGCAGGCTGTTTATTGCCATGGACAGAGTATCGGGAGATCTTCAGAATGCTTTTGGGATGACAATCAATACGGGACTTGAATCCTGGCTTATGAACAAAGGTATTTATGTAAATGATAATTTTGTTATCGATGCTAATTCTGTAAATGTAACAATGCAGCAGCAGATTGGAAATGCTATTCATATCTCATCCATCCTGATGCCTTATATCCCGATTATCAATAATTTTGCCGACCACCCCATCACAAAAGGCCTGGAAGCCGTTGTGATGCAGTTTGTCAGCTCACTTGATTTTACCGGTGATTCCGGACTTGCCTATACACCACTGGTACTCACATCAGAAAGATCAGCAACCCAACCGGCTCCACAATATTTCAATTATCAACGAAGATGGACAGAATTTGATTTTCCTTTGCAGAATCTGGTGGTAGGTGCTGCCATTGAAGGTAATTTTGGTGGCAATGGTTATTCAAAAATGGTTGTTCTGGCTGATGGGGATTTCGCTATAAATGGACCCAGGGGGCAGCAGCAGCAACTTCAGGAAGACAATGTCAGCCTCATGGTAAATAGTATTGACTGGCTCTCTGATGATACCGGATTGATTGCATTAAGAACAAAAGGGGTGAGCTCCCGCCCCATCAAAGATATGGAAGATTCAAGACGTACATTCCTTAAATGGCTTAACTTCCTGCTACCTATTCTGCTTATCCTCATCTATGGTTTTGTCAGGTTCCAGTACAGAAGGAACCAACGTGTAACCAGGATGGAGGAAAACTGGACCTGAAAATGCAGAATAGAGCGATAATCAACTACATGTAAAACAATAAAGGCATTGCATGAGAAATTACAAATAAAGGTGTAAACTAATTACCATTAAAATAATATCCTGATTTATAACATATTAGCATGCAATCTCAAGTTAGTAATTTGAATGAGTAAATAAAATTTTTGGAGTAGTTATGGCTAAAAGATTTAATAATAAACTATTAATTATTATACTGGTTGTGTTGACCGGGATTTTTTTTATTACCCGTATGATCAACCAGAAACGATCCTCCGGAACCCTGAAAACAGATCTTGTACAGATTGACAGCTCTCTGATTAATACTATCCTGTTATACCCGGCAGCTGAAAACGGAGCGGAGATAATCTTTAACCGTAACGGTAATAAATGGATCGCGATAAAAGGAGACCTGTCTGTTGAGGCAAATATGAACGGTGTGCAAAATATGCTCAGTGAACTAGTTTTATTAAGTCCTGAAAGGCTGGTTACACGAGACAGAGGTCAATGGAGTGACTATGGAGTAGACGATTCGCTGGGCACAAGGGTAATCATGAAGCAGGGGAAAAAGACTGTTGTTGATCTAATGGTCGGGCGTTTTGATTACCAGCCAGGACCATCAGGATATGGTGGATATCGAGGCAATTATGGTTCGGGACTAACCTATGTCAGGTTATCTGATGAGCCTGAAGTTTATGTTGTTAATGGATTCCTGGCAATGAGTTTTAACCAGACATTCAACAACTGGAGAAACCAGACTTTTCTGAATACAAACACCAGCAGTCTTACATCTTTGAAATTTGAATATCCTGCCGATTCGGGTTTTCTAATTCTGAAAGTTGATACGTTATGGATGATAGATGATATGCAAGCAGACAGTGTATTCATGGTTCAGTATTTAAACGGTATCAGACGAAAGTCAAATAATTCTTTTATTGATCATTTTTCACCAGTCATTGGACCGGACTATCAGCTAACTATAGAAGGTATAAATATGGAACCGGTTGTTATTAAGGCATACCTCACTGAAGAAAATGAATTTATCCTGAATTCCAGCCAGAATCCTGAAGTTTATTTTAGCAGTCCTCCGACAGGATTATTTGAGAGTATCTTTAAATCAAAATCTGAATTTCTGAATCAGGGTGGATTGTAGGATCAAACAGCTGGCTTTAAGTGAGATCAGGGACGAAGTATAATCTGGTAGAAACTAATGGAATATTATCAATGAATTATGTATTGATTTGTAGAGCCGTACCGTGGCGTGGCTCTACAAATTTCTCATTATTAATATCTTCGGTTTAATGGCATAATTCGTTATCTAAATTATTAATTATCACTTCCCATATTTCTCCTGAAACTTGTTGGCTATTGAATGCAACAGATGTATATCGTCTTCACCAAGTATAATTAATCGTTCCATGATTCTGTGATAAAGTGTAGGATTTTTGTCTATTGCCAGGTTGGTAAGAATGATATCCGTTTTACGTTTTAATTCTTTAAGCCCTTCCTCATTTCTGATACTTCTCATTATTCCCCCGGGTTTCAGTATCAGATATGACAGAATATAAGCATAAACCATGACTGCCTGTGCTAGATTCAGTGAAGGATAATCCGCAATCATTGGTATCCTTGTGACCAGGTCACAAATCTTCAGTTCGGAATTTGTCAGACCGGATTCTTCCCTGCCAAAAACAATCCCAACCGACTTGATGGAATCACCTTTATCCCTTATTAACCCGGGTAAATCTGAACAGTTATGGTAGTCTGCCCTGGTTGATCTTTTTTTTGCCGTTGTACCAATAACAAGATCAATATCTTCCCTGGCCTCATTGAAGGATGTGTAAATCTCAGACTTTTGCAATATATCCACCGAACCATGAGCCATTTTAACAGCCTCCTCGTCCAGGTAATTACATGGCCGAACAAGTCTCAACAGTTTAAAACCCATCGTTTTTATGGCTCTTGCCGAGGCTCCAATATTTCCCGGAACAGCCGGTTCTACAAGGATAAAATAAAACTCCATTTTTTCTCCTAAGTTATCAAATTCTTATCAATGAATTGTTTTTCTTAATTTTGACTTTGACCCAGACAAATGCTTGAGGAATATTATAAGATATTAGGTCTTAGCAGGGGAGCAAACCAGGAGGAAATTAAAAAAGCATATCGTTTCCTTGCAAAAAAATACCATCCGGATGTCTCCGATGATCCTGATGCGGGTGAAAAATTTATTATCATCACCGAAGCATATGAAATACTTATTAATCGATCGATTCTGGAGACATTAAAGATTACTTCCGACTCGGAAGAGGAGGAAAAGTATACTTACGAATATTTTAGAAAAGCAGCAAAAGAAAAAGCGAAAATGGCTGCTAAAATGAGGTACGAAAAACTACATAGGGAACACGAGGCTTTTCAAAAAAGTGGTATGTATGACCTGTTCCTTCTATTTAATTATATATTTCATGGTTTCCTTGTTGCCGGGACAATATTTTTATTGGTTTTCCCTGTATACCTGGCAATCAGAACCGGATTCTTCGGCATGTTTATTCTCTGGATTATTGGTGGATTTCTTGCCCTTTTCATAATTGGAAAAGGGAAATCATTTTTCAAACTGGGTCCTTTTTTCTACAATTACAAAGACCTGAAAGCTCTTTTTTATGAAGAGATGGGTAAAGGAACCGAGAATTGTGCATATTGTCCAAGAAAGAAGGCCAATTCATATCCCTATAAATTAAGTATGCTGAAAGTTCATGATATCCAGTTGAATTTTTTCGGTACTCTCTGGCACGATGCAAGGTATAAAAGAACCTATAAGAAGCTGAATATTCCAAGAAGCAAGAAAGCATTCCGTATTCATTTAGCAAATTCAGTTATCAAAATTTTTTTAATTCTTACCGCTATGGTTATTCTACCATTTGATAGCTGGTTATGGAGATTTATCGGAGGTATGATTGCAGGAGGAATGTTATCATCCATTCTTCTTGTATTGACCGGTACACGATCCAAAGTCTCCTATCTTCTTACCTGGAATATGATTTTAAAAATTTCTCTTCTGTTCCTGGTTCTGGCATTACTGTCCGACTGGCATGCTTTTCCAAATATAAAACCCTCTGATTACCTGGGCGTGGGATTTATATTGATGTTATTTTTTCAGGATATTTTTGTTGACATCATCATCAAGGTTATATTAAGGAGAAGGAACCTGATCAAACCAATATTTAAACAACCCCCTGAAATACAACAGCTGACTAATCATGGATATCAGACTTACCTTGATATACCGGTCTGGTCAGCTATATTCCCTTTTATCAAGTGGGTTTTTTAATATAAAGTATCTCACTCACCCGGTCATTTCCAAAAGGTATCAATCATATCCAGCAACTAAATAGTCAAATTAACGTGAGTTCGATATAAGATATATTATATAAAATGTTATATTCCAATAAATTAGTTTGTGTTTCTTTGTGTCTTCGAGCCTTTGTGGCTAATAATTATACCAATAAAATGCCACTAAGACACCAAAACAAAAAGATTCTCAAAGAAATTCATTATATAATTACTCTAATTTGTTAGTTTTTAAAACAGTGCTATATCGAACTCACGTTAAATTATATATCAAGTGAAATAATTATATTGAGATTTACATATTCAACGATGTGTCATGATGTGTTAATATTAAAGGTAATAAACTCATACGTAAAGTTATTTCGGGCATACAACAGATCAATAATTATTCCTAAATTTAACAATCCCCTCTGATCATTGAAAATGAGTACAAATAACAATCGCCCCGGAGATTTGACACCAGTTTGGCAGGAAGAATTTAAGATCCCTTCGGATCATATAGATTTCAGTGGAAAGCTGAAATTTCATTCCCTCTGCGGATATCTTTTTGAGAATGCATCCCAGCATGCCAATCATCTTCATTTTGGTTATAAAGACCTTCAACAGGCAAATTTTTACTGGGTTCTTTCCCGCCTTCATATCAAAGTTAACCACTACCCCTGTTTTGAAGATAGGATCGTTATTGAAACCTGGCACAAAGGAGTTAACCGTTTATTTGGTCTCAGGGATTTCCGGATTCTGGATGTCAACAACCAGGAGTTGGTGCTGGCAACATCCGCATGGCTGATGCTTGATAAAAATACAGGCCGGCCTGTGAGACCTGATGGATTTGCCGATCTTTATAATTTCAAAACAGACCACCACGCAATCAAGGAAATACCTGATAAAATTGATCCTCTCCTAAACCATGATACTGAAAAAATAATAGAGCCGGGATATACTGACTTTGATATCAACAAGCATGTCAATGCCGGAAGATATATTGCCTGGATTCAGGATCTTTATTCCCCTGGATTTTACAATAAATATCAGATTGCTGAATTTCAGATTAATTACCTGAATGAAACCCGGTTTGAGGATAAGATAATCGTATTTTCACATCTTAACTTAAAAAATTCTAACCATTATACGAGGGTTGAAGGCAAAATTATTTCAACTGATAATCCTGCCTTCAGGGCTTACCTGTGCTGGACTAAAAATTAATTTATATGAAATCAATAATAGTAATCTTAACTTTTTTGTTATTGCTATCTGCGTGCAATCAGAAACCTGAAAAAGAATCCTCTGCATCTTCCAGAATTATTGAACATGAATTTGTTTTGATCCCGGCTGGATCATTCATCATGGGCTTTGAATCTTCTCCCGATGTTCCATTTACAGATAATTATGCACACCAGGTTTATGTTGATTCCTTTTACCTGGATAAATATGAAGTTACCAATGCCCAGTATTATGAATTTTGTCAGGCTACCGGTCGCAGATACCCTGAATTCTGGGATATGGATGTTTACAATAGTGGACTTGAGTATCCTGATTATCCGGTAACAGGTGTGACATGGGCAGATGCTAAAGCTTATGCTGAGTGGAAAGGATTACGACTTCCTACAGAAGCAGAATGGGAATATGCTGCAAGAGGTGGTTTAATCGGGAAAGATTTCCCCTACGGGAATGAGATGGATTCGACCATGGCTAATTATCACCCTACACAGGGACATACAATGCCCGTTGGTTCCTATCCACCAAATGGTTACGGATTATTTGACATGGCCGGGAATGTGGTTGAATGGGTCTATGATTTCTATTCTGTGGATTATTATCTTGAATGTCCGGGAGAAAATCCTTCCGGTCCGTTGTATGGAAAACGTCGGGTGATTAGGGGAGGGGGATGGAGATCAGGAAAAGGTTGTAATACTGTACATTTCCGACAGAGCCTTCGACCATACTGGGTTGATTTTAACGTTGGTTTCAGATGTGCGAAGGATCTTGATCATTAACACCTCTTAAAACGTGTATAATAACAAGCAACTTTTTTTGACTCCTGCAGGTCATTATTATAATAAATCTGAGTTGCAGATTATAGAATCCAGGTTATTAATGGCATCAAGGAACATATTGTTCAATTGAATCGATGACAATGATAATATATGAATCACTTGTGCCGCACAGGGGTCCAGCTTCAGAAAAAAATAAGATCTATTATATGGATTTTCCAATCGTACAATGTGTTTAATTAATTGGTTTAATTGTCTCATTTAGTTATCTTTGAACAAATACCATTATTTATGAAAAGAATAGCCAGATTACTCATTAGCTTTTTCATTCTTGCCTGGACACTGAATGGTTGTGAGCTGCTTGGTGATTGTGAAACATGCAGCCTTGTGACAACAGAGAATGGGGTGGAAACAAATCGTACACCCGGCGTCCTCTATTGCGGGGATGAACTTGATGAAAAAAAGAATTCATCACCCGTTACAATTGGAAGTACCACAACGTATTGGGATTGTAACTGAAAAATCTCTTAACACCCTCAAATTCTGATCAGATAGTGGTTATCCTGATGTGGATTTTTCTGCATATACAGTAAACAGATACTGCTTCCTTCAGTTTTTCTCCTGATTTTTAATACCTTATCCCGATAACACAAACATCATCGATCTGTTCAAGGTCTCTTCTCCAGCTTTCAAAGAATTCATCAATCTTAGATCCCTGTTCCAGCATCGGCAGTTTTTGAACTTCATGTAATATGGTCTTGAAATTTTTACTAAGGAGTTTTTTCTGGTTGGGCCCTCCGAACTGGTCAGCATACCCGTCGGAAAATATATAAAAAGTGTCTCCCTTTTTAAGACTAAGGGTGTTGATTTTAAAAGGATTCATATTCTCATGAATGGCTACAGGCATTTTATCTCCTTTTATTTCATTCAATTCACCATCAGAAATCAGCCACAAAGGATTATTAGCCCCGGCAAAATGAAGTTTATTGTTACTAAAATCCAGGAGACAGACCGACATATCCATCCCATCTTTTACATCACTGCCTCCTGCAAGTTGCTTCAGGCTATGAATAATATTCTCCCTGAGATGATTCAGAACCTGGTCGGGCTGAATGATTCTCTTATTGATGATAATCTCATTTAACATGCTGATACCCAGCATACTCATAAATGCTCCCGGAACGCCGTGACCGGTACAGTCTGCAGCAATGACCATCTGCATATGATCGATTTTCGATACCCAGTAGAAATCACCACTTACGATATCCCGCGGTTTATATAAAACAAAATGTTCAATTTCATCGCTGAATAATTCGAGTGAGGGTAATAATGCTGCCTGTATCCTTTGTGCATAATGGATACTGTCTTCAATATGTTTTTTCTGATATGCAATTAAATCCCTCTGGCTTTCGGCAATTTCTTTTTGCCGTTGAATTTCATCTTTCTGCTGAAGGATCTGCCTGTTCTTTTCTTCCAGGGCAATATTCGCTTCTTTTTTAATTTTATATCCCCTGTAGATATAATAAACAAGCCCGGATACAAGTACCAGTGCAATGATGGCAAAATATAATAATAACCTTTGTTTTTCTATTGCCTTAAGCTGTTCAAACATGATTACTTTCTGAGCGGTAATCAATGAATCCTGTTCTGCAATTTGAGTTGTCCGTACTTCAATTTCCTGGAGTTTTTCTTCGATTATCAGGTTCTGTTGTTTAACCTCTTCCTCCTGTTTGAGAATTATATCATTCTGTGAAGCAATTTCTTTCTCCTGCCGGTTTAATACAACGATTTTTTGTTCAAGTGTTTTTTGTTTCTGATTTATCTCTTCATTCAGGTTGCGTAAATGCTCCTGCTGTTCCATGATTTTTAATTCCTGCTCTGCTATCTCAACCCGTTGGGAATCTATGACGGTCTGCTGCTGCCTGGTGATCTCTTTTTCTTCTTCAAGCGCCACATCTGTAATCCGATATAATTCCTCCCAATCTTCTCTTGTTTTAACCGCCTGAGCAAGAAATAACTGTGACACCTTTAAACTCTCCTCATTTAATTTCATTTCATTTACTTCAAACCTTGGCTTACCATCAACAACTATGAAATTCAGCATCGATTCCTGAAACTCATATCCCTCTGAAATAACAAGTGTATTATTACCATGCGTCCTTTCAAGTACCTGGTTGATCTTGAAATTTTCTTTTACATTTACATAGAGTACCTGGCTCTTTTCAATGTCTTTCAGCTCTCTGAAGAGCAATACTTTAATGGGTTTGTTCTGTATGAATTGCCTTGTTTTAGCCATATTATACAGTTCCCAGTAAAATTCAGTATCATTACCTAATATTGCGATTACAAAATCTGCCTTGCTTTGAATATTATCATCCCACTCAACATATTTTGAAATATCCAGGATATACAAAGCCCTGGTTGTATTGTCAAATCCCTGCTGACCGGAAGAGTACAAATAAAATCCTGACAACAGAAAAACAAAAATCAATTTTTTCATAGGACATCAATTTTATCTGTATCCTCAAAGTTAGTGTTTTAATGGTATGTTATAACCGCTGAAGCCTTAAATATTTAAGTCGTGGTTTTCAACCGGAACACATTAACATTTGAATAATGTTTAAATTTGTTATAGTAAAATTTGTTGAAGATAATTATTATTTATATTTAAACTAATTTAAAATAAGCTGAACCACATTAACCACTTTTCATGTTCAATTCGGTAACGTCTTTTGCATATTCACAGTTAAATCAGATATTTTCCTGAATAACCAGGGTATAATGAAATTTTTACAGGAATATTTATTCAATTTCCGACCTTTTATTTCTTTTCTCGTAATTATTCATGTATTTGTATTAAATATTTGGGGACAGGATAATATGATCCCACCTGAAAAGCTCGTCAGGTTGAAAATAAGATTACCTGAAAGGCTTACAATGGGGATTATGGGTGGGAATAATATGTCTATCCCTGCAATAACACATATTCCTGAAAATACTTACGGTTTTAAGCCGAATGTTAGAATCACGCCGGGATGGCAGATTGGTTTAACCGGTAATATAAGTGTTACGGGTAAATATTTTTTATTATTCAATATTCAATATCTTAATTATTCAGCATATAGCAAATATGATCTTGCGGATTACAGGGATACCTACCAGGAGCATTTACACATATTTTCTTTTCCTTCGGCCATTGCCTATAAAATGGGTAAAGGTGGCATTAAGTATTATCCCATTGCCGGTATTTCAATAAATTGTTTGTTAGACTCAAAAATTGATTATTGCTTTCATCCATACCCGGATATCCCCACTTATACCTATAAAGGGAATGTTGATATGATATCTGACAGGAACCGCTTGATTTATGGGGGCATTCTTGGAGCAGGTTTTACATACCAGGTCCGTAAATATTTTATGATTTTGGATATACGATATTGTATTGATTTACGGAATTATATCAATACAGGTGTAATGAAAACTATCCAGATAGAATCCGAATATGGTTTTCCATTCCCTTACCAGTCACCAGGGTTTAGAATGCATGGTTTTTTTATAAATCTTGGAATCATGAAAGCCCGCATAGATTATCCATAAAATTTTAAAAGGAATAATATCTATACCAGTTTCATATGCCTCTTATTAAAAGCCCAGACCCCGATAATAAAATATACTATGGTAAGAATTACCAGGGCAATAATATCAGGCAGTGCTTTATGAGGATCATTTCCCATCACCAGTACTTTATTCAGGGCTGTTACAGAATGAGTTGCAGATAAAATCCCATTCAGTTTAAATTCAAAATCCCCGATATTAAAAAGGGTGTGTCCACCGACCGGAAATGCAGCGCCGGTAAAAAACATAAACAATAACATCGGGAATGTGCCAATAATGGCCACATCCTTTATGGAACGGCAGAATGCCGCAAATAGCAGGCTAAAGGATATGATTGACAGGCTTGTAAGGAAAGAAATAAACATAATATACCAGAGTGTTCCGGGTATGATTCTGTATCCCAGCCCCATTGCTGTAAATAATGCCAGCACCACAGATAATGCTGCGATGAATATCTGTAACAGTGATACACCTGTCAGGAATTCCAGGGCTGAAAGGTTAGACAATTTTAATCTTTTCAAAGTTTGTATTTCAGGTTCCCTGACAATGGCTGCCGAGGCTGAAAACATCATCATGATAATGGCAAGTATCAACATTCCCGGCACATATAATTCAAAAGCCGTTCGTTCACCTGAGTGACCAAGCTGGATTTCCTTCCAGTTTACAGGCATTTCAAATCCTGTTGAATGGATCAGAAATTTATTGAATAATTCTTCAGTCCATACAGCACCAATAATATATTGCATATCTGAAATATTACCAACAATCTCAAAGGTTGCCGTTTCAGATATTAACACAGGATCACTTAACAGGGCTCCCGTAAAGTTTTCGGGAATGATGAGCAGGACATCCGCTTTATTGTTTTGTAGTTTCAATATGGCTTCATCACGACTTTCTTCTATTTGAAATTCAAGTACAGATTCTTCATATGCCGTAGATTCCTCCATGAGAAAGGTTACCAGGCTGTCGCCAAGATGGATATTGAAAGTCCTATTAAAAACCCCTTTGTCCTGGTTTATCAGCATCACATCATAATGGGGGTTTTCGGATTCAATCATCAGGTAATAGACAAAAATAAAAAAGGGTGCCAGCAGAACTACGATAAGCAGAATCCAGTAATCGCGAATCTGTTCTTTCAGACTTTTCAGAAATACATAATACCACTTCATTGTCTTAACCTCTTGCCTGTTAAATGAATAAATACATCTTCCAGGGTGTTCTCCCGCATATTCATCTGGATTACTTTAATATTTGCCGATTCGAGGATCTTATAAATCCCATGCATTTTCTCAATAAGATTCATGGATTTAATAATCAACTTTTCTTCAGATTTCATGATATGCAGATCATTCTTTTTAAGATCGTCCATAACATTCGATAATTTGCCGATATCCTCATTATGTATAGTTAATTCCATGATATCTCCTTCTCCAATTGATTTCTTTAAATTTCCCGGAGTATCAAGCAGTAATAATTTACCTTTATCGATGATAGCAACCCGGTCAGATACCCGCTCTGCTTCATCCATATTATGTGTTGTGAAAATAACTGTCTTGTCCCGGGCTGTATGGATGATAAAATCCCTTACAAGTAATTTTGACTGGGGATCAAGCCCTGCTTCCGGTTCATCGAAGATTACCAGATCCGGATCATGAATAATTGCCATTAAAATGTTCAACCTGCGTTGCATTCCACCTGACAGTGTATTGGCCAGTTTATTTTTTTTCTCACGAAGGCCAAGTTGTTCAAGCAGATTATCAGCCCGTACACTGGCTATGGAAGTTGGAACATTATACATCCTGGCTATAAACACAAGTTGCTCATAACAGGTTAGCTTTGGCCATAATATGATATTTTGCGGACAGACTCCCACCTGAGATCGCATTTTCCTGTTTTCGGTTTCTGATATCTTATTCCCGTTGATAATAATCTCTCCTTTATCAGGTTTTAAAAGACCACAGATCATATTGATGGTGGTAGTTTTACCGGCTCCATTAGGGCCCAGAAATCCAAACACTTCTCCCCTGCTGACCTCAAATGATAATCCATCAACCGCTTTTAAATCACCGAAATACCTTGTCAGATCTTTTACCTGTATTGCAATGTCATTTGAAAGTGTTACCGTCATGACAGATCAGAAATATACGTTATAAATTATGCGAGTACAAAATTTTTTAAATCCATCAATGTTTTTCAACATCGCGATATGATATTTTTAAGATAATATCTTTAATCCCGTATCATATATGTAAGCACACTGCCAGGTAATCTATAAAATTAAGCGAAAATCCCAAAAACCAGTGATTTATTTTTAATGATTTATTATTTTTAGCTGAATATTTGTTTCTCATTCTTTAGTCACAAACTATGAAAAAAACAGCTATCTCATCGTCTGCCCTATCCATTATGGTACTTATTCTCGGATTGCTTTTCATGCTGCACGATTTGCCATACAGCAATTACATCATGTCTATCAGTTTGTTGTTACTCGCTGTATCACTGATAATTTTTTATACCCTCGAAAAACATATAATGTATATAGCCGGGGCTATTTTCTGTATGCTCCCAATCACAGGACTAATATTTACACAGTTGAATTTACCGGGCTCAAAATTCCTGTTGACTTTGGGCCTGGGATTTTTTGCTGTTTTTTTTGTTCCCTGGTTTGCATTCAAGTGCTATAAGTAATAGCTGATTTATTCATATTACTCTACCATTTCCTGTTCTCATACTGACAAATTATCAGTAACTGATGTCATGTAATCTGGTTTATAATAATTGGCACAATATATGTAAACATCTATATGTTTATATGTTCATTCAACAAATACTATGAATCTCATTGATGTACATTCTCTTGAAGAGTTCAGGACAAAGATGTCTGAAGAACGCAGATTATTCCTGCTTATTTACAAAAAAGGTTCTGAATCAAGTGATACAGCTTTCAGCAATATTGTACGGGGAGCTTCTTTGGTATCAAGCTTGAGAATTTTCACTGCTGATGTAAATAAGGTTAGGGATATCCACCCGGCATATTCAATACCCACAGCACCTGCTTTGCTGGAATTTGAAAAAGGGCAGGTAAAGAATATCATTAAAGGAGCCCATGACGCTGGATTCTACAAGTCACTTTTTGAAAGGGCATTTTTTCTTTCAAAAGCTGAGAAGGAAGGTAAGTCAATAAAAAATGTTACTGTTTATTCAACGCCCACTTGTTCATGGTGTACTACCCTGAAAACATATTTAAGAAAAAACGGGATCAGGTTTACTGATATTGATGTCAGTCGTGATGAATCATCAGCACAGGAGATGGTTCGGCGAAGCGGCCAACAGGGAGTACCACAGACAATAATCAATGGTGAGGTTGTTGTTGGATTTGACAAATCAAAAATAAATCGTTTGCTTGAGATTGAGGGGTGATTCACCTATCTGAAAAAGTGAATTCCAAAGATGAAACAATTATGGATTTATAAAACAATATAATCTGAACTTATAACTTAAAATAGATAATCATTAACATCAGAAGATCATGAAAGAGTTACAACCGGTGAACCAGAATGTATTGCTGGATATTACAGAAAAAGAGAAGGAACAAAAAACTTCCGGTGGAATCATAATTCCTGATACTGCAAAGGAGAAATCCAGGCTGGCAAGAGTTGCTGGATTAAGTACTATTGAAAATGTCGAGATAGCGATAGGTGATACAGTACTCTTCAAAGAGTATTCAGGTACGGAAACAGATTTTGAGGGGAAAAAATATCTGTTGATACCTTATTCTGACATTTTGGCAAAGGTCGTTGAAACTGAAACAATATAATAAAAGGGACCGTTTTAAAACTTATATTTCACGCAGGGCACGCCCGATTTTTCCAGTCGGGCGTCCTTTGCATGAAGTTAGACGTATCGGATCTTCAACTTTAAATCTGAGGGATTTTCCAGGGAGCACGGTAATGTGCCTTAATCATTTCATTGGCTTTATCATCATTGATAAAGGTATCCTTATCCGCATCCCAGTATACTTTCCTGCCTGTTTTATATGCTATATTTCCAAGGTGAGCAAATTTTGCAATATAAGCACCTGTTAAAATGTCTGTATTTGGCTTTTCCCTGGTCTTCATACATTCGATGAAATTTTCAACATGCAGGTCCAGTCCACTGGCGGTGTTGCCTCTGCCCTGGGTGGGGACACCTTCCATTTTCGATTTATTGTTGGCATCAAGTTCAGGTATAACTTCCCAGCCTGCCCGGTCGACAACAACTGTTCCCAGTTCTCCTATATAAGCGACTCCATGTCCACGACCATAAGGGCCGCCATATATACCAATAGTATGATCCCAGACAACGCCAAAATCTCCAAAATCATAAATTGCCTGCAAAGTATCAGGAGTTTCCATGGCATCATCCGGAAAAGCATACTTCCCACCTGAAGCCATGACAGATTTTGGTTTGTACTGATTCATACCATATAATGCATAATCAAGCAAATGAACACCCCAGTCAGTCATAAGCCCGCCGGCATAATCCCAGAACCAGCGGAAAGTAAAATGAAACCTGTTCTTATTGAATGGTCTTTTTGGTGCGGGTCCCAGCCAGAAATCATAATCCACACCATCGGGTACAGGTTCATCGGGTAACACCGGTACAGCTCCTTTCCAACCGATGTAAGCCCATACTTTTACAGTCCTGATCTTCCCAAGTTTGCCGGAATGAACAAAATCAACAACATTTTTCCAATGCGGATCACTTCTCTGCCACTGTCCTACCTGAACAACCCTTTTATATTTATCAGCTGTTTTTATCATAATGTTGCACTCTTCAATCGTATTTGCCAGTGGTTTTTCAACATATACATCTTTCCCGGCTTCACAGGCATAAACCATTGGGAGGCAATGCCAGTGATCAGGAGTACCGATAATTACTGCATCGATGTCTTTTATTTCAAGGACTTTCCTGAAGTCACTATATATACCGGGTTTTTTCCCTGTTAATTCGGTAATTTCTGACGTTCTTTTTTCCAGAACATTATTATCAACGTCGCACAGGGCAGCACATTCTACCCCCGGTTTCTTGAGAAATGATATAAGGTTGTTAAAACCCATTCCATTACATCCTATCAGACCGACTATAATTTTATCATTGGCTGAAATATTTTTTGAAGCTATTGAAGATCCGGGAAATGTTGTAACCAAACCAGCTCCCGAGACAGTAATGAAAGTGTTTTTGATAAATTTTCTTCTGGATGAATTCATGATATTTAGTTTATTAGATTCCGTGTTGTTTAATGATTTGTCACTTTATGGTTGAGAAAACAGATTCCTGCAGAACTGCTATATGGCTCAATAAATATTTAATTTATAATATTTTCACCTGAATAACACAATGCATTAATGATACAATAAAATTAATAAATGTTCACGATTAAACCATATACAACATAGCTTTGATTCATTGTATAATCAAAATCCCCAGAATTAAAAACACCAGCTCATCATGTTTATTACCACATTATTCAAAGTAATGATAAATTTCCTCTATAAAAAGTTTAAATTCGCTTCCTGAATTATTCGTAATCCAAATTAAGCCATGAAAAAACTACTTTTATTATCTGCTCTTTTTTTAGTATTTCTAAGTACATGTAAACAAAAATCCAGAGAGATGTATGATCCTGCCAACCCCTTTTTCAATGCCTTCAATACACCTTATGAAGTGCCGGATTTTGGTTCTATCAGGGAGGAACACTATATGCCGGCTTATCAGTATGCAATTGATGCTCACAATAAAGAAATTGCTGAAATTATCGAAAATCCTGAGCCTCCTGACTTTACAAACACTGTCGAAGCTCTGGACCGTAGCGGTGCCTTAATACGGAAAATTGACCAAATATTTAATAACCTCAACTCCTCCATCACCAATGATAATTACCAGGCGATTGCCAAAGAAAAAGCACCCTTATTGTCTGGTCATAAGGATGATATTCAATTGAATCCTGCATTATTTTCCAGGATAAAAAATGTATATGACAGGAAAGAATCTCTTGAATTATCTGCCGAGCAAAATATGCTTTTGGAGGAAACTTATAAAGATTTTGTCAGGGGTGGTGCCAATCTGAGTTCTGAAGATCAGGTCAAGTTAAGAGAAATTAATAAAGAATTGTCGGTTCTTACAATTAGTTTTGGTGAAAATGTTCTGGCTGAAACCAATGATTTTAAACTTATTATCGAAAAAGAAGAAGATCTTTCCGGCTTGCCTGAAGCCGTTATTATAAATGCTGAAGAGGCTGCAAAAGAAGCCGGGTTCGATGGAAAGTGGGTATTTACCGTTCAAAAACCTAGCATGATTCCTTTTCTTCAATATGCTGATAATCGGGTATTGAGAGAAAAACTATTTACTGCTTATACGACCCTTGCCAATAAAAATAATGATCATGATAACAAAGAGATTATTACCCGGATTGTTTCCCTCAGGGTAGAAAAAGCAAAATTGCTTGGTTATGAAAATCATGCAGATTTTGTATTGGAAGAAAACATGGCAAAGAATTCAGATGGCGTATATGATCTTCTTGATAAGCTATGGGATTCTGCAATCATTGTTGCACAAAAAGAAGCAAAGGAACTTCAACATTATATTGAGAAAGAAGGTTCTGATTTCAAATTACAACCCTGGGACTGGTGGTATTATGCTGAAAAAGTACGAAAAGAGAAGTATGATCTTGATGATTCCGAATTACTGCCCTATTTTAAATTGGATAATGCACTGGATGGCGTGTTTTATGTATGTAACAATTTGTATGGTCTTCAGATTAATGAAAGAACAGATATCCCGAAATATCATGAAGATGTCAGGGTTTTTGAGGTTTGTGAATCAGATGGAGAACATCTTGGCATCCTTTATATGGATTTTTTCCCAAGATCAAGTAAAAGAGCCGGTGCCTGGATGAACAGCTTCCGCAAACAGGAGATAATTGATGGTATGAATATTACACCGGTAATCTCAACCGTCTTCAATTTCTCTAAACCTTCAGGTGATAAACCTTCCTTATTAACCTTCGATGAGGTAAGTACACTCTTTCATGAATTCGGTCACGCTCTGCATGGTTTACTATCCAGGTGTACCTATTTTAAGTTATCCGGTACTGCGACACCCAGGGATTTTGTAGAGCTGCCATCTCAGATCATGGAAAACTGGGCTCTACATCCTGAGGTTATGAAGACTTATGCACTTCATTATGAAACTGGTGAACCAATGCCAGATGAACGGATCAGAAAAATTGAAAAATCAAGGTTCTTTAATCAGGGATTTGCCACTGTTGAATATCTGGCAGCTTCCTTCCTGGATATGGATTGGCATACGCTAAACGGTCAGTTTAAAGGGGATGTAAACCAGTTTGAAAAGGAATCACTGGATCGTATCGGCCTGATACCTGAAATCGTTGTGCGCTACAGAAGCACTTACTTTAATCATATTTTCAGTGGTGGATATTCTTCAGGTTATTACAGTTATATATGGGCCGAAGTGCTCGATTCTGATGCTTTTGAAGCATTCAGTGAAACCTCGGTATTTGATCCGGAAACAGCAAAATCATTCAGAGAGAATATACTCGAAAAAGGCGGCACGGAAGATCCCATGACGCTCTATGTAAGATTCAGGGGAAAAGAACCGTCGATTGAACCACTTTTAAGAAAACACGGATTAAATTAAGATATGGAAATACCCTTTTACCAGGTTGACGCTTTTACCGACAAGTTATTTAGCGGTAATCCTGCAGGTGTTTGTCCCCTCAACGAATGGCTTACAGATATACAAATGCAGGAAATTGCAGCAGAGAATAATTTATCCGAGACTGCATTTTTTGTTCCTGAGAATGATGGATACCGGATTCGCTGGTTTACACCAAAGGTTGAAGTAGATCTTTGCGGACATGCGACACTTGCTGCCGGCCATGTAATATTCAGTCATTTAAATTACCCGGAAAATATAATCAGCCTTGAATCAAGAAGTGGTTTGTTAACGGTAAAACGTGATCAGGAATATCTTATACTTGATTTTCCTGTGGCAGATTTTCATCGGGTTGATCCACCTGAAAAACTTATTAAAGCACTCGGGAAGAATCCACTGGAGGTTTATTGCTCAGACGATTACCTCGTTCTGTTTGGATCAGAAAAAGATATTATCAGTCTACAGCCTCACTTTCAACAGCTTTCTCATCTCGATATCCGGGGAATAATTGTCACTGCACCAGGGAAGGATACAGATTTTGTTTCCAGATTTTTTGCCCCAGCTGTTGGTATTGATGAAGATCCGGTAACCGGTTCAGCACATACAATGCTTACACCGTTCTGGTCTCAGAAACTGAATAAAAGTGAATTAACAGCTCTTCAGTTGTCTGAACGTAAGGGCAAGTTAATCTGCAAGTATCTTGGCAACAGGGTAGAGATCTACGGGAAAGCAATAACATATATGATGGGTACTATTTATCTTGATTCCTGATCCATCACCCGGTGGCCAAATAAATAAAATATCCACAAAAAGAATTTGATATCTCGTCTACAGTTAGAAAATACTACCCGGGAAGAATGGCATTTATCTATTTCGTATGATGATCCGGAAAGAATTGATGTACTTGACCGCATCAATTTTATACAACATGGAGATAACGGGTATGTGGATTCCATTCAAAGACTTTGGCTATATTTGCCACCTGATGAAAAAACTTTGCAATATACCTTTCCCTCCTTCCAGGTTTCCCTTTTTTTATGGTTGGATGATACTCATTGCCGGGACGATTGGTATCCTGATGAGTATTCCAGGTCAGACTATGGGTGTTTCTGTTTTCACAGAAAAGCTTCTTCGTGACTTACCAATCAACAGAAATAACCTGAGCCTGGCATATCTCATCGGAACAATCGGAAGTGGAATTCTTATTACCCGTGCAGGTAAATTATATGACCAGTATGGAGCACGTATAATGGGATTTATTTCCGGCGGCATTTTAGGTTTAATGTTACTCTACCTTACGCGCGTTGACAGGATTGCAAATTTTTTCAGGGGATTTTTATCTGTCATTTCAAACGAACTGGCAATTTTTATCCTGATCACATTCGGTTTCTGGGGTATCCGTTTTTTCGGTCAGGGCTTATTAACGCTTATCTCACGGAATATGGTAATGAAATGGTTTGATAAAAGACGTGGATTTGTAAATGGTGTTATGGGGATATTTGTATCATTTGGATTTTCATATGCTCCTAAAATTCTGAATTATTTTATTAAGCAGTTTGAGTGGAGAGGGGCCTGGATGTTGCTTGCAGTAATCCTTGGTATTGGTTTTGTTACTTTTGTCCTTATATTCTATCGTGATAATCCTTCAGAATGTGGTTGTCAGACTGATGGTGAAGGACGTTTTAGGATTTCCGGGAAAAGGCCACCCAGCCATCCTGTACGTGATTTCACATTAGGAGAGGCGAAACAAACATATGCCTACTGGATGTTTACCCTTGCAATGGCCCTAAATGCACTTTATATAAGCGGCATAACTTTTCATGTTGTTTCTGTTTTTTCTTCTGTGGGTTATACTGCTCAGAAAGCTATCAATATTTTTCTTCCAACATCCATCATCGCTATTTTTTGTCAATTCATTGGTGGATGGATAAGTGATTTTGTCAAGCTGAAGTTTTTCCTTTTGTTTTATATGCTTGGCATGCTGACAACTTCCACCGGGCTTTTCTGGCTGGGTACCCATCCTGCTCATTACTGGCTTGTTATTACCGGGAATGGCATATCCTGGGGAATGTATGTCTTGCTGGTGGCTGTCACCTGGCCAAGATTTTATGGATTAAAGCACCTTGGTGCTATATCAGGCTATGCTCTCAGCTGGATGGTTATCGGAAGTTCTCTGGGACCATATCTTTTCAGCCTGTCATATGAAATAACTGGCAGTTATGACACTATCGCCATAGTGGTTTTTTGTATTGCTTTAATATTATTTACCATGTCTTTAAAAGTTAATGCTCCATCAACAGAATAGAGAGTGTATATTACGAATAACTGCTGCATGCAGTTCACCTATGCCAGTTAAATCTGACGAAATAAATGAACAATTTTAAACGGATTTATTCATGACCTGATGATCGTTTTCCTGCAACCCTTGTATTGATATTTTGTCTTTAGTGTAAAATAAGAGAACCATTAATATTTAAAACAATGATGAAAAAGATTCTTGTACTTTTCTTCAGTTTATTTTTTTCTGTATCCGTATTCTGCCAGGATCAGGAAATCCAGACTTTATTCGGGCGTGGTGCACGAATAAGCGGTTTTGGCGGGCCTATTATGTCATTTACAATGGTTAATGGCGAGTTTGGCCATATGATGGGAGGTGGTGGCGGTGTACTTCTTGGTGATTTCTTCCTCGGAGGATATGGTGAAGGACTTACTAACTATATTGAAGATATAGAAGGTGGAAACAAGATTGAGTTTGGTCATGGCGGATTCTGGACAGGTTACTCTTTCTTCGGGATCAAACCACTGCATCCTGCTTTCTTTTTACAGGCAGGATGGGGGAATATAACCCTTCATGACCCTGACGGATATGATGTATATTACAACGATAATATCTTTGTAGTTAACCCGACCATTGAACTCGAGATGAACTTCACCCGTTTCTTCCGTTTAAGTGTTGGAGGACATTACAGGCTTGTTACAGGTGTCGATACTCCAAACCTGACCGGCCAGAAGATGTCTGGCCCTGGTGTATTTCTTGGATTCAAATTTGGCTGGTTCTAGAAGATTTTTTTTATAAACTATTCTGTGATTAACACCTAAATTCCAGTGTATATTCATTGAAACCTGCTTTCCCGGCTCCTTAAAAATATTCAGGGAAAACATTATCTTAGCTTCAATTACGATTACGTTATCCCTGAGAATGAATGGAAAAAGAATATGATTTTATCATCATTGGTTCAGGTTTCGGCGGTAGTGTCGCAGCTTTGCGACTGGTTGAAAAAGGATACACTGTTCTGGTGATTGAAAAGGGGAAACGTTACCATTCTGAAGATTTTCCCAGAACTAACTGGAATCTGAGAAAATACCTCTGGATCCCATCCCTGCGTTGTTTTGGTATCCAAAAACTTACATTTTACAGACAGGCAAGTATCCTTTCAGGAGTAGGAGTGGGGGGTGGAAGCCTCGTTTATGCCAACACACTTTTTATGCCAACCGATGATTTTTTCCTTCATCAATCCTGGGTAAACTTTAAAAACTGGAAGGAAACATTGCTTCCTTATTATCAGAAAGCAGGAATGATGATGGGAAGGATCAAATATGAAAAGCTGAACATTGAAGATAAATTTCTTCAGGAAGTAGCCTGCGAATTGAATCGTGATCATACCTTTGATACCGTTCATGTTGGCGTATATTTCAATAACCAGGGAAATGGTACAGATCCATATTTTAACGGACATGGTCCTGCCCGTAATAGCTGCACTGAATGTGCAGGTTGTATGGTTGGTTGCCGGGAAAATGCGAAAAATTCCCTTGATAAAAATTATTTATATTTCGCTGAAAAATTCGGCGTTACAATATTACCTGAGACATATGCCGACAGGATTGAACACAAGGGTGGTTATTACACAATTGAAACCAGATCCTCAACCAGCTTTATTTGTAAAAAAAGAAATAGCTACAGATCAAAAGGTCTCATTCTGGCAGGTGGAACACTCGGCACCATCGAACTTCTGTTAAAACAAAAACACAAATATAAAACCCTCCCGGGATTATCAGACAGGATTGGGGGAAATGTACTTACCAATTCTGAAACATTATCGGCTGTTTCAGGAATTAAGCAGAAGATGAACAATGGTCTTGCTATTAGCTCAGTATTCAACCCCGACGATAACACGCATATTGAGATCGTAAAGTATCCTGATGGTTCCAATGCCCTGAAATGGTTTTTTTCACTTTCCACGGGTGGAAAATCAAGATCCATCCACCGCATATTTGGTTTAATTGGAAAAAGCATCCGACATCCTATCTCTTTCCTGAAAACAGTGTTTAATTTTAATTGGTCAACAGGACTCATCATTTTTCTTGTTATGCAACATCTTGAAAACTATATGCGGTTCGAATGGAAAAAAACTATATGGGGCGGTAAAATGGTTGTGGATAATACAGGTAGTAGAAAAGTACCAGCCTATATTGAGATAGGACAAAAAGCGATGGAAACATATGCATCCAAGTCAAAAGGAATTGCTCAAAATATCATTCTTGAAATCATGTTTGATCGTCCAACCACTGCTCATATCCTTGGAGGTTGCCCAATGTCTGAAGATATTACAACAGGAGTGATCGATTACAGATTCCGTGTTCATGGTTACCCCGACATGTATGTTGTTGATGGTTCAGCTATGCAGGGAAATCCAGGTGTTAATCCCAGTTACAGTATACTTGCTATGGCAGAATATGCAATCGGTCAGATACCTCAAAAAAGAGGACACTCCCCGATAACCCTTGAACAATTGATTCAAACGCTTAATCCAGAATAAATGAATGAACAGGAACTAAAAGAACTGAACAAAAGTCAGAAAATCTTTTTTGATTCAGGTAAAACTCTTGACATTACGTTTCGCCGTGATACACTAAAAAAAATAAGTCAACTGATAATCAAATATGAACCTGAAATCTTTAGTGCGTTGTATCAGGATCTTGGTAAACCAGGTTTTGAATCATTTGCCAGTGAAACTGGGATGGTTTTGCAGGAACTGAATCTGATGATCAGAAATCTTCCAAAATGGTCTCGCAGTAAGAGGGTCTATACGCCTTTAGTCCACCTAATTGCACGTAGTTATTACCGCTGTGAGCCATATGGCAGAGTGCTAATAATTTCACCATGGAATTATCCATTTCAGTTATTATTTAATCCTTTAATTGGCGCAGTGGCAGCCGGAAATTGTATCATTGCCAAACCTTCAAGATCTGCAACACATACCAGTGAATTTCTTACAAAAATGATCAATGATCATTTTAACCCTGAATATATCCACCTGATCAAGGGAGGGCAGGAGATCAATCAATGGTTATTGAATGAAAAGTATGATTATATCTTTTTTACAGGAAGTCAGGAAGTTGGAAAGCATGTCATGAAAGTGGCTGCAGAGACACTCACCCCTGTCTCACTTGAACTGGGAGGTAAATGCCCGGTTATCGTTGCGGAAGATACAAATATCAAATTTGCAGCCAGGAGAATTTTGTGGGGTAAAATGCTGAATGCCGGACAATCCTGTGTTGCCCCTGATTATGTTATTGCGCATTCCAGCATTAAAGAAGATTTAATTGCTGAAATGAAAGTATACCTTGATAAGACCTTTGGGAATAATCCATATGATAGCCCGGATTATTGCAGAATTATAAATACTACAAACACCGAAAGAATCCGATCATATCTTAATGGGAATATTATATATGGCGGCAGGTTTGATGCAGAAAAAAAATATGTAAGTCCTACGCTGCTAGATAATATTACTGCCGGGGATCACATTATGAAAGAAGAAATTTTCGGGCCTGTATTACCTGTTTTATCATATAATAACCTGGAGGAA
>LJUQ01000200.1 GCA_001304505.1 Bacteroides sp. SM23_62_1
CCAACCGAAGTCGGAACTGCCCCTCGACTTGCATGTGTTAGGCCTGCCGCTAGCGTTCATCCTGAGCCAGGATCAAACTCTTCATTGTATTAAAGAAGTTAAATGCTTTCAAGATCCATATAACCTGGCCGGAATCACGAGGTCCTTCAAGCCTTCAGAACCTTTTCATACTTTCAAAGAACTTATATTCATAAAAGACTGCAAAGTTAACAATCTATTCTTAACATTGCAAGTCTTTTAACATTCACTTAAAGAACTTCTATCAAAAAGCGGGTGCAAAGATAAAATATTTGTATTATCCTGTCAACTTTATGAAAAAAAATTATCCGTAACTACTCCCGCTTATTAATCGGCCTGCAAATATAATCAGCTTTTTCTAATCTTATTCATATTGTTGAAATATTTTTTTTTATTGTTAAAATCCATCCGTGCTATCCTGCCAGATTGCCCCTCTGCAAATCATTTGCAGAGAAATCAGTTAATCACCCTGACAGGAAAAATGAACAATCCACCCATACTTCTATCCATAATTATATAAATGACCTTATGCAACATTATTGAACCAAAAACACCTTTTCTTTTCCCGCCTTTTGATAATTTTCAAACCTTTATACAAAAGAAAATTATATCTTCGTTGAAAACATAAGCAGGCTGTCTGTCAATTCAAAACCCACCATCAGTGAACGAAAGACTGGTTATCATACCAACTTTTAATGAGAAGGAGAATATTGAAAAAATAATCAGAAGAATATTCAACCTGAAACCGGAGTTTGATATCCTGGTCGTAGATGATAATTCACCTGATGGAACAGCTCATATTGTTAAAACCCTGATGGATGAATTCAGTAACCGCCTGTTCCTCCTGGAAAGGCCCGGCAAACAGGGGCTTGGTACAGCATATATCACCGGCTTTAAATGGGCACTTAACCATACATATGAGTATATTTTTGAAATGGATGCAGATTTTTCACACGACCCCAATGACCTGGTCCGGCTCCATAAAGCATGTCTGAACGGTGCAGATTTATCCATCGGCTCCAGATATAAATCCGGTGTTAATGTAGTGAACTGGCCCATGGGCAGGGTACTTATTTCCTATTTTGCCTCAGCATATGTGAGATTCATCACCGGAATGAAAATACGTGATACCACTGCAGGATTCAAATGCTACCATAAAAGAGTACTGGAAACAATCGAACTCGATAAAATAAGGTTTAAAGGCTATGCTTTCCAGATTGAAATGAAGTTCCTTGCCTGGAAATATGGCTTTCATATTGTCGAAGTCCCAATCATATTTACTGATAGAAAAGAAGGTACATCCAAAATGTCAGGGAAAATTGTTTATGAAGCTGTCTGGGGTGTGATACAGATGAAAGTGAACAGCTGGTTCAGGAAATACAGCAGAGAGCAGGGAGCAGAGAGCAGGGAGCAGAATTAAATCCCACGATTCCAATCATGGAAAAAGAGGTGAATCGATTTATCAGACTCATATCCCTAACCCACTCTCACCAGGAACCAGGAACCAGAAACTAACCCGGGCTTCAGCCCGGGGACATAACCATCTAATCAAAACAAAAACATATAATCCAAAAATCCCTGCATGAAAGACCTCCTCATCAAAAACGCCAGAATCGTAAATGAAAACGAGATATTCAAAGGATCTGTCGTGATCCGGTCCGGTAAAATTGACAGGATCCTTGGGGAGGAAATATCATCATTGCAACCTTCCGGTTATACTGTCATGGATGCAAATGGCAGATACCTCCTCCCCGGCGTGATCGATGACCAGGTGCACTTCCGTGAGCCAGGCCTCACATATAAAGGGGATATTGAATCAGAATCCACAGCTGCCGTTGCAGGCGGTATTACCTCATACATGGAAATGCCAAATACCAATCCCCAAACAATAACCCTTGCATTACTTGAAGAAAAACATGAGCTTGCCGAACAAAAATCCCTTGCCAATTACTCTTTTTACCTCGGTGCAACAAATGATAATATTGAAGAAATTAAAAATATCAACCCCGGTAAGTCATGTGGACTGAAAGTCTTCATGGGATCAAGCACAGGGAATATGCTGGTGAATAACCCCAGATCCCTTGAGGAAATCTTTGCCGAATGCCCGGTTATTATTACTGCTCACTGTGAAGACGAAGAGACAATCCGGAAGAATACAATAATCTGCCGGGAAAAATTTGGTGAACAACTGCCATTTAAATATCATCCGGTGATCAGGAGTGAGGAGGCCTGCTATAAATCATCATCCCTGGCTGTCAGCCTTGCAACTAAATACAATGCATCTTTACATATTTTACACCTGTCAACAAAAAAGGAGCTCCAGCTCTTTGATCCGGTCCCGATAAACAAGGATAAACATATCACAGCCGAGGTCTGTATCCACCATCTGTGGTTTGACGATTCATCATATGAAAACCTCGGATCCCTCATTAAATGGAATCCGGCCATTAAAACAGGGGGTGACAGGCAGGGACTGTTTCAGGGTTTACTCGATAACAGGATCGATATTATCGCTACCGATCATGCTCCGCACACGCTCGATGAGAAAAAAAATACCTACTTCTCTGCACCCTCAGGTGGACCAATGGTACAACATTCTCTGTTAGCTATGCTGGAATTTTTTCACCAGGGAAGGATCACATTGACGGATATTGTCAATAAAATGTCGCATGCACCAGCCACACGTTTTTCTGTATCAAAAAGAGGCTTTATCCGCGAAGGATACTGGGCCGATCTTGTGCTGGTTGATCTGGATACACCATGGATTATTTCACCGGACAATATATTATATAAATGTAAATGGTCTCCCCTCAACAAGCAAACACTTCAATCGAAAATCTGCCTGACTCTTGTTAATGGAGAAATAGTCTATGAAAATATGGAAGGAGAACCGGCAAATGCAATTGTACATACGGAAGTAAGGGGAAAGCGACTGGAATTTAACAGGTGATCTCAGGATTTCATCTGTACTACCTGAAGAATGCAATATTTAACCCACCAAAGCCCTGATGGTCCACTGCGTTCTTGAAAATGCCTCAAAATGCCGGAATATTTTAAGGAAAGCTGGTTTGAGGTCGGGATCCTCATAGTAGGACCATTCTTCCATCACCTTTATTTTTAGACCAAAGTTTTCGATTTCTGAAGCATTCCTGATCCCAAACTGGTAAGAAGAACCTGCAGATGAATCCAGTTGCTTTCTCATTTTCCTCTCAACCATCTTTTTCCATATCCCCCTGGTATATTTTTCATTTACTGCCTCAAAAACGATCTCTGAACTGGTGCATGTTTCTGATAGTGACTTGAATAAGCTTCTGACATCTTCGGGTGGGAGGTACATAAACAAACCCTCTGCCAGGAAAAGTATTTTTTCAGATTGCAGGGAATGAATTTGTTCAAGCCATTCTTTACCCAGCACGGATGCTCCAATCATCTTAAAAGTGATCCT
Source organism: Bacteroides sp. SM23_62_1 (assembly GCA_001304505.1). GTDB lineage: Bacteria > Bacteroidota > Bacteroidia > Bacteroidales > SM23-62 > LJUQ01. The sequence goes on from LJUQ01000200.1 coordinate 3,464, forward strand.
GTCTCCCAGTATCTGCTGTTTAAAATTAATTACCTCCGGAAGGTCAATTTCAACATATTCCCATTCTCTGTCAAATACCCGCCAGTACCTTGTATCAAAACCACAACCGAGATTTACCACCATACCATCCGGATTTTTATCCATAAAGGCCCTTGCATAAAAATCATATTTCCTGGCTCTCAGTGCAATATATCTCGTGAGGGTAATAGGTAGATTCTTTTTAATCAATCTGTTAAACTGGCTGGAAGACAAAAGTGGTTCCAGTCTTTTCAAACATTCAGCGCCAACCGGATCATTGATGACAGGATTTGGTTTCCCTGATTCAATCACCCGGGACCGTAATGTTATTAGAGCTGTTTCTGAAACTTCATTCATGTCATTAATACCTTCGCTATCTATGATTTTCTCCTGATCAGTAAAGCACCGGTCATCACCAGGAATATGCCTGTTAAATAACATGGAATATGCAAGGGTGGATAGAATACCCTGATCATTATAATCTGAACGGTAAGCCAGGTGATTAATATACATCCCGCAAGCATGACCAGCCATGGATAAAATCTTGCCTTCAGAATGGTTAGAACAGCAATGATAAAACTGAGCAGCCCGCTAAAGGTAAAGAGAATGATCCCGGGAATTAAATAATCATGAAAAGGAGAATGTTCGAGGAAATCAAGTGGCATTTGCATCTTTGCCCCGCTCGGGTCAATCATTAATCCCAGTCCTCCGAATACAGCTGAGATACCATTAAAGAAAAGCAAAACCAGTGCTGTTACCCTGAAAAATTTTGTCATCAGCAGAAATAATTTCTCTGTGGAATGGATATGTAACCATTAAGTTACCGGGAAATATAAAATTCCAGCAGCAACTTAAAAACCTGGTTAAAATAGCTTTTTTTTACCAGATAGTAAAAACCAGTGAATTTAGATTTCTAATGCTGCCATCAGGTCCAACGGCTTTAACCTGTTCCACCATTAACTTCTGATTTTTAACCAAAGAATTTATCAGGTCAATCTGTAAATCGGAAAATCTGTCGGAATCAGAGATTTCTTCCCTTACAACATTTGAGTTTGGGATAGTGGCACTCACTACAAAGGATACCACCTTGAATTCCAGGTCAAAATCAAAATCCCTGATATATGCATTAACCCCTCCTGCTAGCTGCAATTCTTGTTTTGTTATATTACCTCCCTCGGATTCTCCAATCCTTGTAACAGGATCATCAATAAATTGTACCCTGAATTCGCTTTCCTTTACTTTTTTATCGCCTGCATATAAAGTAATTACCGCTGTCCCGGTTCTGGTGGGTCTTGCTATGTATTCTCCGTTTGATCCTGTAATATTTCCGTTATCAATTTCCACTCTAATTTCATCGGCATCGTATCCCGATACTAAAATATTAACCGGATTATCGACACCAAGGTAAAAAACATTCATTTTGACCGGTGCAATTGCAGTAACAATATCTTCTGTTGTATCCTGTTTTTTCCCATTCATACAGGCTATTACCAAAAAAATAATAGCTATAACAGGTATAAATGCCAGGATCTTCAGTTTTGTGTTCTGGTAAATTTTTTCTTTTGTCATCATAATGATTCGCTTTTTAATTAATGATTGGTTAAAACTTGATGAAAGGCTGATTAATCTTCCTTCCGCAACCTGGTTGACCACCAGCGCCTGGTATCTGAGCCTGTCTCTGCAGATGCGGATTGTCTCCTCATCCGCAATGTATTCATGTATCAGCTGAAGTGAATTTCTCAGCATCCAGACAACCGGGTTAAACCACATAACAGCCATCATAAGCTGTACAAGGATTAGATCGGCAGAATGATACTGGATCCCGTGGATCTTTTCATGAATGATGATCTCGTCCTGATCTTCTTCATAATTATGTTGACCGGAAATGAAGATCCATCTGAAAAAGGAGAAAGTATTGCTGATAGAATTGTTATATATATATGTGAACCCATCTCTTTTTACCTTTGTCGATCTAAAATAACATACCAGAACCACCAGTAGCTGTTTTATCATTCTCGCAAGAAAATAAATAGCTACGATCCCGTAAATGATTGGAATAATGATTGTCCAGGGAACAGTTTGTTCATTGTTTTGAGTCACAGCAGACATATCCATTCCGATTCCCGGTATATAATTAAAGGAAGGTACAGCCTGATCCCCAACATTATTTTCAATATTTAATCCGGATGACGAAGGAATGGATATACCTGTATCAATAGAATAATTACTGAGTGGAAGTAGCAATGAGATGATCATCGACGATATCAGGAATAACCTGATGATCTTGAAATTCGGATCATTCCTCATAAATACCCTGTAGAATAGATAACAGATACTGATATACAGAGTTGATTTCAGCAGATAAATAAAAAATCCTGTCATGGCTTTTTTCTTTGTTTTTCAATTTCTTTTTCCAGTGTGCCTTTCAACTCTTCAAGTTCCTGAAGGCTGATATTTTTATTCTTTACAAAAAACGTAACAATCTGATTCAGAGAATCATCCAGTAAACCCCCGATTTTATTCTTCAGAATAAACTGTGCATACTCTCTCCTGGAAATGACAGGGTAATAAACATGTGTCTTGCCATATACTTTGTGGGAAATATACCCTTTCTTCTCAAGTACTTTCAACACTGTTGCAACAGTATTATACGCCGGCCTGGGTTCAGGAAGTTTCTCTATCACATCTGTGACAGCTCCGTCACCAACCGCCCAGAGTGCTTTCAATATGTCTTCCTGTGCTTTTGTAATTTCTCTCATGTTATCACTTTATTACAAATATAAACTATATTTATTAAATTACAACTATAATTATAGTAATTTTTTCAAAAATGTTTATTCATCTAAAAATGAACGAAAAAATATCCTGTTATAGTATTGAGACATCTTCCTAAAGAAATTATTGCTACATTATCAAAAATTTCTGTGATGGCTGAAAATCAAAAACCTTCTATCAAACCGATATCCACATGTCTTGAAAATAGTTGTAAGGATTGCAGCCTTCCAGGCATCATTCACTGCCACTTCAGCTTGTTTCAATATATTAAATTCATGATCAGTTCACTGCCGGGTTTTGTCCTTGGTGCAATTGGAATAATCCGTTTCGACAATCATTTCCTTACTTACTGGATTGTATCCTGTGTGATCTTTTTTGCTGTTATTGAAACGCGTGTTTTATGTTCACATTGCCCGCACTATGGAGAGCCCGGGATTATACTTAAGTGTTGGGCAGCGAGGGGACTGGTGAAATTATGGAGTTGGCGGCTGGGTCCCCTGTCAGTATTTGAAAAGGTTATTCTGCTGGGTGGTTTTGGCCTGATCTGGACATATCCAATCCCATTTCTTATCATTGGAAATATGTGGTTATTACTCCTTGCATACAGTCTGGCCACAGTGGCTTTTTTCGGGATTTTGCAATGGCAGTTCTGCAGGCATTGTATAAATTTATACTGCCCGCTGAACAGGGTTCCGGAAGATACAAGAAATGAGTTTTACATAAGAAATCCCACGGTCAAATCACTCTGAAGTTTCAGCTTTGCTAAGCTGCTTAATTTTCTTTAACTTTTTACGTGACAAATTATTCATCAAACAGGAACAGATATCAATGTGCCGCCTGATTTTCATCGCAGTTTTTACAGTAATATCTATCTTCTGTCAAGCTCAGACCAGGGTTCAATTTCGCGTTGATATGAGCAAACCTGTTGAAATCGGTCTGTTCGAGCCCTTATCCGGAGATCATATTATCATACGTGGTAGTTTCAACAACTGGCAGGGTGACGATTATATCTTGTATGATAAGGGTAGTGATTATATTTTTTCAGGTGATTTTAGCATTGAAGAAGATCCGGGAGCCAGTGTGGAATACAAATTTGTTATCCTGAAAGCAGCTGGAAAAAACCTGTGGGAAAAATATCCCGATCCCGATAATCCACCAAATGGTAACCGGGTATTTATTCTGGATACCGGTTATCAGGAACTGGGTCCTGTAAAATATCATTTTGATAAATACTATCTTGCCCTGGCAGGTAAAGAAGTAATATTTTCTGTAGAAGAAATGCAGCAGGATTTTAACCAGATGAGGCAGACGCTTGAAAATGAACACTGTTGCCTTTATGAATATACATCAAAAGAAATATTTGACAGCCTTTTCCAACATCAATATGAATTGATTACCGCTCCCTTACATCCTCATGAGTTCTATAATATCCTTTCTCCTATTACAGCAAAAATCGGCTGCATGCATACTGCTGTATGGATGCCCGGTGGCTTCTGGGATATGCAACCCGACAATCTCTTTCCTTTACGTGTAAAGCTAATTGAGGATTATGTTGTTGTTGCCGGCAGTTATATTGATACCATTCAGGTTCCAGCAGGGAGTATCATTCTTGAAATCAATGGGAAGCCTGTTCATGAGATCATCGGTGAAATGAGGAAAAATATTTCTGCAGATGCGTTGAACATCCATTTTGTCAATTCCCAGATTGAGAAACGATTTCCTATGATCTACGCAAGAAGATACGGTTTCCCGGAAAAATACAGGCTCACATATGCACTGCCAGGACAGAAGACCAGAACTACCATAGAACTCAGTCCTGCCAATATCCAATCTGTCAGAGCTGATGTTTTTAAAAACTTTAACCACCCCCCCCTGAAATTAGAAATCCTGGAACAAAAAAACACCGCCATCATGAAAATCCCCTCATTTATCTTTTATGACCGTGTTGATTATTTCAAACATTTCCTGGATAGTTCATTCACCCTCATCCGTGAAAAAGAAATCGGGAACCTGTTACTGGACCTGAGGGGAAATGACGGGGGAGATCCTTTCTGTGCTGTCCCTCTTCTTGCCTATCTTGAACATGAACCGGTCCCATATTTTGCTGAACCCTACGGGAGATATGCTGAATTTGCCAATCCTGTTCATCTGGCAAAAAATCATTTTACGGGTAACTTATATACACTCCTGGATGGGTATTGCGGATCAACAAACGGTCATTTTGCTGCCCTGCTGAAATATCATAAGATCGGGAAAATTATCGGCACTCCTACTGGTGCAACTTATAAATGTAATGCAGG
>LJUQ01000033.1 GCA_001304505.1 Bacteroides sp. SM23_62_1
AAATGGCAGAAATCTTTCATTTCTTTGCTATTTCGAGGATGCTTGAATAACCTTGGCATCCTCCAACTGGTGAACTGCCTGTTTTCCGGTATAATACAATCCTGCGACCTTACTTCCCAAAACTCACAACCCACACCTGCGACAATTGCAACCTTGTGACAATTGCGACCATTTATTTAATGCATTGGAGACATTTAATCTTACTTTCTACCTTTTGCCAGCTGATCTGTTAAACTCGCATCCACCGATTTCAAATGCAAATCCCTTTGCGGGAACGGGATTTCGATGCCAGCTTTTTTAAGTTCCATGTTAACAGCAACACTTAGTTCACTTTGTATACGTAACCGTTCATCTGCATTCGGGATCCAGACAAGCAGGCGGAAGTTTAAAGAGCTATCTCCAAACTCAGTAAATAAAGGAAGGGGTTTTGGGTCTTTCAAAGTCTCCGGATGGGTTTCTGCTACATCACGGAGGATTTGCAGCACCTGTTCGGGGCTCGTGCCATATTTTACGCCTACCTTAACTTCAACGCGGCGTTGCTGATCTGTTAATGTCCAGTTTGTTAATTCACTGGATATAAGGTTGCCATTTGGCACAACAACCTCGGCACCATCGAAAGTGCGGATGGTGGTTGCACGAATGCCAATTTGCTGAACGGTTCCCCAGTATCCACTTACCTCGATAATATCTCCCTCGTTAATGGGGCGTTCGAAGGCAAGGATAATCCCGGAGATCAGGTTATTGAAAATATTTTGAAGGCCGAAACCGATACCAACACCAAATGCTCCGAGAAGAATTGCCAGTTTGCTCATTTCAACACCTGCCGCTCCCACAGCAAGAAGGAATCCGATAGTGATAACGGCAATACGCAGAATGAGTGAGACAGCTGCCGGAACACCGCGCCTTAACTTAACCCTGGTGGTAACCTCACCTTCCACGATAACACGTATCAGACGGGAAAGTAATAATGTGAGCCAGATAATAAAGAAGAAGATAATAATGTTCAAGAGGGAAATGCCCACCGCCCCGATAGTCAGGCTATATGTCAAAACAGTTTTGGTACCTGAGTAAACATTGTCCCAGACAGAAAAAAACCGGAGGGTGAAAATCAGCCATAGGATCCATGAAGCCAGGTTTATCAGTTTAACAAGCCGTTTATAGATAACTTCATAGTGTTCCCTGATAATATTCAGCTTCTGAAGGTTCTGAGAATGCAGAAATGAAATGATGAAGCTGTTGAGTGTCACGGAGAGTGCATAAAAGACAAGTGCTATCGCAGCACTCTTGATGGTTGCATACGTTATAAATTCTGCCAGAAGCACTGCACCTGTGATAACCGAAAAAAGTGACATGGAAAAAAGTATGAGTGAGAGCCATATCAATATGTACATTATTCTGCCCAGCCCTGTACTCAATACAAACTGACGCTGGGATTTTCGTACAAGTACCATGATAATGATCCACAGGCCGAATAAAATAATGATAAGCAGAAATATTCTGCTGATCAGGGTATCAGAATAACTCAGGCTGTGTATTTGTATGAGTAATGATGCTACGAGCAGAAAATAAATGAACTTCCTTGCAGGTCCGGAAATTATATCAGTAAGAATTAACAGAACAGGTACCAGGAGTATCACTGTATTAATTAACCGGACTGTTTCAGGTGGTGTTTCATAGAGGATAAAAGCCAGCGGGAAATTGATGAGGAATGCTGAGGAAATGGGCCTTTTCAGGATTTTATTCACAGCATCTGCGCGGGGGATATCGATTTCTGGAATAACATCCTTAAGGTTTCTGAATGAGAAAAAGATAATGCCGAGGATAAAAAGAAATATTACGAGGTGAAGCCATATCCTGAATGAATAGTTCATATAGAAATCCTTCAGGTCAGACACATTATCCTCTATCAGCGACCGTTGCTCACTGATAATTGTTATATCTGCTGTTTGCCGAAATGCTTTCCAGATTGGTTCCTGCCGGAGTGTAAGTAATTGTTTTGTTGCAATTTCCTGGGTGGATCTGATGTTCCCCAGCGTACTATTACAGAATATCAGGCCCTCTGAGATTTTCACCAGCTGCTCCTGAAGGAATTCATAATCAGACCTGAAAGAGGATAAAAAATTTTCAATGTCCCGGATGATTGAGTTGACCTGTTCTATCATTATTTCAGGTGAAGAAGCCTCATGGACTTTAGTAAGTGTATTCTTCCAGATAGTCAATTTTTCTTCCATACTGGTTCTTTCATTTTCCAGTACCTGAACCTTTTCGGTAAGCTGTGATTGCTCGTTAGATAACCATGATTGTAAAAGAATCCAGTCATTTTCCAGATTGTTGAGATTCCGGAAACTCAGTGCCTCCAGCCTGTGAATCCGGGGATCTTCCCGGAGAAGGTGTAATTTGAGAACCAGCGTGTCAACCCTCGTTTTAATAGCTGATTTTTGATCAGGCTTAAGAAGAATATCCTGTTTATCAAGAAGTAATGAACTCACACGGGTGGCCTCGACAGTAATTTCAGCAAAGGGAATCGAAGGGATAACCTTTACAGTGTCGGGCTGCTGCGCCCGGATATCAAGAACAACAGAAAATGAAAGGATAATCAGGAGACTTATACCGGGGAGTATTGATTTTTTCATTTTTTCAGGTTAATGCTTTTCAGAACATAAAAATACGAGATGATTTTGAAACATACATACCTTATTTCTGCACTTTTTTATAATTTTTCTAATCCTTGGGGGTGTGTCACAACCTTAATAAAAGGCTTTACGCAAAGGTCACAAAGTTGCTGTTAAGATCGCAAAGAGCAGATTAATAGCCACTTGCATTTTGCGAGCTTGATGTTTTTCTTTGTGTTCGTTGCGTGAAATAATAGTTGTGACCCAGCTCCGGGGGTTAGCGTTTCCTACAAAACATTCGGTATCTGATATACACAGAAGTACCCAAAAAATAAAGATGCAATAATAAGCCCTGCAGCGAAAATCCAGTGCGGTTTAAGCATTCTGGCAACATCCGGATGAAAAAATTTTGGTTGTACAAAATAAAGAGCAATAAGAATACAGATTGCTTGCAGGGGTGTAAGTAACAGACCATCCAGCATTGCCGAGAATTTAACAAGTACAACAGGCTGATAACCAAGAGAATATATAATTACCATATTGGTAATAAAAAAATAACAAAGAAATATCCGGAATTGTGTTTTCCAACGGAACCTCTTGTTGAAACCCGGAATACATATTCTGAAAGTATCTGCAATCAGGCGTGGCCATCCTGCCAGCTGTCCGCTGCTTGTTGAAAGAAGGGCAGCTGTACCGCCGATCATAAACAGTGTGCCTCCAAGCTTACCCCATCGGGAAGAAAATATTGCGGACAACTGGAATGCCACCTGGTTTCCATCAGGTGCAATCTCACGGGGGCCAAGGATCCCTGCCCCGGCAATTAAGAATCCTAAGGTAACTAGTATACCAATAATCATGGCCAGGGAAGAATCTGTATATACCATCCTGCACCAGCCTTTTAACTTTTGAGCATCGTCTTTATTAAAGCTTCTCAGCACGCTTGTCTGTGCAGGAATTCCCCACTGGTTTTTCCTGGCGGCACCGTATCCTGCACCCATGACCCAGTAAGAATACCACACTTGGCTGGCAAATCCGCCTGCACCCCAGCCAAGGAGTGGAAGAATTTCTTTCCAGGGATTATCAATTACGCTTTTGCGGATGACCCATTCAGGAAGTCCGGGTTTATGCGGGATGATTCCTTTCAGAAATTCAGAAAAGGAAGGCAGTACATGTGCACATACATAAAAAACACCAATGATAACTACCAGAATGAGGATACTCATTGTTATTTTGAGCCACCTGAATTCACCAGACCACGCTACCAGGAATGCAAAAATTGTTACAATCCATCCACCGGCAGCGGGACTGATAGGTACCAGGCTGCTCAGGAATGTGCCGCCTGCCGCAGCTACCGAACCAATGGAGATTGTGCCTGCAACAAACTGAGCAACCAGCACAATCCATACAGCCCAGTGTTTCGGGCCGGGCATACGGTCAAACATATCAATCATACCCTCCCCGGTACAAACGGTATATCTTGCCCCGGACATGCCGATCCAGAATTTCAGAAAAATTCCAATAATAACAGCCCACATCACACCGTAACCAAGGATAGCTCCCGTTCGCGTAGCAAGGATCACTTCTCCCGATCCAATGTATTCAGAAGCCCAGACAATGGATGGGCCCACAAGCAACAAAATAGCCAGGCCTCTGGGTGGAGTAGAGATGGTAGGTTTATCAGTCATGGTGTTCTGCAAAATTTGAAGTTTTCTTTTTTATTAAAGAATGTGAGAGCGGAATAATGTAATGTTGGAATAATGGAATATGGAAAAATGGAATTGTAGAATAATGTATCACTGTATGTATACATTTCATAGAACAGGTAAAATTTAAAATACTTCGGAATAATTGCATGTTTATTTAATATTTCACATGTTTATAACTCATAAAAAATCGAGATATCTGAGTTTGACACATTAATTATTTATTGATAACCTGCGCTATTATAGGCCAGCCCTTTCAGGGCCTGCTTCTAATACATTTTGTTCAAATGCTCCTTATTCCATACTCCCTACTCCCTACTTTCCACTCCCTACTTCCTACTCCCTACTCCTTACTTCCTACTCCTTACTTTCTGCTCCCTGCTCCCTACTTCCTGCTTCATGCTCCCTGCTACACGGTAATCATCTTCCAAACGGTCAACCATATAGGGATTGCAATTAATGTTATAAAATATGAAATAAAAATGATACCCCCGATTTTTTTCAGGTTGCCGCCATATGTCCTGACCTGGAGAATAAAGCCCGTCGCAGGAGCAGCTGCAGCCTGTATTACCAGCACATCTGCCAGGAGCGGTTGCGTTTCATTCAATCTCAAAGCCTTTAAAATGATAATGGTAAGAATGGGTATGATCACAAATTTAACAAAGGTGATCCTGAATGTTACCCAGAAACCGGGTAATCCACGGACTGTACCGGCAAGGGTTGCACCGAGAATGAATGTGGCAGCAGGAACAGTTGCCTTGCCAAGCATTTCTATTGAATCGGCAATCGCCGGTGGTGTGTAATGCTGTACATTGGCCAGGACAAGTATCAGGGCAAGGATATTTGCTACAAAAGGTGGTTTTACGAGTTCTTTCAGCTTAAGCTTCTTCTGCTCCGTAACGAAATAAAGACCCGCGCTCCATAACATTGGGCTCATCCCAAGAACAAAAATAAAACAATAAACTGCAAACATATCGAACTGGTCACTGTATACAAATTCTCCGATTGGGAGAATCAGGTAGGCTGCATTATTAATTGAAGATAATGGCAGAATATTTTTATGTTTTTTAAGGTCAGGAATAAAAAACAATGCAGTAACACTGATCCCAACAGATGTGATGATGATTACACCTATTGGAATTAACCACCAGAATGTCATTTCATCGGGGTGAAATCCTGTAGCCATTGATGAAAAGATAAGGCATGGGAGAAAGATGATAACGGTAATAGCAGAAAGGCCATCGATATGCTCCTGGCTAATGATTTTTCTCCACACAAGAATCCCTGATACAGCCCCGATCAGGAAAATTTTTATGATCCCCTGAAAAACTGAAAGAAAAGTGTTAAGAAATAAATCGTTCATATAAAATGAGAAGGTTTGGTTCAAATTTATACTTTATATCAAATGATTTAACACATAATAAGAAATATTTCAGGTCACAGAGGGCCAAAGAGAAATCTGGAAAAGCCGGGAAAATTTGAAAATCGAAAAAATCTCTGTGATTCTCCAGATTTCTCTGTGCTTCTCTGTTCCAAAATCCAATTAGATTGTTATTTTTATCTCTCTGTTCAGACTATGGATAATTCATTTAAAATTTAAAAAATGAAAACAAAACTATTCCTAAACTTTGCAATACTGCTTATAATACTTTCAGTTTTTGCTTTTTCTTTTTCATGCACAGAAAAGAAAGACAGGGTTATGACTGTAAATGGATGGATTGATGCAGAAACAATGGGTGTGACCCTGCCACATGAACATATTATTGTAGACTGGACCGGGGCTGACAGTTTTCAATATGGTGCATGGGACAAGGATTCCATTATCCTGGCAGTAAAGCCTTATTTTGATGAAATAAAAGAGCTGGGATGCCAGACTTTCATTGATTGCACCCCTTCCTATATGGGGCGTGATCCGGTTGTATATAAAGAATTATCTGAATTAACAGGGATAAATATAATTTTTGCAGTGGGGTATTATGGTGCTATTGATGATAAATATACGCCACAGCATGCTTGGCAGGAGAGCAGTGAGGAAATTGCATTGCGCTGGCTGGATGAATGGGAAAACGGAACCCATGGAACAGGAATCAAACCGGGTATTATTAAAATAGGTATCCCATTTGATACCACTCTTTCAGAACTTCATCAAAAATTGGTAAGAGCAGCTGCCAGCGCTCATCTGCAATCCGGACTCACCATCGTCGCCCATACAGGACCGGGGGAACGGGCATATGAAGTGCTTGAAATACTCAAAGAAGAAGGCGTATCACCCGAAGCATTTGTCTGGACCCACGCGTTGTTAGGTACAAGGGAAGATCATAATGATATTGGCAGGATGGGAGCCTGGGTATCTTTCGACTGGGTAAGTACTGAACAGGAAGATATACAGCAGCTTGTGGAAAATATTAAAAATATGAAGGACAATGACCTTCTTCATAAGCTGTTATTATCCCATGATGCCGGCTGGTACACTATCGGGGAGCCCGGAGGAGGAAGTATCAGGCCTTACACAGCAATATTCACACATTTAATCCCTGCCATGAAAGAAGCAGGTTTTACAGATGATGATATTTCACTTATCATGGAAAAGAATCCTCAGGAAGCATATGCGGTTAAGATCAGGAGGATATAATTGATTGGATCTCACTCCTGGCAAGAATCCGGTTAACCACCCTGAAATTTTAACCACTTAGTAACACAAAGGGATATAATTACTAACCTTAGTATTCCTTTGTGATACCCTTTGTGTACCTTTGTGGTTTCATAACAGGTATGTCAAGACATTGAACGAAATTTTATATATCGGGATGACCCAGTCTTTCTTTGCAGGGCTGATGATTGCTACCAAACGGAATCCGCAGGCAGCCGACCGGATACTTTCTGCCTGGTTGTTCCTTATCGCCACTGAAATGCTTTTCGCCCTCGTTAATGAGACGGTTATCCCCCTTTATGAATTTGTTTTTATTCCCTTTACCTATGGACCACTACTCTATTTGTATGTTAAATTTCTTACCATTGAAAATTTAAAATTCAAATGGAATTATTGGCTGCATTTTATTCCCTTTTTAGCAGTATTTATTTCGGCCATTGTTTTTCATGGGAGACCAGTGATTAAGCTGGACGATTTCTTCGCAATGGATCCCTTTCTATCTTTCAGACTAATTTATGGACTCTCTTTTTACATTTCAATTACAACTTACAGTATTGTTGCTTTCGTTCTTATTCGGCGTCATGAGAACAATGTGAAGGATCTTTTTTCTTTCCGGTCGACACGTGTGACATTGAGCTGGCTTAAAGTAATTTCTATCAGCTTTTATGTGACCTATGTGCTGGTGTTTATTGTGGGTGTCTATGTGATCTTCAAGCAGGAACTGCCGTACGATCCAACCATTGTCTCTTATTTTGGGCTGACATTTTTTGCTTTTGCATTTAGCTTTTACGGGATCAAACAGCCTGGAATATTTCACCAGTTATATCATGAAAGAAAATCTCCAGTACTAAAAGAAGGAGAATTAGAATCCAATGCCAAATATGAACGATCCGGCCTGAAAGAAGCTGATGCAGAAAAATACCTGAACAGGCTTCTCAAATATATGGATACCAGGAAGCCTCATCTTGATATTGACCTCACCATACAGGATATAGCAGAATCATTGGACATCCCGCGACATTACATAACGCAGGTGATTAATGAAAAACTGAGAAGAAATTTCTACCAGTTTATTAATGAATACAGGGTTGAAGAAGTAAAAAAATTACTTGGAGATAAGGATTACAAAAAATATACTCTCACAGCTATCGCGTATGAAGCGGGATTCAATTCAAAATCGGCATTCAACAGCGCTTTTAAGGAAATCACAGGGATGACACCGTCAGAATACAGGGAAAAGCAGAATTAGTTTTGTCGTTCTCAAGATTTTCTATAGAAATACTATTCCCATACTGTTCTCCGGACTTACCCCCCCTGGTCCCCCCTGCCTGGTGAGAGAGGGGGCAGGGAGTGCGTTCCAGTTAATTTACCCAAAAGGCCTGTCTATTGCCTCTGTCAACATTCCTCCAAGATATCTTCCACCATCTTCTGTAACCACAAAGCAATCCTCTATCCTGATCCCAAATTCATCATAGATATAAATTCCCGGTTCATTGCTGAATGTCATTCCGGGCTGAAGTAACAGATCGTTTCCTTCCACCAGGTACGGATATTCATGGCCTTCGAGGCCGATACCATGTCCGAGGCGATGAACGAAATACTTATAGCCGGGACCAAATCCGGCATTGTCAATGACTTTTCTGGCAGCAGTATCAACAGCACCACAGGGGATTCCGGGTCTTACTGTTTGCATAGCTTCCTGCTGGGCTTTCAGGACGATATCAAAGATTTGTTTCTGTTTGTCAGTTGGTGTTCCGAACACAATAGTCCTAGTAACATCAGAGCGGTATCCCTCTATACTGCAACCTCCATCAACAAGTATGATGTCACCCTCCTCAAGGTCATGCCGCTGCATGGTACCGTGCGGGAATGAACTTGTGAATCCAAATTGTGGGTATCCTCCTCCGGAAACGCCCATCCTTATGTGAGCCTCCTGGATCAGAGTCCGCAGTTCTGAAGACTCCATACCTTCTTTTACAAGTTTAAATGCTTCCCGGTATGCTATTTTGGTTATCCGGTTGGCAAGATCCATAAAGGCAAGTTCTTTTTCAGTTTTAATACCCCTGCAATTTTCAGTAATGACGGTTCCATCATGCAGTTGAAGATATGTTCCTGCCGCAGCTTTTCGGATACCTTCCACAACAAAGTTCCTGACATTAGGTCCAATAGCAAGTTTTCCTGGTGAACCGTTAAGTTCTTTCATGGTGGATACAACCAGCTCATAAGGGGATTCATGTTCCTGCCATACCCTAATATCAGATCCAAATTTTATGACTTCCTTTGCCCGTTCCAGCTCGAAGGCGGGGCAGATCCATATGGGATCTCCCCTCTTGTTCATGATCGCCCCAAAAAATCTTTCACTCTGCCACCATGACAGATCAAGGAAATAGTTCAGATTCGCCCCACCGGTTATCAGTAATCCATTTATCTGGCTTTCTTCCATCAAACCTGCTGCCTTCTCCTGCCTGCTGAGAAAATCCTCTCTTACAAAAGGCTCAACCCCTGCAGTCATATTTTCCAGTTCCTCAAACCTTTTAGTTTCACCGGCACAGCTATTGAAAATACTGTTTACAAAACCAAAGGTAGCTATAGATATACTACCTGTTTTAATGAAATTCCTGCGATGTATTTTCATGGATATTTGTTTTTATTCTTTAGGATATTAAAAATAAAGTATTTGATTGAATATTTTTAATTAGATTTTACTTTTATCATGAAGTCAATCAACATCTCTTTACAAAGTATTTGAATTTATGTTTTAAAGGTTCTCACAGATCCTCCTGAGGCGGACAAGTTTTTCACAGATAAACAAGCAAATTTTCACAGATGGTTCAAGAGTCTGCGGAAATCTGCGAAAAAATCTGCGCAAATCAGAGAGAAATAGGGACAAAAAAAAATTTTACAGCCACCGGCCCAGATTTGAACGGTTGTTCCTGCCACTATTAATAACCCCATTATTTATTTCATTATTAATGATTTAAGCGTATTATCCGCTAAGCGTGGACAAGTCCATCGTCTATGCTTAGCGGCTTGGACAATAAACAGGACTAACTGCAGTATTATTGCAAAGACACAACTTGTTTCAGATAGAAGAGAAAAGATGAGAATAGAAATAAAATATATGATTGCCATCCTGGTTATCACCGGCTATGGGATTCAAATTAATGCGCAGGGGCTTTTTGATGTGGCAGGTAATAATATTGATAATAGTGGAAACCAAAAGGTTGAAATAAATGGATATGGAAGAGGATCCTTATATATTGGTGAAAAAAACGGACGTGCTGAGCTGTCAAGCGGATATCTGGAAACAGCTCTCCGATTGAAATTTTTGCCGGATCATTCTGTAGCTCTTTTTTCAGAGGCACGCCTCAGGAGTGGGTATGAATATGGATCATCATTATTCAAGCCATCCTTAAGGGAGTTGTATGCAGATATTGATATTGGGAAGCTGGACCTCAGGATCGGCCATCAGATTATTGCCTGGGGCAGAGCGGATGGGATTAATCCTACAGACAACATAACCCCCAGAAATTATTTTGTCAGATCACCTGAACCGGATGATATACGGCTGGGTAATTATCTCTTCAGGGGGAGGTATCAGGTTAATGAAAATACCCGGCTGGAAGGTATATGGGTACCCTTCTCCAGGCAATCCATTTACCGATTCGATCTCTTTGAAATGCCAGATTACGTGAGGTTCAGGAGTGGGAGCAATACAGTGTGGGAAAGCTCCGGGAACCTCGGGCTGAAGCTGGAATTTTTATTTCATGGAGTAGATGGTTCAGTTTCATGGTTTTCAGGTTTTGATCCCCAGCCAGGAATTGGTATTGATCATCTGGGTATTGGAATGACGGATCGTTTGACCATTGACTTGGCGGCAAAAGCCTTCAGGCAAAATATGATTGGGACGGACTTTGCAACGGTGGCAGGAAATTTTGGGATCAGGGGAGAGGCAGGACTCAGGATTCCTGAGGCTGATTACCAGGATGAAATATTCACCCCTGCAACAGATATTCGGTATACACTTGGAATTGACAGATCAATCGGGAATTTTAATATTATGATACAGTATTTCGGTCAGTGGGTGCCTTCCTTCAAGAAAATGACTGAAGTGATATTGTTTCAACAATCAGGGGGGATACCTCTTCCTGAACCGCTATCTTATTCTCATATTCCTGTAATAATAGGGGAACAGATAAAAGGTTTTAACAGGATAATTTTCGGTCAGACACACAGAGCAAGCCATACCATAGCACTAAGACCGTCTGTGGACCTGATGTTTAATACACTCAAAATTGACCTTTTTGCAATGTATAACATCAGCACTGAGGAGTTAACGATTTTACCGAGGATAACGTACAGTGTAACAGATTATTGGAGCATTTCACTCGGCGGCCAGTTTTTAGATGGCCCGGATAATAGTCTGAATGATATGGCAGGGCCACTTTTCAATGGTGGTTTTCTGGAAGTGAGAAGGAGTTTTTGAAGTTGGTTGAATAGAATAACATAACACCCAATTATATTGAACATTTTAGAAACTAGATTATGAACTCGGGAAAATTTATTATTAAGTACCGGTGGCTGATCATCGCATTGAGTGTGCTTATACCGGTAGTTGTTGGATTACAGATTTTCAGGGCTGAGATTGATCCGGATCTGGAAAAATATATTCCACCCGGAATTTCATCAAGGATAAATACTGATAAGATAGAAGAAATCTTCGGTGGCGATGAATTAATGATCATGGTTTTTGAAGCAGATGATGTATTAAATCCACAAACACTTGAAAGGATTAAAACTATACGAAGAGAAATCAGGAAATTGGAAGAAGTTGACAGGGTTATGTCAGTTTATGATACTAAAAACATGACAAGCAGGGATGGGATGTTAGTTGTTGAACCTTTCATCACAAAAATTCCGGACACAGAAAATGAAATTGAAAAACTTCGCCAGGATCTTAGTCAAAGTGAAATGGCTTTGAATGTTGTGGTTTCCGAAGATTTTACCCTTGCGGCTATGATCCTCTCCCTGAACTCAGAGACAATTGATAAAGTGATTGTTGCCAGGGTTGAACAGATTATACAGGACAATCCCGGAAAGGAGAAAGTGTACCTGGGGGGATTGCCTTATATTAAGAGTGTTATTACCAGCGAAATTGCCGGTGATTTCAAACGACTTATGATCATCGGACTGGCTATTATGCTGGTCATGTTATATTTCTTCTTCAGGGATATCCGTGGTGTTGTGTTACCATTAAGTGTGGTTATTTTTGCCATCATGTTCAGTATGGGATTGATGCCACTGATAGGATGGAAATTATCGGTCATTACGCTGTTATTACCCATCATGCTGATTGCTATAGCTAATGATTATGGTATTCATCTGATGACCAGGTACCAGGAGTTGAACTGGACATACAGGTCAATGGCGAATGGCAAGCTGGCCAGGAATGTCTTTACGAGTCTGAAAATTCCTATCATCTTAACCGGGATAACAACTTTTGCCGGGATCTTAAGCCTTGTCTCACACAGGATAATTCCGGCAAAACATCTTGGAATAATCGCTGCCCTGGGTATCCTGTTTGCCCTGATCCTGAGTTTATTATTTATCCCGGCCGTTTTATCATTCCTTAAGAAATCAAAAGTATCCAGACATAATCGTAATGGTAAAAAACCACTGTTGGACAGGATCCTGGAAAGAACCGGAAAACTTGTGACGCATCATCCGGCAAAAGTACTGATCATTACCTCCTGTATCGTTATAATAAGCGGTATCGGAACATTTTTCCTGAAAGTGGATACTGACGTGGAAAAATTTTTTCCAGAAAAACACCAGGTAAGAAAAAGTTCAAACATCATTAATAAAACTTTTGGAGGTTCACAAAATCTGGCTATCCATATTCAGGGTGATATTATTGATCCATATATTATGAAGAAGATTGATCATTATACAGGGGAGCTTAAGGCTATTAATGGTGTCGGAAATGTGGTTTCTGTTTCAACGGTTATCAGGGAAATAAGCAAAGCAATGAACGATCCGGGAGAAAGCATGTATGATCGGGTTCCCGATAGCAGGGAAGCCATTGCGCAATATCTTTTGCTGTATAATATGAGCGGAAATCCGGAAGGCCTTGAAAAACTTATTGATTTCAATTATGAGAATGCACAGATCATTATAAGGATAAATAATGGGAGTAATATAAATATTCATGGTGTGCTTTCAAAGGTGAGAGAGATCACAGCAGGGGATCCGGATGTAAAAAGGGTCGGGGGATATGGCTATGTCGTTGCCCAGCTGGCTGACCTGGTTGTGAGAGGGCAGGTCATATCACTTTTTATAGCACTTATCATCATCGTCATCATCATATCTGTGATTTTCCGATCTGTTTCAGCGGGACTGACGACAACTCTTCCATTGATTACAGCCCTTATATTTATGTTTGGATTGATGGGGTATTTTGGTGTTTATCTTGATGTGGCAACAGCTTTGCTATCTTCCATTATGGTTGGTGTGGGTGTTGATTATACCATACATTTTCTATGGAGATACAGGGAGGAAAGAATGAAAGGCCTTTCATCCGGGGAATCGGTAATTAAAACCATGACAACAACAGGCCGGGGGATTACATTTAACGCCCTGTCGGTAATTATAGGATTCAGCGCCCTTCCATTCTCATCCTTTGCACCGATTAAAGATTTTGGATTCATGGTAATCGTATCAATTTTTGCTTGCCTGGTTGGAGCATTGATCATTGTTCCCTCCATGATTCTTCTGACCAGGCCCGGGTTTCTCGAACCTGAAAGTTCAAGGGAACATGAATTGATTTACTCATGGAGGTATTTATTCAGAAAGAAAACCGGAAGGGTAGAAATTTGATTTAATAAAATAAAAACAGTGTTAACTGGAATTATTTAACCGCAGAGATCACAGAGAATGCACAGAGTTAACGGAGGAATTAAATATAACTCTGTGTTCTCTGGGGTTGAAAATGATATTTGTTAAAAACTCTATTTAAACAATAGAATAATTATAATACAATGATTAAGAATATACTGTTACTGACATCATACATGCTATTGTTTCCCCTTATGGCTCAGAGCCAGCCGTCCGCAAGGGAGATCATGCAAAAAGCAAGGGAAGTAAGTAAAATACCTGGCATGGAAGCCATATCTACCCTGAGCATATATGATTCCAGGGGCAGGGAAAGAACCCGTGAAATATCCATGGCATCAAGATTATTTGATAATGGTTCAACAGAAAAGCGTATCGTCCGTTTTTTAGCTCCTGCAGAAGTTAAAGGAACCGGAATGCTTGTTTTTGATTATGATGACCGGGCTGATGATATGTGGATTTACATGCCGGCATTGAGAAAAACAAGAAGAATCGTTTCGGCTGAGAAAGGGCAGAGTTTTATGGGTTCGGAATTCAGCAATGCGGATATGGCTGCCCCTAACCTCGATGATTACCGTTATCAGCTGCTGGGAAGTGAAACCCAGGATGGAACGGATTGCTGGAAAATCGAGGTTGTACCTGTCAATGAGGAAATCGCAGATGAATCAGGCGTCAGCCATAAAATAACCTGGATTGGGAAAAAAGACTATGTTACAAGAAAATCAGAATACTATGATCTTGATAACGATCTGTGGAAAATCCTTACAACGTCGGATATACGTGAAATTACAACAGGGAAATACATGGCAGCAATGATGCAAATGGAAAATATCGGAAATGAGAGAAAATCGGTTTTTAAAATGGATAGACTTCAATATAGTCCTGATGTAAAGCAAGAATATTTTACAGTTATGTATCTTGAGAAGCCCTGAAATGTTATAATCTTATTATCGCTTTTTCAATGCACTACATTTTGTTTCCTCCTGTCTTTATTATAGGTAACGCCTCCTTATTTTGTCCAGGCTGGAAACAATACCTGCACCTGCCAACGGCAAAATGAATGTCCCGGCTGGAATCAGACAGCTGAACCACCGAGGGTGAAATGAATGTCCCGGCTGAAAGGCCAGGCTCTACATTCTCCTGATAATGATTGCTTTGACTAGTTGTAAGCCGGCCGGCCATTTTCAATTCTAAAGGCAGGGTGTGTGTCACAACTTATAAAAAATGGTTTGGAATTGACCTGATGAACTTTAAAGACTTCTCGCGGATTCCGCAGATTTGATCGCAGATTTCGCTGAATTTAATGCGCTGATTCTTATTTATCTGCGAAATCTGCAATTATCTGCGAGAAATAATTTATAATTCCTTAATCGTGACACCAGGCATGGTGATTCCATGAAGAACCTTTCTGAGTAAGATATTTATTCCACTTGTGATACTTTTAGGAATACGACTTAGCCAGGATAAACACCTTTTATTACTATCCTCACCACCTTATTTTTCCTCTGTAAAAGTTTAAATTTGTCTAAATAATCAACAAATTTAAACTTTGCAGCATGGAACTCCCGTGAACTTTTTTCATGAGTCTTTGAGTAGTTTTTCATGAAAAAACTTCATGTCCGTTTATAACACTCTTCTTTTTTATATCTTACGGATAAAATCATTTACTAATGATTTATTTTTTTCGAAAATAATGTATAATGAAAAGAAAAGTTTTTTCAATACTTTTTTATTTTTTATTGGTAATCACCGGATTCAGGTGCAATACTGAAGATGGGACAATAAAGAATACATTGCCCGGACCATTTTTGATTATTCCTCAACCTCAGAAAGTTGAATTTCTTCAGGGGGCTGGTCTGGGATTCGGCAAGTTAAGCAATCTTAATCTGGCAGATAGTATTCAACGGCCTGTGATGGGACAGATTCTTTCGCAATTAACTGAATCAGGTGAAAAGAATCGTGGCACACTCACCCTGCAACTTGGTAATAATGGCATTGCCTCCGGGTCTTCGGAAGGATACATCATGACCATTACAGATGAAGGAGTTACCATTATATCCGGAGGGGAAGCAGGCTTGTTTTATGGATGCCAGACTTTAGAGCAGCTCCTGGAAGATGCCCGTGATTTTGATGTTACCATTCCTGCATGCAGGATCACAGATTACCCCGCAATTTCATACCGCGCAGTACATGTTGATGTTAAACACCACCTCGACCATATGAATTATTACTATGCATGTATCGACAGGCTTGCACGGTATAAGATTAATGCGATAATCTTTGAATTTGAAGACAAACTGCGTTTTAGCCGGCAGCCATTGGTTGGAGCACCACAGGCTATCAGTATAGAGGAAATGGCTGCTTTAACAGGATATGCAAGGGATAGGCACATTGAGATATCTCCACTGGTGCAAGGTTTGGGCCATGCTACATTCATTCTGAAACATCAGCAATATGCACACCTCAGGGAGTTACCAAATAACCGCTGGGCATTCTGCCCGCTGGATCCGGGAACATATGAAGTGTTGTTCGATCTGTACCGGGATGCTATTGAAGCAACCCCGGGATCAAAATACCTTCATGTGGGTGGTGATGAGATCGGAAATATTGGATTATGTCCCCGATGCAAACCAACTGCTAACAGGGAAGGGTTACTGAGCCTGAATCTTTACTGGCTCAAAAAAGTATGTGAATTTGCAGGTGAAAACGGGAGGATACCAATATTTTGGGACGATATGCCATTGAAAGAAGCAGGCGTTTATCCAACCACATATAGAAATGACATCTCTTATGAGCAGGCAGTTGACTACTGGGAAAAAGGAGGACCAATACTGGAAGAGGTTATTTCAGAATTTCCCAGGAATTGCATTTATATGCGCTGGAACTACTCAATGGCAAGACAGCCCGGGAATATCATGGCCCTTGAATGGTACAGGGATCATGAATTACAGGTCATGGTAGCAACGGCAGCCCAGACGGGCGCAACCCTGATTCCTTATGACGAAAGGGAAGGGATGCAGGCAAATGGTATCGCTGCTATCCAAAGCTTTGCACAACTGGCAGCTGAAAAAGGCATAAATGGGATTCTGTGCACAGCATGGGATGACAAATCACCCCATATGGAAACATACTGGCGTGGATGGATCACTTCCGCTGAATATAGCTGGTCACCCGGCGGGCGGACATTGGAAGAGTATGATGCAGCATACCTGCAGAGGGAATATGGATTATCAATACCTGATTATGCAAAATTTTATGCCGCATTGAGGGAAGGGGTATTATTATGGGAATGGGCTTATAACAGGGAAGGCAGCCGTACAGATATGGAGAATGCATTATTCAATCTGCCCGGACTGGCCCACTGGCTTCCTCCAAAAGATGAGTCGGAACCCTTAAAAACAGATTTTAATGACCGCCTGATTGACCTACCGGATTTGAATAAACCAGGGAGCTGGAGTAAAATATATGAAGAACGCCTGCGTGAAGCAGAAAAAATTGCTCAGCAATATCCTTATATCTCTGAGACTGTTAAATCTATGTATGTTAACTCCAGGAGAAACAGGTACCACTGGGAAATAATATCTGCAATCAATGATTTTCAGATCACTGCTCCCCATCTGTTACTTGCGCTGGAACAATGTGACACAGAAAATGAAATGCAGCAAAAAGAAGGTATTAAAAAAGTTAACGAAGCAATTGATGAGTTTAATAGTGCCTGGGGAAATTTACAAAGGGTGTATTCCAGAACCCGTTTCATATCCTATCCTTATAACTATGTTCCCGACCGTTACTTTCATTTTGCCAGTCAGCGGGAAGACCTTACATGGATGATCCAGGTTGAAGAACTTTTCCATGAAATGATAAAACAGTGGATGGAAAATGAAAAATTTAAATAGACAATCCTGATATATTGTGAATCAATAATATAATTTATACCTGGGGGATTAGTAAGATTTTTTACCACAAAGGATACAAAGGTTACACTGAGGAACACAAAGGTTAGGAATAAATTTCCTTTGTGAACCTTTGTGATGTACTTTGAGTTCTTTGTGGTTAAATAAAATAAATTCAAATATTCGTTATAGAAAAAAACCATCCTTAACAATGGAATTTTAAAAAACCAATAAGAAAATGAAAACTAAAAACAAATCAAATTCGAGAAGGGACTTTATAAAAAAATCTGTTGGAGCCTCTCTGGCAGTAACAGCAGGAGGGATTCTGCCAGGATCCAGTGCTTTAAGTTACGGGCGTATATCAGGTTCAAATGATAAGGTAAGGGTATCTGTGATGGGTGTTTATTCCAGGGGGAATGCACTGGCACAGAATTTTGCGAGGCAGGATAATTGTGATGTCATTCATATTTGTGATGTCGACAGCAGGGCTATAGAGAAATGTATAGCAGGTCTGAATGAAATTCAGTCTTTGAAAGCTGAAGGCTTCCGTGATTTTCGCAAATCATTGGAATCTAAAGACATTGATGCCATGGTTATTGCTGCTCCCGACCACTGGCATGCTCCGGCATCATTGCTTGCTATGCAGGCCGGAAAGCATGTTTATGTTGAAAAACCCTGCAGCCATAATCCTGCAGAGGGTGAAATCCTGGTTAAAGCGGGTGCTAAATATGGAAAGCTGATACAGATGGGAAACCAGCGGAGGTCTTATCCTAATGTAAGGGAGGCCATACAGGAATTGAAAAATGGAGCCATAGGACGTGCCTATTTCGGAAAGGGATGGTATGCAAATAACCGCGGATCCATCGGTGTTGGCAAAGAGACTGCTGTTCCTGAATGGCTCGACTGGGATCTCTGGCAGGGACCGGCCCCAAGGAGTGTTTATAAAGATAACGTGGTACACTATAACTGGCACTGGTTCTGGCACTGGGGAACGGGAGAGGCGCTGAACAACGGAACACATATGGTCGATCTGTTGCGTTGGGGTCTTGATGTGGATTATCCGGTAAAAGTCAGTTCAAACGGCGGGAGATACAGATATAAGGATGACTGGGAAACTCCCGATACCCAGGTTATTAATTTAGATTTCAAAGAAGGTGTTACAATGTCCTGGGAAGGAAGGAGTTGTAACGGTAAGCCGATAGAAAACACCTATGCCGGAGCACTTTTTTATGGTGAAAAAGGAAGTATGTTTATCAATGGTAATAGTTATACCATTTATGATCTCGAAAATAAGATAATTAAAGATGTTAAAAATGATATACCTGTTGATCCGCTGAATGTCGTTGATCCTGCTGCAAAGCTTGACAGTCTCCATATTCAGAACTTCTTCGGAGGTATCATCAATGGGACGCCTTTAAATGCAGGGATCGATTCAGGCCATAAGAGCACGTTATTGGTACAGTTAGGAAATATATCACAAAGGGTGGGAAGATCGATAAATATTGATACTGAAACAGGACATATTCTCAATGATAAAGAAGCAGAAAGTTTATGGGCCCGAACATACGAGGAGGGATGGGAAATGAAAATTTAAAATAGCATGGAGCAAAGAGCATGGAGCATGGAGCAGAGTGAAGGAAGCACGGTGCCCTCCTTCTCCGCTGGTTGGCGGATACGACGGGTGAAACAGGGTGTAAGGTGAAGAAGGCTAAGGCTAAGAAAGGTTTGAGTCAAATGTTTGAGGAATAGGTTAAAGATTTCAGGATACCTATAGCTGTAAGGTTAGATCTGGTCGATTGCCGTCAGCTTCAGCTGACAGAATAACAAAGTTTTAATCATCTTAGAGCCTCTGAATGAGCAACAATCAATTGCCGTCAGCTTCAGCTGACGGAAAAAAATAGTCTAATCATAAGTTAATGAATCTATGGAAACAAGAAGGTCTTTTATTGGGAAATTAGGCAAAAGCGCAGTTTTATCGGCCTGTGCGTCTATACCTGCAGTTGCCACTGCAATGACTGCCGGGGAATATTCCCGAAAGAAACAGGAGGATAAACCTATCCGTATCGGAATCATTGGAGCAGAGAATTCGCATACCATTGGTTTTGGGAAATTATTCAATATAGAAAAGAAATTCCCGGGTGTTGAGGTGCTTTATGTATGGGGGGAAACAGAAGAGTTTGCCAGGAATGCCATGATCAACGGGGGCATTCCAAATATGGTCAGTGATCCGGGTGAAATGACAGGGAAAATAGATGCCCTCATTGTTGACCACCGGCATCCAAAATACCACCTTGAAGCAGCCACTCCTTTTGTGAAAGCTGGGATCCCCACATTTATCGATAAACCATTCTGTTACAGGGTATCTGAAGGAAAGGAATTCCTGGCCATGGCACGTGACCTTGGCACACCAATTACCTCTTACAGTTCAATTGCTCAGAGTGATGCAACATTTGACATGAAGGAACAGGTGGAAGCATTAGGTGAAATCAACCATGTTATTAGATGTGGCCCTGCAGACCTGGAATCTCAATATGGTGGGATATTCTTTTATGGAGTACATTGTGTTCAGCCCCTGATGTATATGTTCGGCGAGGAAATTGAAAGAGTAAGAATCACAAAAAACGGGAAAAATGCAGGCGCAAACCTTGCATATAAAAATGGAATGCTCGCGACGATTATTTTTAAAAGCCTGCATTATGGGTGGGAGACATTTGTGGAGACAAAAGAGGGAGTCATCGAATTAAAATCCAGGGTAGACGAAGCCGATCCACCAAGAAACTATACCGACATGGTTGAGATGTTCAGGACAGGCAAGGAGCCCCGCAGTCACCAGAGTATATTAAATTGTGTGGCGGTTCTCGAAGCACTTGAGAAATCATCAACAAATGAGAAATGGGAGGAGGTGATGGTATAAAACATCCCCTCATCTGGCAATCAGGGTTTGACTATTCTCGCTCTGCTCTCTGCTGGCATGTTAAAGCATAAGTTACATTCCCCTGATTTGGCAATAAGGGGGTGATTATTCTTCTTTATTTTTCACCACGATTTCTTTTACCTGTATCTCACCATATTTTATTTCCAGGAACGGTTCACCCGCGATAAGGCCGACGTTTCCAAATCCAGTTTCCGTTGACAGGAATGAGGTGAATTGATCTCCTATTTTTGAGTCGATATATAATATGTTATCCACGGCATCATAACGCACTCCTGTAAGGCCCTGGAGGAGGCCGTAACTCGACATAGCCCTGGCATACCAGTGTCCGCATTCATATTCATCGAAGGGATTCCTTATTCTGCCATCATATCTTTTCCGGCAGGTCCTCACAATATCAAGCCCTTCCTCAACCATTCCCATCATCATCAGGTGGGAGGCAACCTGGTACTCAATCCCTGTCCACACTTCATTACTGTAAACGAATGGTAATGATGGCTGATCTCCATGGGGCCAGGTACAAAGTAACAGGCCGCCATCCGGTCCCATGGCAAAGGAGGGTCGTTGGGGATTAACATGATCGGACAGATCATACCTCATATTATAGTGATAAACCGAATAAAGATGACTTATAACTTTTTCCGGATCAATGAAATCTTCCAGACCACATGTCCTTGCAAGCCAGATTCCAAGGACACCATCGGAGATACAACCATTGCCATACTGGTACTTAGGCCCTTCATTTTCAAGAACTTCAAGGGCTTCAGGGGAATAATCACCTCCCATGGATTTCCGGGATGCCTCGACAGGGTCAGGGGCTTTAAGTCCGGTAGTCTTGACGATCTGGTAAAAATATTCCCCGTTGAATAAGCTGTCCTCAAGGAATTTTTTACCCTTATCAAAGAGTTCCTGGTAAAGTGTCACATCCTCACCAAGATTCTTTCCCATGCTTATAATAGCATTCAGCGCACCCAGGTAGAAACACATGCACATCCCGTCGGGGCCCCAGAATTCAATATCATAAGTATTATGATGGGGTTCTTCAACCACACCTTTATGCCCGGGATCCCATGTATGAATGCAATAGTTCATACTGCTTTTAACACTGGGCCATAATACTTCCAGCCATCTCTGATCACCTGAGATTCTCCATTCCCTGAATATTTTCATGATTCCTCCTAACTGGCCGTCGACGGCAGCATAAAAATTATGTAATGTTGGAGAGATTGGCAGGTTTGATCTGAATGTCTGATGACCTGCTTCATCCTGGCTGATCAGGAATTCTGTATGGCGGAGACTCCTTTCCAGCCTTGGGAAAAGATGGGGGATAGCCTGTGCATAGTTCCAGACATGTGTACAGGATCCATGGCAGCAACCCAGATTATCATGACAGCCTTCCCAGCACCAGAGTTTTCCATCATGCTGGCGAAGCACTGTTGGAGATTTAAGGATTGTCAGGTTGGCAGCTACTGCTTCAACAACCTCATCAGGCAGGTCCATGGCATAAAATGCCTCCCTGAAAAGGGCAGATTGTTCTTTCAATTCCTTGTATCGGGATAACCAGTATTTTGCAATATCGTTTATACTTTCAAATCTTGAAGCATACCATGGGATATATGTAGTAGGACAACAATCAGGATCTTCACAATACTTTTCAGCAGATTCCACCATAGTACCACGCTGAAGGTTTGATTCCGGGATATACCAGGCAAAAAGCAGGGGGATTGTTTTTTCTTCTCCCGGAGCAAGCTGGAAAGGAACGGAAAGAGAGGCTCCCGGTGCTGATCCATCCTGCGGGGGCGTACTTCTTAATTCCATTTCTTCGATATTTTTCCATGTTATGGTAAGGGGATCCCACCATCCTCCCCTGAACCAGCAATGGTCAACAATCACTTCACCGGCGGTGGTAAACACGGCAAAATCACCGGTAACATAAGGATATTCTTTACTACCCTCCTGGTGCAGGATAAAGCCATTATCAATTTCCCTGATCCGGTCCCCCGGGGCATATGATCCCCATTCTGAAGGCAGGTAGACACGCATGAAGTTGACAGTATTGAAAGAAAAGACCGCTTCGACATTTTTATTGGTATTATTTGAGAATGTATATTCAAGGGCTGCAACCGGCAGGCTTGAGTTATCTTCATCACCGGGTATAAAAGGGCTCCAGCCGGTTATACTTGTTTCCAGCGGGATATCCTGATCCTCAAGTGATACTGTCGAGAAGGGAAACCTTGCAGTGAAACTGGCGGATTCGAATCTTGGAAGGCCATATGTGGTTCCACCCAGGCCATTCCCGCTTTCCGGCTTGCAGAATATTTTCCAATCAGGAACAGGTCCCTCAATAACCCGTGCAATATTCTCATCTCCCTTCACTGAAATGGCAGCGAATGTAAGCGGTTCATTATCAAGATCAGGCTGGTTCCTGACAGAAACATGTGAAATACAACCGGTACCTTCCAGGCATACCATCCCGGCTCCTATACCCCCTAAAGGGAAAGCGGTATGATTCAGGTTCTCACCTGTGTAAGGACCATTGAATATATGACTCGACTGTCCGGAATGTTTATGATCAATATTACATGAACAGGTGAGAATCAGGGGTAAATAAAGTAGGAGGATTGTTAATTTTC
This sequence comes from Bacteroides sp. SM23_62_1, assembly GCA_001304505.1. Lineage (GTDB taxonomy): Bacteria > Bacteroidota > Bacteroidia > Bacteroidales > SM23-62 > LJUQ01. Next base: position 23,315 of record LJUQ01000033.1, read on the forward strand.
TTTTCATGGTATATCGGGTTTAGTATTATGCTTTAATAAGTAATCAAGATTATCAGAGTATGTCTGGTTGGAAACAGAGCTTAGTTATCATCCTCAACGGTAACAGAATGTGGGGCTGTATCATAACTTCATTAAAAGGCTTCTCGCAAAGTTCGCAAAATTGTTGCAAAGTTCGCAAAGCCTTGATATACAATAATCTGTTTTTTGCGAACTTGATGTTTTCTTTGGGCTCTTTGCGTGAAAAATCAGTTGTGACACAGCCCCTTGACCGTCCTCTTCAACTATATCAGAATGTGTCCGGTTGAATACCGGACTTAACTATCCTCTTCAATGGTATCAGAATATATCCGGTTGAATCAGGACTTGATTTATTTAGTTATTAAAAACCTGAATGCTTATTCCCCGTATCTTTTCATTGCTTCATCGAGGATTGCCTGAGTGGCTGTTGCGCCGAGGCGAGTAACCCCTTTTTCGACCATCTTCAACATTTCATCAAGTGTCCTGACTCCCCCTGCAGCCTTGACACCAATACCCGGATCGGCATGCTTGCGCATCAATTCAACATCATGCTCCGTGGCACCCAGATAGGAATATTTGCCATCAGCACCTTTAACGAAACCATATCCTGAAGAAGTTTTTACATAATCAACTTTCAACCTGTTGCAGATCCGGCATAACCTGATCTTGTGATCATCATCCGGCATATAATCATTTTCGAAAATAACCTTCAAAATGACTTTCATTGTCCTGGTTACCCCCACAATTGATTCGATCTCTCTTTCAATATACTTCCAATCACTACCCAGTGCTTTACCAATATTGATGACCATATCAATCTCCTTTGCACCATTATTAATAGCATTTTCAGTTTCAAAGACTTTAACCTCAATTGAACTGTTACCATGTGGGAAGCCAATAACAGTACCTACTGCCACATCGGAATCCTGAAGCAGGTCACAGGCCATTCTGACGGCGTAAGGTTTAACACAGACAGAGGCAACATCATATTCTTTAGCCAGTTTACATCCCATAATTAAATCTTCATCTGTCATCGTGGGATGAAGAATGGAATGATCGATCATTTTTGCAAGTTGATGCGTGGAGTACATTTTTTACAATTAAAGTTAATCGTTAATTAAGAATAAAGGTAATTCAAAAATTTATTTAACCACAGAGGACACAGAGAAATTACACAGAGAACACCGAGTAATAGAAATAATCTCTGTGCCGTCTGTTTAAAAACTCTGGGATCTCTGTGATAAAAACTTTTTTAACAGGCAAAGGATATTCCTGTGCTATAAAGATTCAGGTCAATATCTGACCTGCAATGAATTGGTAAAGGATTTAAGTAAGAGGAAATAATTTTCAAACGCCTTAAGAGGCAGGCTATCCGGGGTATCAAATATATCATGATAGGCAGTTGACCCACCCATGGTATAAATAAAGAAGCAAGGGACACTTTTTTCATGAAATCTGCAATGGTCGCTGTTACAGGCAACCCCTCTTGTTTTAACCTGTGGCAGGAATAGGTTTGTTTCGTTAATCCTTTTCAGCAGTTCAAATTTGCCCGGATAAACTGATCCGTTCACAACGGTTATACCTTCCTCACCATTCCCTGCCAGATCAATGTTGATAAGGAAGGAGATCCGGTCAAGAGGGAAAACAGGATTTTCAGTATAATATTCAGCACCCAGTAGTCCCAGCTCCTCTGCCCCCAGAGCCAGAAAAGCCATAGAATAATCAGGTATATTTTCTTCCATGGAATAATATTTTGCCAGGTTGAGCAGCATGGCTATCCCGCTGGCATTATCATTTGCACCTGGAAAACAGGTTTCCCTGCCCATACATCCCAGATGGTCATAATGGGCGGTAAAAACAATAAATGAATCAGGATATAATTTGCCCGGAAGCAACCCTATTATATTATATGTCTGGTAGGCCTGATAAAAGGTATTCTTGATTTTAATCTCAACAGTTTTTATTTCGGTGAGGGGAAGTTCAGTATTTAAGATAACAAATGGTTTGCTTCCCTCAATTGTAGATCCGCTCCAGGTAAGCTTTTCGTTTGTAACTATCAGTGTACCTGCTGCCGGGTATTCGGGATGCATTTTCATAAACCTGAGAATTTCCCTGATACGCTCCTCATCTTCTTTCTTGAGAATTTCAACATCAGGCAAAGTCTTATCGATTACTATAAATTTATCTGAAGATTCTCCAATAATCTTAAGCCAGTTTTCACCATATATTAGATCACTGTACCTGACCGGATATGTAATGAATTTACCCTCTGCAGAATGTGATTCCGGACTGACAAGATAATCTTTCGCCGGGATCATTAACTGGTTATTCAGATAGAGTTGTACCTTTCCAGGAAAGGTGTTAACAGAAATGCTAAATGGCTGAAGATATCTTCTGTAAGTTTTTTCCAGGCCTATTGATTTAAATTCTTTGCTTATATACATAGCAGCCTTATAATCTCCTTTCTTTACATATCCTCTTCCATACATTCCAGGAGATGCAAGATCCCGAATAATCCGCCGGGCATACTCAACATCCTGGCATAAAATTGAATTGAAGACAGCCAAATAAAATATGATTAAAATCAATAGATATCTGTTTGACATAAATAAAAGAATTGGCTTATATAAAGATAATATTTAGCTGTTAAATGAAATTGGGGTGCCGGGATAAAATATCCGGTGTGTTAACTTTTTTAAAATATTAGGTTTATGAAATAAATTAATTTATATTTGTGTCAAGTTTAAAAATGAAATTATGGAATCAAATGAAAAATCAATGACACCTGAAGAAAGTCTTCAGATCATAAGAAAAGCTATATCGAATTCACGCAGGAATCTGCGGGAGGGAAGTTTTTATTACCTGTTATGGGGATGGGTATTACTTTGTGCAAGTATTCTGTGCTATTTTATGCTCCGCTATTTTCTCCGGCGTGAGATGTATGAAGATTTATACTGGAAAGCGCTCGCAAGCTGGTTGGTACCGGTTATGATCGGGTTTATTATTCAGTGGATTTACAAATCAAGGAACAAAAAACAGGATGTGGTAAGGAGTTATATTGACCATTATCTGACATATTTATGGGTGGCGGCCGGGATCATTTTTGCACTGATGGCTGTCCTCAGTTATTTTCTGGGTGTTTATCCTACGCCATTCATACTGCCGGTTATGGGATTAGCCACTTTTGTATCGGGAATAATAGTCAGGTTTACTCCGTTGATGTTTGGAGGTATAATTTTTGTATTGGCCTCGATAGTTACGGCTTTTGTGCCCGATATGTACCAGTTAATTGTTTTTGCAGTCTCCATTGTTTTTGGCTACCTCGC
>LJUQ01000201.1 GCA_001304505.1 Bacteroides sp. SM23_62_1
TATAACGTGGTCAGTGATCCGGGCAGGGATGGACAGAACCAGGGCCATTCCACCAGCACGGGAAAAAGACTCTGGAAGATAAGCCGGCCCGACTATCTGACGGGGAAAACCTTTTAGTTGTCGGTTCTCGGTTGTCAGTTGGTGTGGGTTTAGGGTGAGGGGAGGTAATTATTCAAGCTATTGATTTCGAATCGTCGGATGAGTATTAAACCTGAGATTGAAACAAGTCATCCCGGCGATTCTCCGCCTGAGGCGGAGGAGAGGAGGGATCTCGTAGTCTATTAGATTATCCTGGATTTGGATCATGGCAGATTACCCAAGCCACGAGAGAAAAACTAATAACGACTCATAAAAGGCGAATTCGACAGATCCGGGGAGATCCCTCAGTCGTTTTGCTGCGCCTCAGGTGCATGATATTGTTAATAAAACGCTTTTTGTAATTGAAGCACGAAAGCTCGTAGAAACTGCGCCAAAAATGAACAGAAAATGTATCTCAATACTCACTCATATTACAGCCTGCGTTACGGCACAATGCCGGTTGAGAAAATTGTTGATGAGGCAAAAAGGCATGGTATTTCCGCGCTTGCCCTGACGGATATCAACAATACGATGGGTGTCATGGACTTTATCAAAGCCTGCAGCGAAAACGACATAAAACCAATTGCAGGTATTGAGTTCAGGAATGAAAACACTTATCTGTACACGGCTCTGGCAAGGAATAATGAGGGATTCCTCGAACTGAACGACTTTCTAACTGTTGTCAATAAAAGAAAGGAACCTCCCCCACCCGATCCTCCGCCCTTTAGGCATACCTATATCGTATATCCTTTTGGAACTAAGAAACCATCCCAGCTGCTTGATAATGAACTGGTCGGTATCCGTCCGCATGAAACCCGGAAGCTGATCTCTTCTGAATTCCGGCACAGGCAGTCGAAACTGCTTGTCTGGCAGCCTGTAAGCTTTGAGGATAAGGAGGATTATGAAATACACCGACACCTGCGGGCCATTGATAATAATATCCTGCTAAGCCAGTTGTCACCGGCACATCTGGCCGCTGAGAATGAGATCATGCAGCCCGTGGATCAATTGCTATCATCTTTCGAAGGGTACCCTGAGATCATCCGGAACACGGAAAAAGTGATTGACAATTGCTCTGTTGAATTTGATTTTGGTACAATAAAAAACAGGCAGACCTTCACCGGAAACAGGTACGATGATAAGTTGTTACTGGAAAAGCTGGCAAATGATGGGATGGTTTATCGTTATGGAAAAAACAATCAGGAAGCGATTAAACGGGTACGGCATGAACTCGAGATCATTGACCGCCTCGGGTTCTCATCCTACTTCCTGATTACATGGGATATTATCCGGTATTCGATGTCAAGGGGGTTCTATCATGTGGGGCGGGGAAGCGGAGCTAACTCCGTGGTTGCTTACTGTCTCAGGATCACCGATGTGGACCCGATAGAGCTGGACCTGTATTTCGAACGCTTCATCAATCCCCGGCGTACCAGCCCACCTGATTTTGATATCGATTATTCCTGGAAAGAGCGTGATGAAGTACTGGATTATATCTTCAAACGTTACAGTGAGCGTTATACAGCCCTGTTGGGGACCATCTCGACTTTCAGGGACCGATCCATTATCCGTGAACTGGGTAAGGTTTATGGATTGCCCAAACAGGAGATCGACCAGCTGGTTCAATATCCCCATGATATGCTGGATAAAGATCACATCACAAAACAAATTCTTCATATCGGCCAGCAAATCATGGATTTCCCAAACCAGCGAAGTATCCATGCAGGGGGAGTGTTGATATCCGAAAAACCCATCACATGGTATACAGCTCTGGATATGCCCCCGAAAGGTATGCAGACCACCCAGTGGGATATGTATGTGGCAGAGGAGATCGGGTTTGAAAAGCTCGATATTTTGAGCCAGCGGGGAATAGGGCATATTAAGGAATGTGTCGATATTATTTATGCGAACAGGGGTACGAAGATCGATGTGCACCAGGTGGAAAAGTTCAAAACGGACCCGAAAACCTGTAGCCAGCTTTGCAATGGTGAGACCAATGGCTGCTTTTATATTGAAAGCCCGGCAATGCGTGGGCTGCTGAAAAAGCTTAAGTGTGACGATTATATCACACTCGTGGCCGCCAGTTCCATTATTCGCCCGGGTGTTGCAAAATCGGGGATGATGCGTGAATATATCTGGCGATTTCACCATCCGGAGGAATTCAAATATATACACCCGGTAATGGAGGAGCAGCTGAAGGAAACATTCGGTGTAATGGTCTACCAGGAAGATGTGATCAAGGTATGCCATCATTTTGCGGGGCTCGACCTGGCCGATGCCGATGTGCTGAGAAGGGCCATGAGCGGTAAATTCAGATCAAGAAATGAATTCGACCGGATCGCCGGGAAATATATCGAAAACTGCAGGGAAAAAGGGTACCCTGATGAGATAGCAAAAGAGGTGTGGCGCCAGATTGAATCTTTTTCCGGTTATTCTTTCTCCAAAGCCCATTCGGCCTCCTATGCCGTTGAAAGTTACCAGAGCCTCTACCTGAAAGCTCATTTTCCACTGGAATTCATGGTGGCCGTGATCAACAATTTTGGAGGGTTCTATCGTACCTGGGTATATGTGAATGAAGCCAGGCGATGCGGAGCAACTATCCACCTGCCCTGTATCAACCGGAGCACCTACAAAACCTGCATATATGGAAAGGATATTTTTCTCGGTTTTGTACATCTTGCTAACCTTGAAACAACTGTTGCAAATGAAGTGATCAGGGAGCGTGAAGGAAAAGGAGAATATAAAAGCCTTGAGAATTTTGTCCGCCGCGTTCATACCGGCCTTGAACAGCTTATCATCCTTATCCGTATTGACGCATTCAGGTTCACGGGCAAAACAAAGAAAATCCTGCTGTGGGAAGCCCACATGCTGCTCGGACAGAACACTGGACCGGTGCATGGTAACAGGTTGTTCCGGGAGCCGGAAAAGAAATTCCAATTACCCAAACTGGAACAGAGCCGGATTGAAGATGCGTATGACGAGATTGAACTTCTCGGATTCCCAATAAGCATGTCTGCCTTCGATTTGCTTAAAACACCATTCAGGGGAGAGATTATGGCAGAAGAGATGCTGAAAAACAAGGGGAAGAAAGTCAGGATGGTCGGTAACCTGGTCACAATAAAAAATGTGAAGACAGTAAACCGGGAATGGATGCATTTCGGAGCTTTTCTCGATGCAAAGGGAGAATTTTTCGATACGGTCCATTTTCCCCGCTCCCTGAAAGATTATCCCTTCAGGGGATATGGTGTGTACCTGATTCTCGGCAAGGTTGAGGAAGAGATGGGCTTCCCGAGTCTTACAGTTGAAAAAATGGCCAAACTGCCGGTGAAAGAGGATCCGAGGTATTAATATGGGGGCTGTTTCATAACTTCAATTTAAGGCTTCACGCAGAGGTCGCAAAATTATCGCAAAGACCGCAAAGCTCTGATTAACAACTAACAGATCTTTGCGAACTTGATATTTTTTTGCGTTCTTTGCGTGAAAAATCTGTTTTGACATGGCCCCATTCTTGCACTGATTATTTTTTTGTACCAAACCACCTGTACACCGACCTGTCTGACAGATCCTTCATTCGCCTGAAACCAAAAAGCCAGAGAAATATAATATATGGAATAAACAGGAAGAGCAGATAATCTGTTTGTGACATCAGGATGAAATCATAGATTCCGTGGAGAAGAATAGGTCTGAAAAGTGCGAGAAACATTTGTCTATTTCTTTTACCGGGATAAAATCTTGCCAGCCCAAAATGATATCCCATCATAATCCCGAACAGTGCATGGGCCGGTACAGCTGTGAAAGCTCTGGTCAGCCCTACACCCGGGCCCATATTGATGACATAGAGCAGATTTTCAACAGCTGCAAAACCGAGGGAGATGAATGTGGCATAAACTATACCATCAAATTTTTCATTAAAGGTGGGATTTTTCCACATGATGAGATACAGTGCAGCAAATTTGAATATCTCCTCAGTGAATGCAGCTACCACAAATGCATTGTAGCCTGCATTTGCGAGGCCAGCCAAATAATCCAGGGGAAAACTCAACAATCGTTCAATATAAATAACCGGTAATGTGATGATACATCCTGCAAGTAAAGCTGTCACAAGCCACCAGAACGGTTCCTTTTCATATTTATCCCGGTAATAAATATAAAATGCTATGATTACAACAGGGGCGATGGCTATAAGGAATAGTTCCATATCAAATACTGGAAGTTATTATTCTTGGATTCTTCTCGTCATCAGGCCTAGAGTAAAAGTAATTACTATTTATTTCTAACTGATTACCGCGTATTTTTCGCAGATTTAAGCAAAAGTAACCAGTATGAAATTAGCACTTTGTGAAAATCTGTGTATTGATTTGCGGACATCTGCGAGGAGCCTTTTAAAATTAATATTAAGCCTCGAATTCCAGCAAATTACAATTCCAACCTTGACACATGCAGTACCCCTTTTATTTTTGAGATTCTCCTTATGAGTACATCCAGATGGCTGGTATCTTTCACGAATAAAGTAATTGTACCTTCGAACATACCTTCATCTGAACTGACCTGGACAGATCTCATATTTACTTTCAGGTCCTGGGAAATAACATCGGAAATTCTGCTCAGGATGCCGATGTCATCTATCCCTGTGATACGGATGGTAGCAGGCAGGTAGACCTGTTTTTCTGTATCCGACCATTGTGCTTTAACAACCCTGTAGCCATATTTTGATATTAATCGTGCCGCGTTTGGACAACTGATCCTGTGAATTGTAATACCTTCACCCACAGTTACAAATCCAAAAATCTCATCACCATATATCGGATTACAACATTTGGCCAGCCTGTAAACCATCTTATCAAGCTTATTATCGATAACAAGGTAATCATCATGCTTTAAGCCTGGAGATACTATTTTATCGATCAATTGTTCATCAATTTTCTCAACCTGTTTTATTTCTCCTGTTTGTTCTTTGCTGGTGAGCAGTTCTTTGATATCAAGCGGATCAATTTTGTCTGTCGCTATCTTAAAATACAGATCGGTTGCCGTTTTCAATTTATAATGGCGGATGACCGTATTAATATTCTGATCTTCAAACTCAATTTTCCAGTTTCTGAATCGTCTTTTAAGAATCTCCTTGCCGCTCTCTGCCTGGGCAAGTTTTTGTTCCTGCAACGCCTGTCTGATTTTTGTTCTTGCCTTGGTTGTTACGACAAACTGAAGCCAGTCCTGTTTTGGTTTCTGGGATTTTGAAGTAATAATTTCAACCTTATCTCCATTATTCATGATATACCGTATCGGAGCACTTTTCCCATTTACTTTAGCTCCCACACAGGATGCACCTATATCTGAATGAACATCGAATGCAAAATCAAGCACTGTAGCTCCTGCAGGAAATTTCTTCAGATCACCTTTTGGTGTAAATACAAAAATTTCTTTATTGTAAAGGCTGATTTTGAAATCATCAATGATATCGCTGGCATCCGGCTCAGGATTTTCAAGAACTTCTCTAATTTTTATGAACCACTGTTCAAGCGCTCTCTCTCCTTCTCCACCCTTATATTTCCAGTGTGCAGCCAATCCTTTCTCAGCAATCTCATCCATTCGTTCCGTCCTGATCTGCACCTCCACCCATCTGCCACCAGGCACTACCACTGTTGTATGCAAAGCTTCGTATGCATTTGATTTGGGAATGGAAATCCAGTCACGTAACCGGTTAGGGTTTGGCTGATAGAAATCTGTTACGATGGAATAGACCTTCCAGCAATCAGCTTTTTCATTTTTCGGCTGACTTTTTATGATGATCCTGATGGCAAAAAGATCATAAATCTCCTCAAAATCCACGTTCTGCCTTTTCATTTTTGACCATATGGAATGAATTGACTTGGTACGGCCCGTGATTTCTGCCTCAATCCCCTGTGCATTCAGCTCATCTTTGAGTGGTTTAATAAAATCCCTGATGAACCGGTCCCTCGAGGCTTTTGTTTCTTTGAGTTTTACTGCAACAAAACGATATGACTTATGATCTGTGAATTTAAGTGCCAGATCCTCCATCTCGGTTTTAATATTATATAATCCGAGCCTGTGGGCCAGGGGAGCATAGATATAAAGGATTTCAGAGGTGATCCTGAGCTGTTCACCCCTGTCAAGACGATCAAGATTCCTCATATAATACACCCTGTCAGCCAGTTTTACCAGTATGACCCTGATATCAGCCGACAGGGTAACAAGAAGGCTGCGAAGCTTTTCCCCCTGGTTGTCTGACTTATAGGTATCGATTCCGGATATTTTGCTCAATCCTTCAATAATGTCAATGATCCTGCCAGGAAAATCTGTTTTAATATCAGAAGATTTGATGGTACCATCAGAAATGAAATCAAAAAGCAAAGCACTTACTATCGAATGCAGGCCTAATCCCATTTCTTCAGCAACAATCCTGGCTACACCCAGGGAATGATAAATTGTTAGTTCACCAAGCTTTTTCTGGCGGTTAAGGCATGCATCAGCGGATAATAAGAATGCTTTTCTCAGTAATTGCACCTCTTCCTTTTCAAGATTTGGACTGGCAACCCTGATAAGTCCCCTGTATGTATTAAGAAGCCGGCTATCTTTCAGAAGTTCATTTCTATTTCCCGTCATCTGCAAAGATTATTTCAGGATATAAATTTAAAAAGTAAATAAATGAATTAATTGTAAAACAGAATTATTGAATGACAATAATATTATTTTTAGAATTTATTAAAATATGCCTCATCTACTATAATTGCATTTAATATGGTGAGAGGATTATTTCTTATTAATAAAAGGCTTCACGCAAAGGGTGCAAAGTTATTGCAATGTTCGTAAAGTAATATAATATCAAAATTTCCCGCATGACAAGAAAACGTAAAATTCCTCACACTTATGTCATTGTTTTTTATATCATCCTTATTGCGGCTGTTCTCACCTGGATATTACCCGGGGGTGAATATATAGAAGAAACAAATGTTGTTGATGGCACGGAACAGACTGATCTTGTTTTCAAGTATGTTGATGGAAATCCACAGACGTGGCAGGTTTTTTCAGCCATCTTCAAAGGTTTTGTAAGACAATCAGGGATCATTGTGTTTATCCTGATGATTGGTGGTGCTTTCTGGATCATGAACGAAAGCAGGGCAATAGATATAGGTATCTTATCATTTCTGCGGTTTGCCAGGAAATCAGAAGGAAACAGGATAATAAAAAAAATTGGTATTGATAATATCATCATTACTCTGGTTATGTTAATATTCAGTGCATTTGGCGCAATTTTCGGCATGAGTGAGGAGACCATTGCATTTATTATCATCATGGTTCCTTTAGCTATTTCAATGGGGTATGATTCCATTACCGGGGTATCCATGTGTTTCCTGGCAGCCGCTTTAGGATTTGCAGGTGCCATACTGAATCCATTCACCATCGGTATAGCTCAGGGGATAGCTGGATTACCATTGTTTTCCGGGATTGAATACAGGTTGATTTGCTGGATCATTATCAATATTGTCGGAATAAGTTATGTACTCTTATATGCTAGGAAAATCCAGAGGAATCCCCAAAAATCCCCTGTTTTTGAGGATGATCATTACTGGAGAAAAAAAGAGAATGAAAATAATAATCATATTACGTACAGCACTCCCCTGTCTGCCTGGATTGGTTTTGGAGTTATCCTGACCGGGCTGATACTGTTTTCAATATTTTTCCCCATGACCACCCTGAAAATCGGGGATCCTGAAACCGGAGCTGGAACAGCTTTAACAATACCTGTTGTACCTGTTTCCACAGCGCTTTTTGCATTAACTTCTCTGATAGCCCTGAGGAGAAGTGTTCATTTCTACATCCTGAATCTGTTATTATTTACCATCATCTTCCTGATTATCGGTGTGATGGGTTATAGCTGGTATATCATGGAAATTGCCACACTTTTCTTCGTACTGGGTATTTTTTCAGGCATTTCAATGAATCATTCACCAAATAAAATTACCGGACTTTTCCTTGAAGGTGTGAAAGATATATTATCCGCTGCTCTCGTTGTGGGACTGGCAGGTGGGATAATTGTTATTCTTGAGGATGGAAAGGTTATTGATACAATCCTCCATGGCCTTTCTGCATCCATGAGGAATTTTGGAAATATTGCGTCGGTGGGTATTATGTACTTAATCCAGACGATCATTAATATTGTTATACCCTCAGGTTCAGCCAAAGCAGCTCTGACCATGCCGATAATGGCACCCTTTTCCGACCTGATCGGTATTTCGCGGCAGGCAACGGTGATGGCTTTCCAGTTTGGTGATGGATTTACCAACGTGATCACTCCTACATCAGGAGTATTAATTGGTGTTTTGGGAGTTGCGAGGATACCCTATGAAAAATGGGTTAGATGGATTGCACCTTTTGTGGTTATATTGAT
>LJUQ01000034.1 GCA_001304505.1 Bacteroides sp. SM23_62_1
TCGTCCCTGGCATCGCTGAGTGCACGACGGATCTGCCCCGCATCATGGCCATCAATGGTCACCACCCTCCATCCCCACGATTCATATTTCCTGGCAGTATCCTCGATCGTTACATCACTGGTTGGCGTGGATAATTGTATGTCATTTGAATCAAAGAACATGATAAGATTGTGAAGCCCGAGAAAACCGGCCAGCCGCCCGGCACCCTGTGAGATCTCCTCCTGGATAGCCCCGTCAGAAACATACGTATATATCGTATGTGACATCCCTTCCCCGAAACGGGCACAGAGAAACCTTTCCGCTATGGCCGCACCAACAGCCATGGCATGTCCCTGCCCGAGTGGCCCGGAAGTGTTTTCAATACCACGGCTGATATCCAGCTCGGGATGACCGGGGGTGGGGCTCCGCCACTGCCTGAAATTCTTCAGGTCATCAACAGAAAATTTGTTGAACAAATGAAGAATGGAATAAAGCATCGGTGACATGTGGCCGGGATCAAGAAAGAACCGGTCACGGCTCGGCCATGCCATATCACCGGGATCAAAACGGAGAAATTCTGAAAAAAGGATCGTAATAAAATCTGCACCACCCATAGCACCACCCGGATGGCCGGATTTTGCCTTCTCTACCATGGCAGTGGATAAAATGCGAATGTTGTCGGCTGTTCTCTGGATTATCTGGTCGTTCATGATCAATGAATTTATCTTTTGTCTTTAAAAATAACTTTTTTAATGGTATTAATAAAGTCAATAAGTGAAAATTGGGGTGGTGTTAAAATTCTTTTATTATCAAATAATTTTATCCCGATGATCTTAATACCTGGAACTACTTAATTAGTTAGTTCTCGCAGATTAACACCGATTAATACACAGATTAACGCAGATATAATACATTATTAGATATACGCATTGTACTATTAAATAATGCATGTTGTTGGATATTATATCTTTATACCGGGCCACACCACCGGTGCGGCCCGGTATAAATCTGATTATCAATATTATCGTCTTTAATAGCACAACAGGTTAGATATGTTTAATGTGTATTCCATCTGTATTCTGTTAAAAAATACCCCCCTGTACCCCCCTGTTCATGACATAATAATGTAATTTTGACTTAAAATACCCTGAACATGTCATTACGATGTGGGATCACCGGAATAGCAAATGTCGGCAAGACCACCATTTTTAATTGCCTGTCCAGCACACGTGCCGAATCGAGCCGCAATGCCTTTACATCAACCAGGTCAAATATCGGCCTGATCAATGTCCCTGATAAAAGGCTATACCAGCTCGCTGCACTGGTAAAGCAGGAGAATATCATACCCGCAACTGTTGAGATCGTTGATATTCCCGGATTGACAAAGGGTTCCAGTCATGGTGAAGGGGTTGGGAACAAGTTTCTTGCTGATATCAGGAACACCGATGCACTGATTCACGTATTAAGATGTTTTGATGATGAGTCTTTGCCCCATATTGATGGCACAGTAGATCCTGTCAGAGATATGGAGACGATAGAACTCGAGTTGCTGATCAAGGATCTGGAGTCGGTTGAGAAGAAGATTGAAAAAGTTGAAAAAGTTGTGAAGGCAGGAGAAAAAAAATTAAAGCACGACCTGGATATACTTCTCAGGTATAAAGAACACCTGGAATCATTCCAGCCTGCGCGCACCATCATGATAGACAACCAGGAGAAATCTGTTGTTGAAGATCTTTTCCTGTTAACAGCCAAACCGGTATTATATGTATGTAATGTTGATGAGACGTCGGCAATCAATGGCAATCATTATGTGGAAAGTGTTAAAGAAGCACTCCGGGAGAAGAAGAGTGATATGCTTATCCTGGCAGGCTGGCTGGAAGCTGATATTGCCGAGCTCGATGACCCGGAGGATCGGAGAGCTTTCCTGGAGGATGCCGGCCTGTCGGAACCCGGTGCAGACCGTCTTGTACGCTCTGCATATCGTATGCTGAACCTGATATCTTTCTTTACATATGGGCCGAAAGAAGTCAAGGCATGGACTATCCGGCAGGGAACAAATGTACAGCAGGCTGCAGGAGTTATCCATAGTGATATGGAACGGGGATTTATCCGTGCTGAAGTCATAAAATTTGAGGATTATAACAGCCTGGGATCCGAACATGCATGCAAAGTAGCTGGAAAGCTATCTGTTGAAGGTAAAAATTACATCGTGGAGGATGGTGATGTTATTTATATCCGGTTTAATGTTTAGGCTGAAGAATCCTGGCATCCCCTGTTATCTGCCCCGGTTGATGATCTGGCTGTTCTTCCTGCTATCCCCTCCACTGCAGATAGTGATACAGGCTCAACAAAAAAGCATGGATGAGTATCAGGAAGCCATGCATTATATAAATACCAGGGGAGAGGTATACCTTCGTATCCCTATTACAGAAAAACAGCTGGTAATAGAACTGGCAGATTTTCTTTCTGTTGATCATGTTGCAGGGGATCATATTTATCTTTATGCCAATCGTACCGGCTTACAGGAATTAGTGAAACATCACATCGCCTTTTATGCTGAGACACCTCCTTCCCTTTCCAGGATAGTCGATATGGCTGTTGAAGAATTCCCCGAACCCGGCTGGGATTCATACCCCACTTTTGAACAGTATGTGGAATGCATGCATGCATTTGCTGATTCATTCCCTGCTATCTGCAGGCTCGATACAATCGGATTCAGCATCCATAACCATGAAATTCTCGTTGTTAAAATATCTGACCATGCAGAGCTTGAAGAACCCGAACCGGAATTCTTCTATACGTCAACCATGCATGGGGATGAAGTAACCGGATATGTATTGATGATCAGATTGATAGACTGGCTGCTGAACCATTACGGAAAAGATGAAAAGGTTACCACCCTGGTTGATAACATGCAGATTTGGATCAACCCGCTGGCCAACCCGGATGGTACCTATTATTCCGGGAATGATTCCATATATGGTGCAACCAGATTTAATGCAAATTCGGTCGACCTGAACCGAAATTACCCCGCTCCCAATGGGAATATACATCCCGATAATAATGATTACCAACCCGAAAACCTGGTCATGATGACTTTTATGAAATCCCGTTACCTGGTCATGTCGGCTAACCTCCATGGAGGTGCCGAAGTCGTTAATTATCCCTGGGATACATGGCCTGAGTTGCACCCGGATGATGACTGGTTCAGATTTATCAGCAGGCAATACGCCGACACAGCCCATCTTTATAATGATCAGTATATGACCCAGCTTGATAACGGGATAACGAACGGCTATGCCTGGTATTCCATATGGGGTGGACGACAGGATTATGTCACTTATTTTCTCGGTGGCAGGGAGGTAACCATTGAATTATCTGTTGACAAAATTCCCCCGGCAGATACCCTGCCATACCTGTGGGAATATAATTACCGGTCTCTCCTGAATTTCATGGAACAGTGCCTGTATGGTATTTCAGGGCAGGTGACCAACGGTCAGACAGGTACACCGGTAAAATCAATGATTGAGGTTGAGGGGCATGAGAACAGGAATACTTTCATCTTATCAGACAGTATCACAGGCAACTATTACCGCCTGATAAAAGAAGGCATATATAACCTTCAGGTTTCAGCAGAAGGTTATAATGATACAGTCATTTCCGGTGTGCGTGTCTTTGATTTTCAGCATACAGTGCTGAATATTCAGTTATCCCCATATATACCCCCGGCCTATCCGGCAGATTCAATTATTATCAGTCCAAATCCTTTCATTGACCACCTGAATATCAATATATGGTCCGGAAAACAGGACAAAGCCTTCATCAGTATGTTTGATGCCGGTGGAAGCAAGGTTATTACTGAGAAAACAATCTCCCTCATTGAAGGTGAGAATTTTATTGTCCTGGACTGTCCGGATATCGATCCTGGTGTATATATTCTGAAGATAACCCGTTCCTCAGCGATGAAAAAAGCAAAGATCATCAAACTTGAATGATAACTGTTGCCAGTCCGGGAGGATAATGTATAGTGTAAACACATAATACTTTTAAAATAACTAAGTGATTGAATTATAGTTTTTTGCAGAATCACGAACACCGGGGGCTCTACAAATTCCTTATTATCAATATCGTCTATCTAATAGCACAATGCGTTAGAATAAATTAAAAGTTATCTTTGCTGGTTAATGACGGAATGAAGTAGTTTTAAATAACTTTCCTGCAATTTGAGGGGAAGATTTCTCGCAGATGCCACGAATATACCAGCAGATTACTCAGAACATCTGCAGGCTATTAAGTATAAGGTTGTTTAACTGTTAATTTCTGCGAAATCTGCGGCAAAATCAGCGGAATCCCCGCCAGCCGGCAGGCAGGTGCGAGAATCCTTTTAATGAAGTGTTAATAAAACCCGGTTTAAGAATCTTTATTTCAAAAAGAATGAAAAAAGCCCAAATAATTCTAATCCTGATATCTGGTGCAATTCTTAGCAGTAATTCTTTTGCCCAGAATCATACCAGGATCCCGCCTGAAAAACCGACTTTGATCATCGGAATTGTTATCGACCAGATGAGGTATGATTATATCTACAGGTTCTGGGATAAATATAGTGCAGGCGGAATAAAAAGTATGGTCCAGGGTGGGACGTTCTGTAAAAATGCCAGTTACAATTATCTGATCAATGAAACTGCTGTGGGTCATGCAACTATCTCGACGGGAGCATTGCCCTCACATCATGGGATTATTTCAAATAACTGGTATGTAAGCCTTCAGGATAAAACCGTTTATTGTGTTGAAGATGACCGGGTAAATACTATCGGCGGAGGATATGAAGCAGGAAGGTATTCACCGCGTAAACTGCTTGCCTCAACACTGGGAGATGAATTGAAACTGGCTAACAATTTCCGGTCAAAAGTCCTCGGAATAGCACTTGATAACCCTGCTGCCATATTATCTGCGGGACATACTGCTGACTATGCATTCTGGTTCGATACAGAGTCGGGCAACTGGATCACAAGCAGTTATTACGTGGATTCTCTGCCTGCGTGGGTTGTTGAATTCAATGAAAAAAAGCTGGCAGATACATACCTGGGACGGATCTGGGAACCGCTGCTGCCCATCACCGATTATACCGAAAGTTTCCCTGACACAAATCAATATGAGACGGGATTGAACGGTAGGAGTGTCTTCCCCTATGACCTCAAGAAAATAAGTACACCCCGGCGAAATGAGACGGATTATAGTATCATCAAATACACCCCTTTTGGTAATGTCCTTACCAAAGACCTGGCAATCGCGGCTATCGTGAATGAAGAACTGGGCAAAGATGAATACACCGACATTCTGACAATCGGCTTCTCGGCCAATGAATACATCGGGAAAGCATTTGGACCGAATTCTGTTGAAATGGAGGATGCACTGCTTCGCCTCGATCGTGAACTTGAACATTTCTTCAGCTTTGTCAATGAATATGTCGGGAAAGAGAATACCCTTATTTATCTCACTGCTGATCATGGCCTTGCATATAATCCAGTCTATCTTGAAGAAAACCGGATTCCGGCCGGTGAATTCAATCCGAATGCAGCCCTGTCACTCCTAGCAAGCTATCTGAACATTATCTACGAGAGGGGTGACTGGATCAAATACTATTATGCACAGCAGTTGTATCTGAATCATGAGCTTATTGAGGATGCACGGATACCCCTTCAGGATTTTCAGGAAACAGTTGTTCTTTTCCTGCTTCAGTTTGAGGGAGTATCCAATGCTGTCTCCGCTCATACCCTGCAGACTGCTAACTTTTCTGATGGAATTTTCAGGAATATTCAGAATGGATATCACCAGAAAAGGTCGGGTGATGTGATCATCAACCTGGCACCCGGCTGGACAGAAAAAAGCTATAATAACTCGTCCTACCATTCATCCTATGTCGGGGATAACCACGTACCATTGATATTCTATGGGTGGAAGATAAAACGTACTGCCATTAACCGCCCTGTAAATATTGTGGATGTAGCCCCCACACTTGCTTATTTCCTTGATATTTCAAAACCCAATGCTGCGATGGGAGCCATTATCCTGGAGCTGGTGGAATAAACCGTACTCACCCCCCTGTCCCGGGGCTGAGTACGCGTTATTAACAACAGACTTTCCGAATCTTGAAAAACTTTTTCCAAATTCTCCCAAAATGATGTAAATATGTCCTAACTTTCGCCAAATGAGCGGCTTATTTATTTTGGAGACAAATGGTGAACAATCTGTTATATCATTCGGCCAAATTTAAAATACTGATCCTGTTTGTATTCTCTAATGTATTTACCCATGGAATTCATGGGCAACAACAGGTTGACAAGGTTGGAGGATTCTTCAGTACCAGGATACTCTTTGTCTTCGATGCTTCCCAGAGTATGGCAGGGTACTGGGAAAGTGACCAGAAGATCAATATCGCAAGAAATTTCCTGATTAATGTTATTGATAGCCTGAAAGACCTGCAGAATATACAGATGGCACTGCGGGTTTATGGACATCAGAGTCCTGTGCCTCCGCAGGATTGCAAAGACAGCAAACTGGAGGTACCTTTTGGTATCAATAATTCACTCCAGATCAAACAAAAACTGAAATTCCTTACACCGAAAGGAACAACCCCTCTGACATATTCACTCGAGCGGGCTGCAGAGGATTTTCCCCCGTGTGATGATTGCCGGAATATTATTATCCTGATTACCGATGGTATTGAAGCATGTGAAGGTGATCCCTGTGACGTCTCCAAAAGATTGCAACAGATGGGTATCACCCTCAAACCATTTATTATCGGAATCGGTATGGACCCTGAATTTAAAAAAACCTTCGATTGTGTTGGCTATTATTATGATGCAGTAAATGAAAAGAGATTCCGCGAAGTCCTTGATATCATCATCACACAGGTGCTGAATACAACCTCCGTACAGGTAAATCTTCTCGACCAGGATGGTAATCCTACAGAGACAAACGTTAATATGACTTTCTATGACCTGGTATCCGGCAAAGTAAGGTATAACATCATGCATACCATTAACCTTAAAGGAGATCCCGATATTTTGTTCCTTGATCCCCTGGTATCCTATAAACTGGTTATCCATACGCTGCCTCCGATAACCATTGACACCGTTATCGTTACTGCAGGTAAACATACAATCATCGGAGCCGATGCACCACAGGGATATATTGAACTGAAAAGCCTGGGTAAAACAGAATACCGTGAATTACAAGCCATTATAAGGGAAGATGGTATGATGAACACACTGAATTACCAGAAGATGAACGAGACGGACAAGTACCTGATTGGAAAATATGATATTGAGATACCAACACTTCCAAAAATATTGCTGGAAGATATTGAGGTATTACAAAGCCATACAACAACTATTGAAATCCCAAGACCGGGAATCGTAACATTTCTGTCACCCATCTCAGGATTTGGAAGCCTTTATATTGATCAGGATAATACTATGGAATGGATCGCTAACCTCGATATGAGCGAAAAGAGACAATCACTCGTTATCCTGCCCGGCAATTATGTCGTGGTTTTCCGTGTAAAGAACGCTTTCAGTGCCCTGACAACAATCGTGAAAAAATTTTCTGTCTCATCAGGATCATCCATCGCAATTGAATTAAATTAAATATGTTAGGATTAAACTTTTTTACAGGAAAAATATCAAATATCCGAAGGCAGAACAATTTAAAAAGGAGAAAACTAACCAGAGCTCATAACATTGAACGTATCATCGGATAAAGAACTTGTTCAGCTATTCCGTGCAGAAAACTCAAGGAATTATGCATTCAACCTGATAGTGAAAAAATATCAGGAAAAATTATACTGGCATATACGTAAAATGCTCATTTCTCATGAAGAAACTGATGATGTGTTACAGAACACCTTCATCAATGCTTTTCAGGGTCTTAATAATTTCAGGGAGGATGCATCACTCTTTACCTGGCTATACAGGATAGCAACCAATGAAGCACTCACTGCACTGAAAAAGAAAAAACGAAGGTATTTTTTATCTTTAAGTGATGTACAATCACAACTCGAAAAAAGCCTTGAGGCTGACGACTTTATTGATGGAGAGGATATACGGATGAAATTGCAGAAAGCTATCCTTACACTTCCTGAAAAACAACGTATTGTTTTCAATATGAAATATTTCGACGAACTGAAATATGAAGAGATGGCTGAAATTCTGAATACAACAGTGGGTGCTTTAAAAGCATCCTATCATCATGCTGTAAAAAAAATAGAAAAATATCTTGAGGAGCATTAAACCTTTTTATGTTTTGGACTTCTAAATGATTAGGTGAATACTATTTTTGAAACAATGATACTAATTATCGGGATGATACATTTCCTTGCAGGCATTACGGATCTGTATAAAAGATATTCAGGTAACAACCTGTTTTATCCCGGAGTACAAAATATACAGTTGTTATTATCTTAACATACCATTTTAATGGATGACGAACAACATATTAAAAGTCGGCTGGACAGCATGAACAAGGAACTTCCTTTCTCTGTTCCCGAAAACTATTTCGACAATTTTGCTTCCAGGCTCCAGGAACGGATGCAGACCGGTAAAAAACCAGGCCTGTTCAGAAAAACCTATGAATTGGTCAGGCCCCAACTGGCGCTGGCAGCTGCCATTGCAGCTTTCCTTGCTATCGGATACACCACGGTGAGACTGATCATGAATGATGAAGAAACAACGGATAATGTCGTGGAAATAGCTGATGTTATAAATTATTATTTCGATGATTTCGATGATGATATGTTAATCTCAACACTGGCTGAGGAAAATGGCATTGACTGGCTGAATACCAGTATGGAGGGTGATGATATCCTGGATTATCTGTCGGAAGAAAATAATCTCGACTACAGTGAACTGATCGATCTTTATTAAGAATATTAAGAAATTGACTGGAAAAACATTTAATACAATAATTATGAAAAGGAAATATTTTTTAATTCCCTTTGTTTCAGGGCTGTTTTTTCTTTTCATTCAAATTGCAGGGGTTTATGCACAGGAGGATAAGTATGAAAGAATCAAATCCATAAAGATTGCTTATATCACTGAGCAATTGAGTCTTACAACAGCCGAAGCTGAAGTATTCTGGCCCGTATACAATGATTTTGAGAACAGGAGAAATAAAATACGGGATGACAGGAAAAAGGTGATGGATAATTTCAGAGAAAATGGCGAAAACATGTCAGAACAAGACATCTCGAAATTACTGGATGATTTGAACGGTTTTAATAAAGCCGAAAGTGATCTTATGGTTGAGTACAACGATAAGCTGAAAGAGATCCTCTCACCCCGGAAGGTTATGAAACTTAACCTGGCTGAAATTCAGTTCCGGCATCATCTTATAGAAAAGCTGAGAGAACAGCGCCGTAACGGACGTCCGGGGAGTTAATCACACCTATTTCTGCCTCCTTCATTTGAACAGTTCACAAATTCCGATTAAATTTGTTCAGGATCCTAGTTATACCCCTATGATATTCCTGAACAGGATTATACGATCACTTATTCTGTATTACAGGTACATACTGGCCTGCATGGGTATTATGGTGATCCTTATTATCTCGTGCAGTTCAAAGCAGAAAAATATACCTGTCCGGCAGGTATACCAGGATGACTGGTGGAGACAAAGTGCACAGCAAATGGTTTCAGATCAGATTGTGGCAAGGGGTATATCTGATACCCGTGTTATCAATGCAATGAAAAATACTCCAAGGCATCTTTTCGTACCTGACGATCTGATTGAATATGCCTATAACGACCATCCCCTTCCTATCGGTTACGGACAGACCATCTCACAGCCTTACATTGTTGCCATTATGACTGAGCTCCTGGAGCTTTCAGGCACTGATAAAGTCCTTGAAATTGGAACCGGATCAGGTTACCAGGCTGCCATCCTTTCACAATTGGCCGACACATGCTATTCCATTGAAATTGTCAGGGAACTGGCAGAATTATCATCAAAAAGGATGGATGAACTTGGATACAAGAATGTTGTTGTTAAATGGGGTGACGGGTACCTGGGCTGGCCGGAGCATGCTCCTTTTGATGCCATTATCGTTACAGCCGCTCCTGAAGAGCTGCCCGAGGAGCTGGTGAACCAGCTTAAAACAGCCGGGAAAATGGTCGTTCCGGTTGGGAAATTATACCAGAGTCTGTTATTAATTACAAAAACAAAAAAAGGCTATCAGCAAAGAAACATTATACCGGTTCGTTTCGTACCAATGGTTCATCCGGATCAGCCTATACCTGATATAAACCAGCAAGATTGAAGAATAAGTTTGGATTAAATACCGCCATTGCCATTGTTGTTGCCAATATGATCGGCACAGGAATCTTTACCAGCCTGGGCTTCCAGGTAATTTCACTGAAATCCGGATTTGCCCTCCTTCTCCTCTGGTTCATCGGTGGTATTGCTGCTCTGACCGGTGCACTGGCCTATGCAGAACTGGGTACCTCAATGCCCAGGTCGGGAGGTGAATATCACTTCCTGTCCAGGATTTATCACCCTTCACTCGGCTTCGCTGCAGGATGGATCTCTTTTATTATCGGCTTCGCAGCACCAACAGCTGCAGCTGCAATTGCACTGGGATCATATTTTACCGCAGCCCTGAATATTGATGTGACAATTCTTGGCTTAAACCTTACAAGAATCATTGCCGTTGCAGTGATCATCCTGATCACCGCCCTTCATTCCTATAACAAAACCGCTGGTGCCTACTTTCAAAACTTCTTCACTGCCCTGAAAATCATAACTCTCCTGGGATTGATTATCCTTGGACTCTTATCCTCTCATAATCAGCCACTTAGTTTTTCTGTCAACCGGGACGCCCTTCTTGAAATTATAAGCCCGGCTTTTGCCATATCACTTTTTTTTGTAAGCTATTCATATTCCGGGTGGAATGCAGCTGCCTATATCGCCGGCGAGTTGAATAATCCGGATAAAAATATCCCGCGGAGCCTTATTACCGGGACATTAATTGTTACCGTACTCTACATCTTTACAACCTATGTGTTCCTGAAAGTAATTCCTATTGAAGCCATGACTGGCAAGATAGAGATTGGTTATATTTTTGGAAACCAGATATTTGGCGAAAAGACCAGTGTCATAATGGGGCTCCTTTTCAGCATGCTGTTGTTATCTACTGTAAGCTCAATGATTATTACCGGGCCCAGGGTAACACAGGTCATGGGTGAAGATTATTCCATCCTCCGGTGGTTCGCCAGGCTGTCAGGAAGGGAAATACCGGTACGGGCCATTCTTACACAGGCCGCAATCTCGATCATCTATGTCCTTACCTCAACATTTGAACAGGTTATCACGATTATAGGATTTACCCTGAATCTTTTTACGCTTCTTGCAGTTATAGGCATGATGCTGAACCGTCGCCGGGGTGGACCTGTGGGTATGTACAGGACTAAATTATACCCCGTAATTCCGATTATCTTTATCGTGATTAATATCTGGATCCTCGTTTATGGCATGATATACCGTCCGGTTGAATCCCTCACCGGTATTGGCACTTCCCTGGTTGGACTGATCTTCTACTTTATAGACAAGAAACATAACACCGGGAAAGTATGACGGTCCGCAAGATATCCCATGATTAAAGAGGGTGTGTAAATAGTTCTTAAAGGCTTCTCGCAGATATTCGCCGATTATGCCGCAGATTTCGCAGATTTTCAAAATCAACGCATTAAATTCTGCGATATCTGCGTATAAATCTGCAGAATCTTCGAGAAATTAAGAATATTAAACATTTCACAATCTATCACACTCCCACACCCTTCACCCCCACCTCCGCCCCTTTAGGGGGATATTTCAATTCAACACACCCACCCTCAATTTCCCCCACCTCCGCCTCTTTAGGGGCGACATTTCAATTCCACCTTCAATATTCCCCTGCAAAGAATCCCTCTTTCAATTCAAGATCGACCTCCCGGAGGAAATCTACAGATTTATTCATGTCGGGGTACATAATCCTGTCATCATCAATGAAATCTACTTTTCCCCGGTATTTGTCCAGAAATGATTCGAGGTATTCAGAGGTTCTTGCCGGTCTTCGGAATTCGATGGCCTGTGCTGCATTAAATAATTCGATTGCCAGTATCCTTTCAAGATTCAGCAGTACCTGGTATGCTTTAATAGCAGCATTGGCACCCATACTCACATGATCTTCCTGTCCCTGGCATGATTCAATTGAATCGACTGATGCCGGAGTGCTCAGCTGTTTGTTATAACTGACCAGGGATGCAGCTGTATATTGCGGGATCATAAATCCTGAATTCAACCCTGGCTTTGCCACAAGGTAAGGAGGGAGGCCGCGGTAGCCGCCAACGAGCTGATAGGTCCTGCGTTCGGAGATGCTACCCAGTTCCGACATGGCAATACAGAGGTTGTCGAGAGCCAGGGCAAGTGGCTGGCCATGAAAATTTCCTGCGGAGATGATGAGATCTTCATCCGGGAATATTGTCGGATTGTCTGTTACAGAATTGATCTCATTCTTAAAGACATATGCAACGTAATGGATGGAATCTTTCGATGCACCATGAACCTGTGGTATGCATCTGAAGGAATACGGATCCTGTACATGTTTCTTGGGCCTGCTCATGAGTTCAGAACCTTCAAGCAACACCCTTATTCTTCTGGCTGTTTCAATCTGGCCTTTATAGGGACGTATTTTTTGCACAATCGGATGGAAAGGCTCCAGCTTGCCATCAAATGCATCAAGGGATATAGCTGCAATAATATCGGCAAGCTTTGATAGTTTGAACACGCGCAGGCAGCAATAAACGCCATAAGCACTCATAAACTGTGTCCCATTCAGCAGGGCAAGCCCTTCCTTCGACTGAAGCACAAGTGGTTCAAGTCCTGATTCCTTCAACACAGGCATGGTATTCCTTTTCCTGTTCCGGTACCAGACTTCTCCTTCTCCAATCAGTGGCAGACTCATATGTGCGAGCGGTGCCAGATCACCTGACGCTCCCAGCGAACCATATTGATAAACAACCGGAACAATCCCATGATTGAAAAAATCAACCAGGCGCCGGACTGTTTCAAGCTGCACACCTGAATTGCCATACGCAAGGGATTGTATCTTCAGGAATAACATTAACCTGACCACTTCCCGGGGAACTTCCTCTCCCTGCCCGCAGGCATGAGACATAACAAGATTCTTCTGTAGTACACCCAGGTCGCCGTTAGATATGGAACAGTCATGCAAAGAGCCAAAACCGGTATTGATACCGTAAAAAGGCTTATCTTCCTCGCTGAGTTTCTTGTCAAGATATGCCCTGCATTTTCTGATCAATCCGGCAGATTCGGAAGAGATCTCAAGACGTGTTTCACCGTCCATAATGTTGCTGATCTGGCCGAAATCAATGACTGCAGGAGAGATTTGATGAATATTAGCCATTTAGTATTTTATGAAAATTATATTAATCAATGGTGATGCAGGTAAGTGAAATATTGAAAAATCATCGTGAAGAATTATACTTCTAAAATTTTAAATAAAAGTATGCACACACATCATCATAGGGAACATATCACATAAATTGCCCTATTAATTCATCCAGATTAACCTTTTTCTGTTCGCCTGTCTGCATGTTCCTGAGTGTGATCAGGCCTGCCGAAATTTCATCCTCCCCGACAAGGGCAACAAACGGGATCTTTTTTGCATGCGCAAAAGCCATCTGTTTCTTCAGTTTTGCATGATCAGGATAGATTTCTGCCCTGATACCGGCTCCACGTATCTTTGAAAGCAGTGGCAGAATATGGTTCTGTTCTTTGGCACCCAGGTTGACAAACAGGACCTTTGTTCCGGTAACGGCTCCTTCCGGAAACAGGTTGAGCTTTGACATAACATCAAATATTCTCTCTGCCCCGAATGAAACACCCACTCCTGAAATATCCGGCATGCCGAAAATCCCTGCAAGGTCATCATACCGCCCTCCTCCACAAACGCTTCCGATCCTGTCGTCAAGGGCTATTACCTCAATTATTGTTCCGGTATAATAATCCAATCCCCTTGCAAGTGGGATATCCCACAATATTTCTGATCTGCATGAAATATTTCCCAGGATCCTGAATAATGTGTCAACCTCCTTCAGTCCCTGCTGGCCGGTGCCTGACCCATAGAGGATTTTTTCCAGCTTATCTATTTTCTGTGAATTACTGCCTTTCAGCTTGAGGATTGGCTTTAATTTCTCAACAGCATCAGCTTTGATTCCTGTGGAGAGCAGTTCGCTCATTACACCCTCAATGCCGATCCTGTCAAGCTTATCAAGGATTACTGTCAGGGTGTTAAACATCCCGGAAAGGCCCATTATCTCAGCAATCCCTGAAAGTACTTTACGGTTATTGATTTTGATGAGGACATTCATACCGAGTCTTGTAAAGACGTCATCGATAACCTGAATAAGTTCAGCCTCATTTAACAGGGAATTGCTGCCTATAATATCCACATCACACTGGTAGAATTCCCTGTATCTGCCTTTTTGTGGTTTGTCGGCCCGCCATACCGGCTGGATCTGGTATCTTTTAAAAGGGAAAGTTAAATCGTTCCTGTGTTGTACAACATAACGTGCAAAAGGGACAGTAAGATCATACCTCAGGCCTTTTTCACAAATCCGTAGTGCCAGTTTACCTGCATTTTCAGGATTTATCTGTCGGACGGGTATATCACTTAAATAATTTCCCGAATTCAGCACCTTGAATAATAATTTATCACCCTCTTCTCCATATTTACCCAGCAGGGAGGACAGGTTCTCCATTGCCGGGGTTTCAAGAGGCAGATAGCCAAATAACTGGAAGACATCCTCGATCGTCTCAAAAATAAACTTACGCCTGACCATTGCCTCAGGAGAAAAATCCCTGGTGCCTTTTGGAACAGATGGTTTCTGCATTGAATAGGTGTTCTTCTTTATTTTGCAATCTTCTTAAAATCACTGACAAGAAAACTGTCTGGCTTCTTATTATCAATCATATGCCAGTCAAAATAGTAGAAATTGGCATCCCCTGCACCGATCAATATTTTATAACACCTGGCATCCAGACGTGTACCTTCCGGACCTACCTTATGAAGAAAAACAACCTGCTCATCCCTGTTGGTAATAGCATCTTTGATATCCTCCCTGGTTACCATGGTGAATTTATGCGGATATATTTTACTTATCCTGGCCGGTGAATTAACTGATTTGTCCAGTTCATCACTTACAAGATAGAGATTTTTCTGTTTTATATCTCCTTTGTTATCATTGTAATGCTTGAAGATATTCGATGAAACAAGCTCCGGATGCTCATAGATAAGCTTGATATGGTTCTGGATGAACCTGACCAGGATACCCAGCTTATAATTATAGGAATCTTCCTCAACATTCCTGTAAGCAACCGGCACAGAAACAAGATCCGGCATACGGTTCATGTCATAATAGTTACCTCCGAGGGATAGATTCAGAAATTTATAAACGGCATTCAGCTTATCTTTTTCAAATGTCACATTTACCATCATGAGGAAAGAATATTCGGGATTTTTCCTCATCTCCTCAAATTCCTCAAACTTGATGAATTCATATTCGGTAATGGTCCATTCATTTTCCATTGCATCCTGGATCTCCCCATCATAGGTGTTCAGAGGATTCCTGTCAAGTACAACCAGCGTCTTTGTATGAAAAAATTTTTCAAGGTCTTCACGCGTTGGTAAATATTCCTGTGAGAACAATGAAATGACCATTACGGTGGCAGATAACAGAGCTATTAGTTTTTTCATTGGATTAAGTTTTTAGGGATATTTAACTTTCTGATTAACTTCTATTTTGTGAAAATCAAAGCCATTCCTTTTTAAATATTTCTTATGGATCCTTTTCGTGAATTTATGCTTAATCTACAAAAAATCTGGTATTGAGTTGTCCGGATTTTTGAAACCTGTAACTCAAACCAGGAACTGTATGTATTATCTGGAAAACCGTCCTGATAGATGCAAAATAATAGTCTTTTAAACCACGAAGGAACATAAAGGATTTCACAAAGTAACACAAAGTATTCTGAATTTGAACTGTTGAGTTCCTTTATGCTAACCCTGTTGTAGCTTTGTGGTTAAATTACATGAATTTGGTTTATTAAAGCTCATTGAAAAAATATTCACAACAGGCCTTTTATGATTGAACACAAATTTAGATTTCGGGAACGGGTAAATACAAAGGATTTCTTTCGTTGAATTTTCTAAGATAGAGAAATTTAAGCTGTTTTTTCTTTTTTCTTCTCAGCTGGCTGTATTCATCATGCAGTTCCGGGTCCTTCATCAGTAATATTTCGAGATTGTCCCTGTTATAATCCATTATCTCACCTGAATCAAAATCAAGCAGATACTGCCTCAGCTCATTGGATGAATAGGTAGCCGGATACCCGCCATACCGGTAATAATTATTATAATAATAAGGATTATAATAATAGGGATCATAATACCGTGAATCATACGTGGTAACTGTTGCTACGAAATGGCATATCCTGCCAATGATGGTAATTCTGTAGAATCCTTCATCCATGGCAATATACAGTACTCCGTTTCGGCTAAATCCCCAAATATCAGAAGTCCTTACCTGTTGTTTCATGCCCACATGATCGAAAAAATAAACAAACCTGTTATCAAGCACCTGTTCAAAAAAATCCTTGCTGGTATAATCAACGTTTGTTATCAGTCTGGATTTTAGTATCGGATTATTCTGCCTGACCTGTTCAAAGCTCAGGTATATCCCGTCAGTAAATTCGAACTCCGGAGTATACCTGATCATGCCGGTAGTATCGGCCTGTGAAAAGTTATACTGGGTGATGAAAAGGAAAAAACACATACAGGTGAGGAAACAACAATCGAATACTCTTTTCCTTACCGGTAGTTTATTCAAATTGCCAGGCTTATTTTTACCTTCTTTCTCCATTATTCCAATCATGTTTTTTCTCCGGTTAATTCATTTTTCAACAGCTACTCCCGTAGCATTATTGATGATCGAAATTTCAGGCTAATATCAGCAATCAGTAGCTGTTTCCTGATGCTTAAAAATATTTTTTGATTATCTTTATAATCCGTTGTACGGTTTGACCCTTTAATTTAAGAATATTTAAGTTATTTTACCTCGCTGTTCCGCAATATGATCGGCGAGGTAACAATTTATATATCAATAAGTTTACAAAACCGTTAAGCAGTTATTTATAAATCCGGACTTCAGTCTGATGTAAAATTACAGATAATCTGCTTGAAGTTATGTCTTCCTCAGAGAAAATATTCAAACTTTTATCCTTTGGCCTTCATGGGAAAATAGAACCAAGAAAGCTGAACAGGATTATCCTGATCAATGCTTTCAGCCTGATTGCCATGGTTTTTTTGATCACGTATGCAATAATAAGTTTGTTTGGTCATAATTTCATCATTTCAGGAATTCTGGCTTTTGTTGCATTTATGAACCTGCTTAATATCATATATCTTATCCGTTCGTGTAACATCAGGTTATCAGAATACTTCCTTCTCTGCCTGTTCTCCATCCTTATGCTCTATCTTATCATTGTTGGAGGGCCAGGGGAACTTGGCTTTTTATGGAGTCTCACCTTTCCTGCTTTTTCCCTTGTTTTGCTAGGATTAAAGCGAGGGAGTATAGCTTCCGCAGTTTTTCTGATCATCATTATGATCCTGATCATTCCAGACTTCAGTTTTGTTGAGATGGACTACAACAGGGGATTTATCCTGAGGTTTACAACTGCCTTTATTGCTATCTTCCTCCTGGGTTATTCATACGAGTATCTTCGTATTCTGAACATAAAATACCTTGACCAGGCAATTGAGGATGCCGCTGTGGAAACCAGGCAGAGAGATGAATTCATAACGAGGTTGTCGCATCAGTTGAGAACATCCCTCAACAATATCACACTTATCAGTAACCTTGTCAGTGAAACAATGCTTGATAATAAGCAACGGGATCTGATAGGTACCATTCTGGCTTCTGCCAATAACCTGGTTGAAGCTGTAAATGATATCGTGAAGGCTTCTGCTATCGAAATGCGTGAAATAAAGGAATCACGGACAAATTTTGATCTTTATTCATCCATTCACAGTGTCCTTCAGTTGTTCGGTGATAAAGAGGGCACCAGGCTTATCATGAGCATCAAGGAAGATGATACACTTACCAACCAGATCATGGGCGATCCCATCAGGATCAAACAATTTTTCCTCAGTTTCATTGAGAAAATATGCGGAGATGAAGAGGCAAAACTGAAATCCAAGATCAATATTCATATCATCAACAAAAAGGAAACAGAGAAAGAGGTAACCATAAAATTTAATTTACTTGTCAGCCGTATTAAAACGGATATCAGTGACCTTACAAAAGAAGATGAACCTGCCCTGGTGCCTTTCGATCCGGATAGTACAGATCTTTCCGTTCCGATCAGGCTTGTAGAGCTGATGGGTGGAGACCTCGTCAGTGAAATAGTGAATCACGAAACGAAATTCAGTTTTAACCTGATTTTCGAGAAAAGTGATAAGAAAGTCCGAAAGGAGCCGGGTGCTGAACTGCCATTTTTTGATTTACAACCGCCCAAGAAGATTGCCCTGGAGGAAGCCAATGTCCTCCTTGTGGAAGATAACCTGATTAACCAGAAAATCGTCGTATTAAACCTGGAAAAGATTGTCAGGAATATCGATATCGCTGCAAATGGGAAGGAAGCCCTGGATAAGTTTGGTACTTCAAAATACGATATCATTCTGATGGATATTCAGATGCCGGTGATGGATGGAATCCTGGCAACTAAGAAGATCAGGGAGATAGAAACCAGTACCAATACTTTTACACCCATACTGGCCATTACGGCACAGGCTATGTCGGGTGACCGTGAAACCTGTCTTGCCGTAGGTATGGACGACTATATCAGCAAACCATTCCAGGTGGGGGAACTGGTTGAAAAAATGAAGAACCTGCTATCAGCAGAAAGCTAATCACAAGCGATATCCGGGTCGGCAAAGGATAATATAGTTTAGATAATTGCAGAGCTGTGCCAGTGTAAGGGTATATAAATATTTATGTATTCACTGCTTAACGCTCATCCCAGAAATCCGGTTTGATGCCGATGACCATGATATCATCGATCTGTTCAAAGTCACCCATCCACTCTTCAATGCTTGCCTCGAGGATTGCCTGTTGTTTTTCCATTGGGATTTTATGGATGGTCAGGAGCAGATGCCGGAATCTTCTGTACTTGAACTTTTTACCCTCCGGACCGCCGAACTGATCTGAATAACCATCTGAAAACATATACAGAACATCATCCTTCTGCAGTTTGATCTGATGACTTTTGAACTCATGGTCTTCTACTACAGTATGTAGGTCTGCACCTACTGAAAGCCTGTTTGCTTTTATTTCGATAATTGTTTCATGCCTGATGAGATACAGCGGATTGAATGCCCCGGCATATTCAAGTAGTTTTTGGTTACGGTCCAGCACACACAGGCTCAGATCCATCCCATCCTGCAGATAAACACGCTCCCCGTCAGAAAATATCTCTTCAAAGTGGTTGTTAAGTGAAGTCAGGATTTTCGCAGGACTTTTTATTCCTTTTTCTGAAGTTATTTTTCGGAACAATTCAAATCCGATAATTGATACAAATGCACCGGGAACGCCATGACCGGTACAATCGACGGCAGCTACGAATATCTTATCCTTTTCTTCTGTGATCCAGTAGAAATCGCCACTTACAATATCTTTTGGCTTGTAAAGGATAAATGAATCAGGGAGTATCTTCTTGAACATTTCTGTTGATGGAAGCAATGCAAGCTGTATCCTTTTAGCATAATTGATACTATCTGTAATATTCTTGTTTTTCAGCATAAGCTCTTCCCTGTGCTTCTCGACCAGTTTAGCTGCTGCTTCCTTCTCTTTCAGTATTTTGTTGGCCCGCCGTAAGTTCCTGGTGATATATTGAATTAACAAATAAACCAGGGTAACTGACAGAATGATATAGAGTACATAGGCTTTCCAGCTTTTCCAGACAGGAGGTGGCACCTCTACGCTGATAGAAACCGGTTCCGGATTCCAAATATTATCATTATTCGATCCTTTTACACTGAAAATATAGCTTCCCGGTGACAGGTTGTAGAAAGTCACATAATGTTGTGTGCCGATTTCTATCCATGATCCCTGTGAATTCTGCTTCACCATTTTATAAGTATACCTGTTATTTTCCGGTGAAGTAAAATCCAGGGCTGAAAAGCCAATCGTAAAGATCCTGTTGCCTTTCATGACCTCAATAGCCAGCGTTCTCTCAAGGGGCAGGGAGGTCCTGCCAAGTTCACCATCAATTTCAAAATTTGTGAATGTAACATTTGGTATATATTCATTTAAGTGGATAGAATCAGGATGAAAATAATTTAATCCTGATATACCTCCGAAGAAGATTTCGCCGGCCCTGTTCTGAAAGGATGAACCCCTTATGAACTCATAATTTTGGAGGCCATCGGAGAGGTTAAATGTGGAATATTCTTCTGATACCGGATTAAACCTGACAAGCCCAATGTTTGTGCTCAACCATAAACAGGAATCCTGGCCCTCCTGGATGGCAAAAACCTGGTTATTTATCAATGCATCAACCGCGGGATAGAATGTAAATTTGTCATCCTTCCTGTCATACCTGTTAAGCCCCGATGCTGTCCCGACCCATAACGCTGATTGTGAGTCCATATAAAGGCTGTAAATAATATGGCTGATCAGACCGGAATTATCCGCATCATTTGCCCTGTAAATACGAAATATATCTTCTTCAGGATGATACCTGATTAATCCATTTTCAGTTCCAATCCATATCATCCCTTCCATATCTTCAAGAAGGCAATAGGCAAGCTTCATATCAAATATTTCGGCCCCACTGAAAATCATATAAAAACTCCTGATCTCGTTATTCTTGACAATATATTTATGTACTCCATTGCTGGCAGCAAACCATATATTTCCCGCCCTGTCTTCAAGGATATTATTAACCGGATTATTATTGAATATGTTACAGGACACATCCGGATTGTTCTCGCATAAGCGCCGGAACCTGTCACCTCCCTTATCCAGGCAACTCACTCCATCAGATGTGCCAATCCATATTCTGTCCCTGCTATCACGGTATATTGAATGAATAAGGTCATTACTGATTTTTTGCTTCAGGCTTGTCTGGTTTTCTGAATATACCGTAACGCTGTTCTGCCGGCGATTTATTACATTAAGACCGAAGCCCCATGTGCCAATCCACAAATTCTTCCGATCATCCTCATAGATGGAAGAAATGATATTGCTTGTCAGGCCGGGTACTCTGTCGTCAGAATTATCCAGAATGGCAAATTTTTTCTTTTTCCTGTCGATCTTGACAAGTCCTTCAAATGTTCCGAGCCATACGATCTCTGACCCGTCCTCCACAATTGAATAGACCGAAGAGATCTGGAGTTCCTTGTTTCTTACTTCAAGGCTGGAAAAACTATTAAGGACTCCGTTATCTGCCGACAACCTGTAAAATCCAAGATCTGTACCGATCCAGAGCATTCCTTCAGAATCCTCTGAAATTATATTGATTCTTCTGTTCTGAAGACCATCACTGTTATTTGCCGGGATTTTGTGAAATGACTCCTGTTCAGGATCGAACAGATAAAGGCCTTCTTCCGTTCCAACCCAAAAGTTTTCCCTTGTATCCTCAAACACCGCGCTAATCACATCACTGCCTGTGGTGTTGTGCTCCGCAGATCGTATGGTATAGCGTTTGATTTCTTCTGTCTGGCGGTTAAACATCTGTAATCCGTCTTTAGTGCCTATCCAGATACGTCCATCCCTGTCCTCACAGATACCATATACCTGGTTTACCGGGATTTGCCCGAACCTGTCATAATAATGATTATATATCCTGATTGTCCCGGAATCCCTATCCATTACTTCAAGGCAATCATTGGTTTTAAACCATACCTTATCCTGCTTATCCACATATACACTAAAAACGATTGGATCACCAGTACTGGAGCTATCTGGACTTAAGGGAAGGAATAATTGGAAAGCGCCCGTTTTACGATCCAGCATATTCAATCCCCTGTTCGTCCCTATCCAGAGGTTACCCTTTGAATCCTCTGCAATAGACCGTATATAATTATTGCTGATTGAATTCTGATTGAATGGCTGATTGTGATAGTGATGGAAAGTATAACCATCATATTTATTCAATCCTTCCCGCGTGCCGATCCACAGAAATCCGATCTGATCCTGGTAAACAACTGTTATATGTGACTGGCTCAATCCCTCAAGGGCTGTAAACAGTTGAGCCTCAATATAATTCTGTTGTGCCGACAGATCCGTCAGGCCGGACATAAAAACCGGACAGGAAAGTAACAGGAATATGTAGGCCTTGTGTGTCATAAGGGCAGTCTAAATTAATACTTATTGCCCTATTCTCAATAGATTACGGATGATTTAGATCATTGGTTGATGATTCCGGACTCACCCCCCTGTCCCCCCTCTCTTGTGAGAGAGTATGTACTTACCCCCCTTTCCCCCTCTCTCGTGAGAGAGGGGGGAAACCAAAAGGGGGGTGAGTCCTTTATAACTCACCCCCCTCTTAATAATATTACATTGCAAAGATGAAGATCCGGATCAGCCTTTTGCCTGTTTGGCCAGGTCTTCAATCATTGGAGTTGTCAGGGATTTTGGCCTTTCAATTGGATAGAGTAAGGCACGATCCCAGATAATGTTTGCACATACCCCAATTGCTCTTCCCATACCAAATAAGACAGTATAAAAATCATATTCGGTTACACCGTAATACCATTGGATAACACCGGAATGTGCATCAACATTTGGCCATGGATTCTTTGCCTTTCCCTGTTCTGTGAGAATGGGAGGTACAACATTATAGAGCATATCAACATACCTGAAGAGCTCATCATCTTTCATATGTTTGAGGGCAAACTGTCTCTGCATCATATATCTCGGATCGGTTTTTCTCAGGACTGCATGGCCAAAGCCGGGTATAACCTGTCCTGAATTCAAGGTATCCCAAACAAATTGTTTCATCTCTTCCTCGTTTGGCATTTTTCCCTGCCTTTTATCCCTGAAATCCTGAATCCATCTCAGGACCTCCTGATTTGCCAATCCATGCAGCGGACCTGCCAGTCCATTCAGCATTGCTGAAATGGCCAGGTATATATCCGAAAGAGCACTGGCAACAAGATGCCCTGTATGAGCACTCACATTACCGCTCTCATGATCGGCATGCAGAATAAAATACATTCTTGAGACATCATCATAAGGTTTATCAATACCGATCATATGAGCAAAATTTCCTCCAAAGTCCAATTTCGGGTCAGGTTTATTCTTCTTGCCACCCCGGTATAATGTGGTATAAATAAGTGCTCCGATCTCCGGTAATTTGGCAAGCAGGTTAAGGGCATCCTCGTATGTTGAATCCCAATAATCCATTTTTGAAACACCACAGTTATAATCCTTGCAAAATAAAGATTCCTTGCTCATTGCGAGGATTGCTGCTGAAAAAATGGTCATCGGGTGGCATTCGGGGATGGCATCTATAATATCATAGACATATTTTGGAAGGGTACGCCTTCCGGCCAGATCATCAATCAGATCTTTAACCTCCTCTTCTGTCGGGATATCCCCGGTGAACAGCAGGTATAAGAGGCCCTCAACATATGGCATTTCGACTCCCGCAGGCTTGGGTAATTTTTCAAAGATTTCCGGCAGGGTAAATCCGCGGTAACGAATACCTTCATTGGGATCCAGGTATGAAATATCTGTCACCAGACATTTTATACCCCGCATACCGCCAAGGATCTGGCTAACCGTAACCTTATCCACGACCGCGTCACCATATTCCTTGAAAAGCTTTTGGGTTATTGGCCTTTGCTGTTCAATTTTTTCAAGTAGTTTTTGCTTTAGCTTTGACATGGTTATTATGTTTTAAGTTATTAGTAGTTAATTCCGTTAAACGGATTGATTATCGAAGCATATGATTTTCATCCCTTATAGACAGTCGAACCAGCAGGATATTTTGTAAAGCCCTGTATATCAGTCATCTCTTCAGGCCGCACAACGTTAAAGATAAGTTTTGCCAGCCAGATTTGTGAATGAACAAAGAATAATAAAGGCCGAAATTTATTTCTCTTTCGAATATAATAATTTTAATGAAAAAAGGGAAACAACCACAGCGTTATTTCCCCTTGTTTTACAGCATATTCAAACACCCGTATTAAATATTCACCCCCCTGCCTGTCCTGCTAAGATGCAGACAGGCAGGGGGGTGAGTCTGTATGGATAGTATTGATTTTTAAAAATAAATCCTATTTCAAATATTTAAAATCGCGTCCCGGGAACCTTGCTGAAATACCAAGCGAATCTTCAATACGCATTAACTGGTTATATTTTGCAATCCTGTCGGAACGGGATGCGGAGCCTGTTTTTATCAATCCTGTATTCAGTGCGACAGCCAGATCAGCAATAAACGTATCTTCTGTTTCTCCCGACCGGTGTGATATAATGGAGGTCATTGCATTTTGCGCAGCCAGCTGTACTGCATTAATAGTTTCTGTGAGCGTTCCTATCTGGTTCACCTTAATAAGGATTGAATTGGCAACTTTTTCATCGATACCCCTTTTCAGCCTTTTAACATTGGTTACAAACAGATCATCACCAACCAGTTGCACCTTATTGCCTATAGCTTTATTCAATTCGGCCCATCCCTGCCAGTCATCCTCATCAAGCCCGTCCTCAATGGACACAACAGGGTATTTATCGACCCAGGATTTCCAGTAGGATACCAATTCGGAAGAGGACATTACCTGGTTTGTTGATTCAAACTGGTAGACCTTCTTTTCTTTATGATAGAATTCAGAAGCTGCAGCATCGAGTGCAATAACAATATCCGTACCTGCTTTGAATCCTGCCTTGCCTATGGCTTCAATCACCACTTCGATAGCTTCTTCATTGGAGCCTAGGTTCGGGGCAAAGCCACCTTCATCACCCACGTTTGTGGAGTGTCCCCTGGCCTTCAGGACTGCTTTAAGATGATGAAACACTTCGGCGCCCATCCTGAGGGCTTCAGAGAACCTGGTAGCACCAACAGGCATGATCATGAATTCCTGGATATCTATTTTATTATCCGCATGTTGTCCGCCATTCAGGATATTCATCATTGGAACCGGCAGGGTGTTTGCATTTACTCCCCCGATATACCTGTAAAGTGGCTGACCTGTTAACTGTGCAGCTGCTTTTGCACATGCAAGGGATACACCAAGAATAGCATTCGCTCCCAGGTTGGATTTATTTTCAGATCCATCCAGTTCAATCATTTTTGCATCAATCTCATTCTGGTCGGTCACAAACATACCGGTCAGTTCTTCATTCAGCACTTTATTGACATTCTCAACAGCTTTTAAAACACCTTTACCAAGATATCTCCCCTTATCGCCATCCCTTAGTTCCACAGCTTCATGAACACCGGTTGAAGCTCCCGAGGGAACAATTGCCCTGCCAATGATCCCATCTTCTGTCAGGACTTCCACCTCTACTGTAGGATTACCCCTTGAGTCAAGGACTTCTCTTGCCTGGATTTGAACAATCTGTGCCATAATTCTTTTATTTAGAGTTGTTATTAGAAAAAAAGGGATAAAGTATACTTGATATTCCTTTATCCCTTTGCATTATTTCGGTGAACATTCTGATTAATAACCTGTAGTTCAATTTAAACACCTGAGTAAATGAATGATGAATATTTAGTTTAAGAGCCTGCCGCGGTATTGAACCGCATATTGTTAAAAATCAATAATTTATGCCTGATGGCTCCATGAATCTATTCCGGTCATTTATTATCCTGCTGAATTTCATCTTCTCCCGGATCTTCATCTTTCTGTTCTGAATCTCCTGCCTTTATGTCTTCTTCTTCCGGTTCTTCAATTAGTGATGCTTCCTGAGCTGATTCCTCACCCTGTTGCGGTGTAGCTTTTTCAGGTTCGGGTTGTTCTTCCTGTTCCGGTTCTCCTGTCATTTCGGTCGTTTCTCCAGTTTCGGGTTGTTCCTCCTGTTCCGGTTCTCCTGCCACCCCGGTTGCTTCTTCACCGGATTCTTCAGGTGCACCATGCTCTTCTGCTTCAACGGCCTGCTCTTTGACTTCCTCTTCCATTAAAGAATCTGAATCACTGTCGATGGCAGTTATGTCTGGTTCATCACCGGTAACTTCTTCACCAGTTGCCCGTGGCGTATCAACATCCTGGTCAGGGGCAGTACCGGTGATCTCATCCGATGGTTGCTCTTCAACCTGTTCTTCTTCAGCTGCTTGAACAGCAGGTTGTGTCTCTTCTACTCCCGGTTTTTTCTTTCCTCTTCGTCTCCTGGATGTTTTTGCCCTGGGGGCTCCTTTTTCAGTAAGGAGATTCTCATTGTAATCAACAAGTTCAATGATGCACATATCAGCATTATCGCCCAACCGGCTGTCTATCTTGAT
>LJUQ01000035.1 GCA_001304505.1 Bacteroides sp. SM23_62_1
AAGACTGAGAAATGCTTCCCTGAATTCCTCATATGTTTTCCATGGCAAGATAATCACCTCTTCAATCCATATCGTATCAGTTTCCATGTAGATATCGAGTGAAAGATGGTATCTTGTAAGTGTGTCGGGGATTACCAACCCGGCTCTTTTATAGCCTACTGCGGTAAAAAGAACTGTATCCTGTGCTTCAACAACAAAGGAAAACATTCCGTTCAGATCACTGATAGTACCACGGTTTTTATTTTGAATCACAATATGGGCAAACTGAATAGGCTGCAGGTGTTCATTTCTAATTACTCCCGAAAGCTGGATGAGCTTTTCTCTCTGACCGTAGCACAACTCGCATATTATCAGAACCAGCACACCAATTATCAATGCTTTTCTCATCCAGTATTAATTGTAAAAAGAGTGGGTAAAAATAACCAAAAAATGATTCCCATCTTTTAAAACGGTTTTTAATCTTATTTTGTGTAATATTGAATTTATTGGAATGATAAAATGATTGTATTGCTTCGAACCGGATAACTTCAAGTATCTGGGAATTATCAAAATATTATTTTACCACTAAGGAGCACAAACCTGCAGGCAGGTGGGGGATTTCACAAAGGAACACAAAGGATTCCGGAGTTGCGTGCCAGGGATAAAAACGAATTTATAAAAAGGATTTTTGAGGTTGAATCACAGAGACCTTTGTTAAATCATGGATTACCTTTGTGGTTAAATGAGGGAATTTAAAGTCAAAAACACAATGATCTACCAGACAGAAATTACGCTGCCATCACTGGGCAAGGGGTATCATCTGATCACCAGACAAATCATGGAAAATCTTCCTGAATTACCGGAGACAGGGTTAATCAATATTATGCTGAAGCATACTTCTGCGGCGATTACGATAAATGAAAATGCTGATCCTACTGTCAGGCAGGATTTTGAATCTTTCATGGCAAGGCTTGTACCTGAAGGTACGTCCTATTTTGTACACACCCTCGAAGGTGATGATGACATGCCTGCACATATCAAAG
Organism: Bacteroides sp. SM23_62_1; assembly: GCA_001304505.1. Classification (GTDB taxonomy): domain Bacteria; phylum Bacteroidota; class Bacteroidia; order Bacteroidales; family SM23-62; genus LJUQ01. The sequence goes on from LJUQ01000035.1 coordinate 1,023, forward strand.
CTTCTCTTATCGGACAATCTGTTACAATCCCCATTACCAATCACAGGCTTAACCTGGGAACCTGGCAGGGGATATACCTGTGTGAGTTCAGGAAGCATGCAGGTCACAGGCAACTTGTACTGACAGTTTATTGCTGATGTTTTAAAGCAGGTGATAGAATCATGTTAAATATGACAGATGTTCTATTCTCAGCGGTCAATTTTTTCTATTTTAGTTCCTGATCCGCATTTAAACCTAAGGGTATGAAACATTTGATGCTGCTGGGTGATGAAGCTGTCGGGCAGGGTGTTATGGATGCCGGATTATCAGGCATTTACGCTTATCCGGGGACACCATCAACGGAAATTATGGAGTATATTCAATCATCGCCTCTAACAAAACAATCTAATATAAGGTGTGAATGGTCGGCCAATGAAAAAACTGCCCTGGAGGCTGCACTCGGAATGTCATATGCAGGTCAGCGTACCATTGCATGTATGAAACATGTTGGTCTTAATGTGGCTGCTGATCCTTTTATTAACGCTGCAATCACAGGTGTAAACGGAGGACTTATCATAGTGGTTGCCGATGATCCTTCCATGCATTCATCTCAAAACGAACAGGATTCAAGATTTTTTGGGAAATTCGCTATGGTTCCGGTACTCGAACCCTCCGATCAGCAGGAGGCATATGACATGGCTTATACAGGTTTCAGCCTGTCTGAAAAATATAATATTCCGGTTCTCCTTAGGCTAACAACAAGGCTGGCTCATTCCAGATCCGGGATTAAAAGGTCACCTGTTTTAAAACAAAAGAAGCTGAATCTTCCGGCAGATCCCACCCAATTCATTCTGCTTCCTGCTATGGCAAGAAAGAAATACAAAAGGCTGATCAGTCAACAGTCATTATTTGAATATGAATCCTCGAAAAGCTCCTTTAATAAGCTCATCAAAGGAAAGAACAAGAATCCTGGAATCATTGCCTGCGGACTTGCCTATAATTATCTGATTGAAAATTTTGAAGATCATATGTCGCCATATACAGTTTTTAAGATATCACAGTATCCTGTTTCACGGGTGATGATGGCTGAATTTCTGGGTCTCTGCCGGGAAATGCTGGTCCTTGAAGAGGGATATCCCCTGATAGAGGAATCATTAAGAGGCATGATGGATGATTGCAGAACCGTACATGGAAGAATGGATGGCTATTTGCCGCGTGATGGTGAATTGAATCCCGATCTTGTGGCAGATGCCATTGGTCTTCCATCAAGAAAGATTTTCAAAGTTCCGGACATTGTCAGGGATCGTCCACCGTCGCTCTGCAAAGGATGCAGTCATGCAGATGTATTCAGTGCACTCAATGAGGCAATTGAAGTATATGGCAAGGGAAGGGTTTTTTCGGACATAGGATGTTATACTCTCGGTGCTTTCCCCCCCTATAATGCGATCTATACCTGTGTGGATATGGGAGCGTCCGTAACCATGGCCAAGGGTGCTGCTGATGCGGGGCTGGTACCTGCAGTCACAGTCATAGGTGATTCCACATTTACGCACTCGGGCATGACAGGTCTGCTCGATGCTGTTAACGATCAATCACCCGTAACAATAATCATTTCAGATAATTCGACTACCGCCATGACCGGTGGACAAAAATCCTCTGCAACCGGCAGGCTGGCTGATATCTGCAGTGGAATAGGAGTGGAAAAGGATCATATACGTACCATTATTCCCTTGAAAAAGTATCACAGGGAAAATGTTATTGTTCTGAAGGAAGAACTTGGATACCATGGTGTATCGGTTATCATTGCCCAACGGGAGTGCATCCAAACCGCTGGCAAAAAGAAAAGAGCATCATGAAGACAGACATTATTCTAGCAGGCGTTGGGGGCCAGGGAATTCTGACAATTGCCGCTTCAATTGGTATGGCTGCCCTCCACCATAACCTTTACCTGAAACAGGCTGAAGTGCATGGTATGAGTCAGCGGGGAGGTGCAGTGCAATCACATCTCCGGATATCCGACAGGGATATTGCCTCCGACCTGATCCCTCTCGGAACAGCCGATCTGATTATTTCTGTCGAACCAATGGAGGGATTAAGATATTTACCCTATCTCTCAGAAAATGGCTGGCTGATTACAAATATGAATCCAGTAAAAAATATACCTGATTATCCTGATCCGGATCAGCTTATACGGGCAATTAAAGATATATCCAATTATATTCTGGTTGATGCCGATCAGATTGCATCAGAAATCGGTTCGAAAAAATCAGGTAATATGGTTGTAATGGGTGCAGCTACACCGTTTATTGATATTCCTTATAGCAGTTTCGAAGTGGGTGTAGGAAAAATATTCGTCAGAAAAGGGGAGGAGACTGTGAAAATAAACCTGGAAGCATTACGGAGAGGCAGAGAATATAGTGAGAGAATGAGGAAATAGAAATTGCTGTTTAGGAAGAATAAGGCTGCGGCTGAGGCGAAAGATAAGGGTGTGTGTATGTGAGTGTGCAGGAGAAAATAAGTGTTATGGGCTGTTTCATAACTAGTTCTTCATGAAAACCTGCCTGTATTGCCTTTGCCTATCCGCACCAGCGGAGCAAAGTCGGAAGAGCTAAATTCCCATCCCGATCCTATTCGTTCTTTGCATTACAGATACAGTAGTTTAACAATTCAACAGTTAAACAATTTGAAACGAGATCCCGATATGCTATCGGGATCAATTCGATTTAACATTTTCATTTCGCCTTCGTCTCATGAAAATGCAGTCTCATTGATTTAACAATTTAACAATCAATACGATGTTCTCTGATAAAGACATTGAACAATTCCAATTGAAGGGTATATCATCTGAAATAGTTGAGCAACAGATTGATAACTTCCGCAGAGGCTTCCCGTTTGTTCACCTCGAAGCTCCTGCTACTGTCGGAAATGGTATAATATGTCTGAATGATAGTGAGATACAGCGATATATCAGGATATGGGAAGAAAATGTACAGGATCTGGAAGCAATAAAATTCGTTCCTGCATCAGGTGCTGCGTCCCGCATGGTTAAAGATCTTTTTGCACTGCTCGAGATAAAAGATTCTGTCTCACCTCCAGAGCAGGTGCAGAAAAGTATATTTCTCCAGGATTTTTTTACACACATCCGTGAGTTTGCATTTTATGGTGACCTGGAAAAAATTGCCAGCGAAAAGAATGTATCCATACAGGATATGCTGAATATGCATAAATATTCAGATGTGTTAAAACTGTTCCTTGGAGATGAAGGACTCGGGTATGGCAAGCTTCCTAAAGGGCTGATAAAATTTCATCATTATCATGGGCGGCAACGGACATCTTTTGAAGAACATCTTGTCGAAGGTGCTGAATTGGTGAGATCCGCGAAGGGAGAGGTGAAACTGCATTATACTGTTTCTCCTGAACATCTTGATGCATTTATAAAGCATTTTAATGATGTGAAGGGCTATTATGAGGAATTATCTTCAGTAAGTTATAAAGTCAGTTTTTCTACTCAAAAGCAATCTACCGATGTCATTGCCGTAGATATGAAGAATAATCCTTTCAGGGATGAAAATGGGGATATTGCTTTCAGACCCGGGGGACACGGTGCACTTCTTGAAAATCTTAATGAAATTGATGAAGATATCATTTTCATAAAAAACATAGATAATATAGCTCCCGACAGGATTAAAAAGATAACCTTCCGCTATAAGAAACTTCTCGGAGGGATCCTGCTTGAATATCAAAAGAATATTTTCAGGTATATTGAGATCCTGAACAAAACAATCCCTGGCGAAGAAATGTTACAGGAAATCTGTGATTTTATGGGAAAGAGTATATGCAGGTTCAATCCTGATGAGATTAAGACAATTTATCCGGATGAGCTATGCAGGCTTTTATTACACAAGCTTAACAGGCCCATACGTGTCTGTGGGATGGTCAGAAATGAAGGAGAACCAGGGGGTGGACCATTCTGGATTCGAAATAAGGAAGGCGATCTGTCATTACAGATTATTGAATCCGCCCAGGTCAATCTGAAAGATCCTATACAAAACGAAATATGGAATAGTGCTACCCATTTTAATCCTGTTGACCTGGTTTGTGGTATCAGGAATATCCATGGGAAAAAATATGATCTTATCAAGTTCAGAGATCCGGAAATGGGTTTGATCACAGAAAAATCAATTGGAGGTTATCCGGTAAAAGCACAGGAATTGCCGGGACTGTGGAATGGATCCATGGCACACTGGAATACCATTTTTGTGGAAGTACCCATAGAGACATTTACTCCGGTAAAAACTATAAATGATCTACTCAGGCCTGATCATCTGGATTTATAGTTCCTGGGTAATTTGAAGTTTCTCCCCTAAAGGGGCAGAAGTGGGGGTGAGTAATGTAGGTTTGAAATGCATATATTTCAGTTCCCGGGTTTGGAATTTATTCTCTATCCACAGGGCAAGCACACAAATCAGTTTCATTAAATTTCATTAACCACGCCTCAGTTATTTCCCGGATTTCTTGATTCTATCATTCTGAATATTGAATTCAAGGAAGTCCTTTTGTGCTTTAATCATATTTACAGAATGAAGCAAAAGATTTTTAGATTCGTTGAGAATTCCGATATAAAGCACGCTATTTTTGGTTCCTGATTCCTGACGTTTAAGCCTTTTTAATTGTCTTTTCTGAATCTTATAGGTATCGTCTAGAAGGTTTTTCTGGTTTTTAATTAATCCATCAAGGTTTTTATAATTTCCCTCCTTAAGCAGTTTTACTGATTTTTTAAAAAAGGATGTCATCTCGTTGTTAAAACCAGTCAGTTCAGACCTCTGGTCCTCACTAAGGGGTGGATGATTGTTGTCGATATATTCAAAAACTGGTTGTGTTATATGTGTTATACTATTGGCTGTTTCTTTCAGATAATCAAGCACCTGAACATAATAATATCCGGTTTCCACATCATCTTCATGCAGCTTTGAAATCATTTTGTGAAGGTTATTTTTATCGGATTTGATATCCTGATTAAGATGTTTAACTTCTTTCATAACCTGTTTTAGTTTCTTCCTTTTAAGTTCTATCAATCCGGTAATGGTATCATCATAAAGCTGCAGCAGGGAATTAAAGGTTTTAATCAATCGTTTATTACACGATTCAAGGAGTTTTGGTCCGGTAAGTTCCTTCCATTCAATATCAGAAGTAGCAACTTTTTCAAGTTCATCTCTTCTCTTATGAAGTGTATATGTTTTAATAAAAATGAAAATAACCAGGATAATCAGGATACCGATAGCAATTATGCCCCCCCAGTTAATCAGGATTGCCAGGATAAAAGCAAGGGTGAATGCAGAGAATGCTGTTAAAAACCATCCACCAATCACTGTAATTACGCCTGAGACACGATAAACCGCACTTTCCCTTCCCCAGGCACCATCTGCAAGAGAGGATCCCATAGCAACCATGAATGTTACATAGGTAGTGGACAGGGGAAGTTTAAGTGAGGTGGCAAATGAGATTAAAGCACTGGCAACCACAAGATTAACTGATGCCCTCACAAGATCAAAAGACATTCCTTCCTGTTTCTTGACTTTCTTGGCTTGTTTATGATCAAATCTGCTACTGAGAAATTTACTTAGTCGTTTTGGAATGATATTCTCAAAAACCCTGTTTATTGTAATGGATCCTCTGACAAGGTTTCTGGCCAGAAATGATGAATCAAATCTTTCATAACCATCATCCTGTCTTCCAAGATTAATTTCTGTTTTCGTAACACTGCGTGCTTTTTTTGAAGTCCATAGTGCAATGACCATTACAATTCCAGCGATTAAAAGGTACAATGTTGGAGTCCTGATTGGTTCCTTTAAGGCTGTCATAGCATAAAGAGCAGGATCACCGGCAGTACTGGCGGAAAATGAATTAAAGGATTCAAGGCCAGCAAGCGGGACACCGATAAAATTTACAAGGTCATTTCCGGCAAAAGCCATGGCCAGGGCAAAAGTACCCACAAGAACAATCAGTTTAAGAATATTCAACTGAAAAATCATATGGAGAATCTGAAGCAAAAGTGTCCAGCCGACAAAGCTTATTCCCAAAATCATAAGTGAATTTTCCATGATCCAGGATATAGTTTCATCGGTCATAAAGGAGGATCCTTTCGCTCCCTTGATCAGAATGAAATATGTAATAAGGGTGATGGCAATACCCCCCCAGAAAGCTCCAAAATATTTGAATGTTTTCTCGTAATTAAATGAAAATAAAAGTCTTACAAGATATTGTATTATAATTCCACAGACAAATGCGATAGCAACTGAAATTAGAATTCCGGATATGATAGCAAGGGCAGAGCTTGAATTAATAAAGTTACCCATGTTACTGATCGAGTCTCCTGCGCGTGAGAGCTTAATGATTGAAACACCCACTGCAGCACCAAGCAGTTCAAAGACGATAGAAACAGTTGTTGATGTGGGCAATCCGAAAGTATTGAACAAATCCAGCAGGATGATGTCTGTCAGCATAACAGCCAGGAAAATGATCATTATTTCACTGAAAGCGAACTGATCGGGATGAAATATCCCTTTGCGGGCTACTTCCATCATACCGCTTGAAAATGTTGCCCCGATAATTATTCCCAGAGCTGCAATGAGGAGAATTATTTTGAATGGTGCAGCTTTTGAGCCGACAGCGGAGTTAAGGAAATTAACAGCATCATTGCTAACACCTACAATCAGATCCGAGATGGCAAGAATCACAAGAATAACAACAATAGCAAAATAATATATTTCCATCTGGACGATCAATGAAAGAAATAAAATTTGTGCAAAATTACTTTCTAAAATTGAAAGTACAAATCTGAAATGTTAAGTTTATGTTAAGTTCATAAATTAATTGGATCTGGTTCTTACAGTGGTTTTTTCATTAATCCAACAACCAACCGTATAGTCCTGTCCCTCCTGAAAGCCATAGAAGAATGCATCTTCAACATTAGGGAAATACTGGGTATATCGATTTATCAATTCATTGGCTTCAGCAGTTTTTGATTCATCAACTGATTTTGCTTTGATATATTTGTCGACAGCAGCCCAGAACACTGTGGATTTTTCAAAATCATTTTCCCCGCATGATTTACCGCTGGATGCATATAGGTTGCCGATGAGGATGTAAGGATCTCCCCAGTTAGGTTTAAGTTCAGCGGCTTTCAGTGCATCTGTTCTTGCTTTTGGGTATTGTTCAAACTTGGTGAACTCAATCAAAGCAAGCTGGTAAAAATATGATGCTTTTACTTCAGGGTCCTCTTCCAGTTCAATACCTTTGTTGAGATATTCCGTTGCTTTATTATATTCCTCCCGTTTAATGAACAGAATAGATAGATTATTGGCAGCTTCTGAAGAGGGCTCAAGATTGTAAAGGTTTTCTGAGGTTTGTGCAAACAGATCACAATCTTCACACTTCCTTTTTACCAGTGTGGATGTTATTTTTTTAAGCAGATCCAGATCATCCGGGTTTTGTTTAAATCTGGGAGTGAAGATATTGATCAGATCATCGCAGCTGCCGGCACCACTCTCCGAAAAAATCAGATCTGCGTTGGCAAGTGCAACGGTCGCCTGATCCTTGTCTGTACCACCCGATTTTATTTTTGCATCCAGGATATCTGAAATTACTAGATAATTGTCAATCACTTTCTGGGGTGTTAATTTGCCAGTTTTAAACATGATTACAGTTGTTTGTATGTAGGTAATCAGCACAGCTTCTTCCGAGTTATTCTTGCTCAATGTAACAGATCTTTCGAGATATGCGTGAGCCTGTTCGATTTCATTCTGCCTGTATTTTAGCAGGTCCAATCCTTTCCTTCCCAGAACCATGCCCTCCTGCCCAAAATTTTCAATTCTGCGGTCGTATATCAACATCAGTGTATCAATGAGCCCCTGCTGTAGCGTGGGATCTTTCTCCTTATCAATAAGTTCCCTGTAAATTCTGACACCATACAGATAGATATTCCTGCTTGAGGCAGGACATTTATCGAACACACTCCTCCATGAGGCTAGTGCATAATCATAAAGGTTGATTTTCATAAATTCACTCATGGTTGAGAGATTGTTTGCACATTCCATCCGGGATAGACTGTCTGGACCATATTTGGGATCAAGATGAATATTCAGGTCGGCCTGGGCCGTTAAATTCACCTGGCTGAAAATAAGTAACATACTGGTTATCAGGTAGACTCTCTTCATAATTAAGCTCATATTTGTATCTTTAACAAAATAAAAGACTAAAATATAACTAATAACAATTCAATTCTAAAAAATTATAGCAAAAATTAGCCCAAAAATCGCCAATCTTAGTTTTTAAAAGTATCTGTTTTAGAGAAAAAATTTCTTTTATGAATTAAATTTTTTATTTTTATACAGTGTGAACCTTTTTCATAACTTTTACCGGAAAAATTCAGATAAAGAACCAGTTTATTCCTGAAATCAAATTTCATAACCTATGAAGACAATAAAAACCATTCTGATCATTATTATCATATTGGTTTTAATTCCTGTAATTAGCTGGCTTTTATGGAGTTTCAAACCGACCCATCCACTTAAAATTCTGGTGGTAAATAAAACTGTCTTAAGCTTTGATAGAAATGAACACCGGGCATTGTTCTGGCTTCTGATACATGATAAATATGTAAAGCCGGATAATAAAGTATATAAAATGACCAGGGATTATTTTGGATTTCACCCGATTAAGCCACCCAAATCGAGGAAATATGATGTGCACAGGGTAAAACTAACAGAAATTGATAACCTGGTAAATGACTATGATATAGTATATTACGTGGATACGTATGGAGTCTTTTTTAATGAGTGGTACAGGGGGAGAGATACCGAAGATAAAGGAACGTTGATAGAAGGAGGTTTGAATAATAACGATTATCTGTTTTTAAAGAAACTTCATGAAGAAGGCAAAATGATTATTGCGGAGTATAATTTCTTCGCACCTCCAACAGATGATCTGGTCAGGGTTAGATCAGAAGATCTGCTCGGATTGCACTGGAGCGGATGGATTGGGAAGTACATTCATGATCTCAATCCCAAGAAAAGTAAAGACCTTCCCGATTGGGTTGTAAATATGTATCAGAGTAAGAATAATAGAGATTGGACCTTTACCGGTAAGGGCATAATACTGGTCAATCAAGCCACCAGGAGCGTGGTGGTTCTTGAGGATGGGATGCATCTGGATATCCCTGTTCCTGAGATACAGACAACAGATTATGGTATTAATACTTATAATCTTCCCGAAACAGTATTTTTCCAGAACTGGTTCGATATAACCAATACAGATGAAAATCAGGTTGTGGCTGAGTATAAAATACATATTAATGTGGATGGGAAATCAGTGTTGGATCAGCATAACCTGCCTTCCAGATTTCCGGCAGTTATTGAGTCCTCGCAAGGTGCACCATTCTACTATTTTTGTGGTGATTTTGTTGAGTACCCGGTGAAAATGTTCACCGCAAAGCTACAAGGGGTAAATTTGATTGAAGGTTTGTTTTATAATGATAAACCTTCCAGCCAATCTAAGTTCTACTGGACATACTATCAACCCCTGATTAATCATATATTGGAAAATTACCAGACAACAGTCAGTCAGTAATCAAAATATTGCCATCAAGTTGAAATTCTGGTGATCAACGGTTGATAACTGTTTTCTGCGAATTCCACCTTTAACTCCAAAGTATAATACCCCTACTAGATAAGTATGGAATCTCATTCATTAAGAATCACCCTTATCCAATCTGATATTATATGGGAAAATCCATCAGCTAATCTCCGGTTATTGGCGGATCGGATTGAAAATTCCAAGTCATCAACAGACCTGATTATTCTTCCGGAATTATTTACTACTGGTTTTACAATGAATGTTTCCTCACTCGCAGAAGAAATATCGGGTGTCTCTGTGGAGTGGATGAAGAAGTTATCCCGGTCAATGAAAGTATGCCTGACTGGTAGTTTATTGATAAAAGAGCAGAATTGCTATTTTAACAGGCTGATCTGGATGAAACCCACAGGGCATTATTTAACCTATGACAAACGTCATCTTTTCAGGATGGGAGAGGAACATTTGAATTATTCTGCCGGCAAAAATAAATTAATTGTCAGACTTAAAAAGTGGAATATCAGGCCATTGATCTGCTATGATTTGAGATTTCCTGTATGGAGCAGAAATGTGTCAGATTATGATCTGTTGATCTATACGGCCAACTGGCCATCATCACGGCAATCTGTCTGGGAAACATTATTGAAAGCACGTGCAATTGAAAACCAGTGCTATGTAATTGGTCTGAACAGGATTGGGAAAGATGGTATGTCAATAAATTATTCAGGAGATTCCATGGTAATTGATTATACAGGAAATATAATCAGACAGCTACCGGCCAATACCTCTGTTTCGGAAACTGTGAAACTTGATTTTAAGAAGTTACTGGAATTCAGGAAGAAATTTCCGGCTTATCTGGATGCAGATACATTTGAGATTATACCATGATTATTAGTAATGCCAGAGGTAGAAAAGATTGTAATAGGAATTGCTTTAAAACACAAATCCCACCCGAATGATTGGATTGCTGTAAGGTGAACGAATGCCCTCATTTAGGTTATACAGAACTGTAATGAGGAATGCTGATCTTCTGCCTACCGGTTGTGTGATACCCCCTCCTACAAGAACTGCATGGTCAAGGAATCGGCCATCTTCCGTATATGGTGGTTCAAAATACTCTTTTTCAAGACTCAGCAATTCATATTCCACCTGGGCGAATATTCCTGTATTTAGACCAATTATCATTCCTTCACCCAGATTTTTGATGAGCAGGTACCTGGTGAAAATATTCCCTCCGTAAATCGTTGTCTGATAAGGATAATAATATCCTTTATCCTTATAGAATTCAAACCTGACACCCGCACCGGCAGCTAACCTGGGAGCAATATAATACCCGACCAGCGGGGATACTTCAACATTCGTAATATAACCAAACATTAAACTGAAATTGCCCCCAAAAAAAAATCTGTCTTTTGGGCTTAATTCCTCATCTTCGCCGGGTTGTGCAAAAAGTGCAGATGCCAGTAACAATGCCGGTATCATAAAAGCAAACAATATCTTATACTTTCGCCACTTCATCCGGATAAATTATTTGCCGATGATTACACTATAATGAAAATCTGTCGGATGCAGATTTCTAATTTTAGTACATTCTTAAAAAGGACAAATTTAATTCTTATTTTTAGTTTTGTATAAAACATGTTGCAATAGAACTACAACATGTATTCTGCAACTCCCGAAATGGCTGAAATCTTTGATGTCTTAGCCATTTCGAGGATGCTTGAAAAACACAGGCATCATCCTCAGGCGGTATGCCTGTGTTCAGGCACTGTAACTTGTATCATGAATTAATTGGCCTGAACTTAAGAATTGGTAAATATGAACATTATCGTAACAGGAGCCTCCCGTGGGATTGGATTTGAGATTGTTAAGGCATTTGCCGGAACAGGTGGAAACAGAATCGTTGCACTTGCCCGGAATATTAATAATCTTGAAAGACTCAAATCTGTCTGTGAGACAATGCCATCAGGTAAAGACCTGGAAATAATTCAGGTAGATCTTTCAGATATGGATGGGATATTCTCCATGCTTGTTCCTAAAATCAACAGTTTATTCCCTAATCTCGATATATTGATTAATAATGCTGGTTATCTTGTTAATAAACCATTTAAGGATATACAGAGGGATGAACTGAACGAAATGATCAGGATTAATTTAATGGTCCCGTTTACGTTAATACAATCTCTTGTTGAGCTTTTAAAAAAAGGGGATAAATCCCATGTCATTAACATATCAAGCATGGGAGGCATACAGGGCAGTGTTAAATTCCCAGGCCTTTCTGCTTACAGTATGACCAAAGGTGGATTGGGCATTCTGACTGAATGTCTTGCAGAGGAATATCGTGATACAAACATATCGTTTAATTGTCTTGCTCTGGGTTCAGTTCAGACGGAGATGCTTGAAGAAGCTTTTCCAGGATACAGGGCTCCTCTGACACCAGAGGAAATGGCAAATTTTATTGTTGATTTTGCAGTAAATGGACAAAAGTTATTTAATGGAAAGATCCTTCCCGTCTCATTATCAACACCTTAGCAAATAATTTTTAACTGTATTACAGGTAAAAATTACTCCATCCAGATCACCCATTACCTTCTTACTGTTATAATCCTTTAATAGCGCAGCCCCGGGCACTTTAAAAATTTTCAATTCAACCCCTGTTCAGGGGTTGTTACATTTCCTTCATACCTGCCCGGCACTGCGTGCCGGGTTATTCATAGTTTGATCCCTTCCGGGATCTATACATTATCACCTTCACCCTTTAACCCTGTTACCTGTAGCCTGTAGCCTGAAGCCTGTTACCTGGAGCCTCAGCCTCAGCCATAGCCTTATTTCCTAATCAATATCGCTGACAATCATATTACTTTCATCATATTCTTTTGGTTCGATTTCACCTTTTAAAACCATCAGGCCATTCATTGCCAGTGCATGCATTTCGTCTTCACCAGGGTAAATGATTACCGGTGCAATAAATGACACCATTTTTTTTATAAATTCACATACCATCGGGTTATTGGCAATACCTCCGGTTAAAATGATTCCATCAACATCACCCTGAAGAACTGTAGCCATTGCTCCGATTTCTTTTGCTATCTGATATGACATAGCGTCCTGTATTAGTCTTGCATTTTCATCTCCTTCCATAGCCATCAGTTCAATCTCATAAGCATTATTTGTCCCAAAATATGCTACATATCCTCCTTCACCTGTTATCATACGTTTAACATCTTCCAATGAATAATCTTCACTGTAGCACAGGGATGCCAGTGCACCTGCAGGGAGCGTACCTGACCGTTCGGGTGAAAATGGTCCCTCTCCGTCGAGTGCCTGGTTTACGTCTATCACTTTTCCATTTTTATGAGCACCTACAGAGATACCGCCTCCCATATGGGTAATAATTAAATTCAGGTCTTCATATTTTTTATTGAGTAACCTTGCATACGAGCGTGCTGTAGCTTTTTGATTTAAAGCATGAAAGATAGAAATCCTTTTAAATAACGGGTGGCCTGTAAATCTGGCAACATCCTCGAGTTCATCCACAACCACCGGATCTGCAATGTATGCTTTAGCATTTGGAAGCATTCTGGCAACATCATCCGCAATTAATCCTCCCAGGTTACTGGCATGTTGACCCAGGATACCTTCCTGCAGGTCTTTTTTCATGGCCTCATTTACTTTGTAAATGCCTGATTTAATGGGTTTTAGAAGTCCTCCGCGTCCGACAACGACCTGAATTTTCTCAAATTCAATCTGGGCATTTTTTAATTCTTCAATTACAATATCTTTTCTGTATTTATACTGGTCTGAGATTCTTTTAAACTTTGCCAGTTCTTCGAGGTTATGGGGGATGCTTTTAAGAAAAATAACTTTTGTATTGATATAGACAGCCACTTTGGTTGAAGTCGATCCGGGATTAATTGCCAGAATATAATAGAGTGCCATAGATTAGAAGATTGAAGGTTTGTAAAATTGAACTTTCATTTAAGGGCTGCGGCAAGCACTATAGACATAAGTTTGCTTATATCTGAGTCTGCACGGCTGGTTAACACAACCGGCGAGGCAGCCCCCATAACAACAGCTGCTGAGATACTACCCGCAAGAAAAATTAATGATTTATATAGTATATTTCCGCTATTCAAATCAGGAGTAAGGATGATATCAACGTCACCAGCAACATCACTGTGGATACCTTTATGTTTTGCAGCTTCCTTGTTAACTGCATTGTCCAGAGCCAGGGGGCCGTCAATTAAACATCCTGAAATTTGTCCCCTGCGGTTCATCAAGGTGAGCATGGAGGCATGAACAGTTGATTCGATCTTTTGATTTACTACTTCTACCGGTCCAATGACGGCTATTTTGGGATTCTTCTGTCCCAGCCTGTGGAAAACGTCTACTGCATTCCGGATAATGCTCACTTTTTCATTCACGTCTGGTTGAATGTTCATAGCTGCATCGGTCACAGCAAGTAACTTATGGTAGCCGGGAATTTCAAATAAAGCCAGATGACTCAATAAATCATCTTTCTTTATGCCTGTTTCATTGTTTAAAATAGCTTTGAGAAATGGTGCTGTGGGCACCAATCCTTTCATAAGAATATCGCCCTTAGCATCTTTTATAAGTGAAACAGCGGAATAACATGCAGCCGCTGGGTCGGATTCGTGAATGATTGTAAATGAGGAAGTATCTGTTTTCAGATCGGAGCAGATTTCTTTTATTTGCTGCTCGTGGCCAATCAAAATTGGTTCAACGATTCCCCTGACAGATGCCATACTGACTGCCTGCAGGACCTGTTTGTCCTGGGCAGCAGCAACCACAAGCCTGCTAGTCTGCTTCTTTTTTGCAAGTAAGTAAAGTTCATCAAGCTTCTTCAACACCATACAGGATTATTTTCCTTTGATAATTCGTTCCGTATCTTCAGCGATTTTCAATTCCTCATTGGTTGGTATGACGATCACTTTTACCTTCGAGGAATCCCTTGTAATGATAGCTTCTTTACCATGTAACTGTTTGTTTTTGGAATCATCTAATTCAAGGCCTAGATATCCGAAATTTTTACAGATTTCAGCACGGGCTTTTGGAGAATTCTCACCTATTCCTCCGGTAAATACGATTGCATCAAGACCATTCATGGCAGCAGTATAGGCACCGATATACTTACACACCCTGTAATAGTACATTTCGAGGGCCAGGATGGCCCTTTCATCATTATTTGCAGCAGCAGCTTCTATTTCTCTCATATCTGAAGATATACCAGTAATACCCAGCATACCACTGTGTTTGTTTATCAATGTATTTGCTGCATGGATATCAATTTCTTCTTTTTGCATAACATAAATCAGGATACCCAGGTCAAGATCCCCGGATCTTGTACCCATGATCAATCCTTCTACCGGTGTCAGCCCCATGGAGGTATCAACAGATTTACCACAATGTATTGCAGCAATAGAAGCTCCATTGCCGAGATGGCAGGTAACCATTTTTATATCACACGGTTCTTTTTTAAGAATCTGATAGGCTCTCTGCGATACATATCTGTGGCTGGTACCGTGAAATCCATATCTCCTCAAACCATATTTTACATATAAGGGGTAGGGAATGGCATACATATATGCATGTTTCGGCATGGTTTGATGGAAAGCAGTGTCGAACACCGCAACCTGGTCCACATCAGGCAGTAGCTCCTGGATAGCCAGGATACCTTTCAGATTTGGAGGATTATGCAGGGGAGCGAGATCCATACACTCGGAAACTTTTTTAATTACTTCGGGTGTGATTTTAACACTATCATGAAATTGCTCTCCTCCATGCACGACGCGGTGTCCTACTGCATCAATCTCCCCAAAACTTTTCAGGCTGCCATGTTTTTTACTTGTCAGAATACCGAGTAAAAATTCAATTCCTGCCTGATGATCAACAATTTCACCTTCGAATCTAACCGGGTCGCTATGATTTTTTTCATGTTTAATATAGGATCCATGCAAACCAATCTTGTCAACCAGACCTCTGGCCAAGGTCTCTTTCCCAGTCATATCGAATAGTTGATATTTTATGGATGAACTGCCACAGTTGAGAACGATAATTTTCATCGGGTAATAATTATGAATTATATAAATTCAGTGGCTGTGATGGCCTGACTGATGATTTTTCCATTTTCATACTTATAGAATCCTTTGCCGGATTTTTTACCAAGATAATTTACCCTAACGAGCCGTTTCAGGATAGGCGAAGGCTTGAAGTTGGCCGTTCCAAATTCCAGGTAAAGGTTGTTCATCCATTTGAGTACCTTATCCAGACCAACCCTGTCGGCAAGCTCGAATGGACCAAACTGCAGGCCATATCCATTTTTCATGGTCAGATCGATATACTGGACTGAAGCTACACCTTCCATCAGCAATTCGCATGCTTCATTAATGAGCGTAACGATCAGCCTGGTACTGATATTCCCGGGTGATTCATACAATGTAACGGGTATTTTATCCAGCATTTTAATAAATCGTAATGTGAACTCATACGCCGCATCACTTGTCTTCAGTGCCCTTACAACTTCCACCACCTTTACAGTGGATGAAGGGGTGATAAAATTCACTCCAACCACCCTGTCAGGATATTTAAGCACGGAGGCAAGGTCGGAAATCATCAGTGTGGAATTATTGGAAGCAATAACTGTTGTCGGAGTAACAACGGCTTCCACGTTTTTAAAGACCTCTTTTCTGGCTTCGAGGGAGGTGAAACGTTGTTTAATGTTGATAGATTCAATCACGATATCACTGTCACTGATATCCTTGTAATCCGTTGATCCCTGAATACGGGATAGAATAGCCCGTTTTTCACTGCTTGTCAGTCCCCATTTATTTATTACTTCATCAAGAGAGGTGTTGATTTCCTGCATGATGGTTTGAATACGTTCTTCATTAACCTCGATAAATACAACATCAATTCCATGCTGACTGATAATACGTACAATTTCCTGTCCCATATTACCACAACCGATAACTCCAACTTTCTTTACTCCTCCTTTTCTTGTTTTCAGAATTTTTTTACTGAGACTATAGTCTTCTAAGGATTCTGTCATTTGATTTATCATATTTTATTTTTCAATAGTGAATTTAATAATCAATCAGTTTGATTTCCTGGTTTACTCAACCTTCGGCATGACCCGGGTGTAATGGTATCTGTTTGAAAGCTATCAGCAGTGATTACTTTGCATTTACGGGGTTGATTTTATTTATTGCCGGCCTGATTGGCAGTAATAGCAATTAAGTTAACTATATCACTTACTGAACAACCTCTTGAAAGATCATTAATTGGTGCTGCCATACCCTGTAATACAGGTCCCACTGCCTCGGCATATGCCAGCCGTTGTACAAGTTTATAGGCAATATTACCGGTATCGAGGGATGGAAATATCAGCACATTAGCATTCCCTGCTATTTCACTTCCCGGCGCTTTATTCCGGCCAATACTTTCAATGATTGCAGCATCAGCCTGCAGTTCCCCATCAATTTTTAAATCTGGTGCCATTTCTTTTGCAATCCTGGTCGCATTTATTACTTTATCAACCATTTCATGTTTTGCACTTCCCTTGGTAGAGAAACTTAACATAGCAATTCTGGGTTCAAATCCGGCAATAGCTTTTGTTGTTTTAGCTGTTGCTACGGCTATTTCAGCCAGTTCACTTTCAGTCGGATCGGGGTGGACGGCGCAATCAGCAAAGATCATTATGCCATCATTTCCAAATTCCTTGTCCTTCATGATCATGATGAATGCTCCGGAAACAACTGTTATGCCGGGAAGTGTTTTAACATATTGAAAACCTGGTCTTAATACATCTCCTGTGGCATTCCTGGCACCAGCAACCTCTCCATCTGCATCCCCATTCTTGATCATCAGCGTACCCAGATACAGCGGGTCCCTGATCAGTTGCGATGCTTCATCCCTGGTCAGACCTTTATGTTTTCGCAGTTCCACCATCATATGAATGTAATGGTCGATTTTATCATGTTGATTGGGATCAACAATACTTGCTTGCTCAATATGTTTCAGGTTATGTTTTTTAGCTTCTTTCATGATGTCTTCCCTCGATCCAAGAAGAATAATGCGGGCAATACCCTCATTTATTACCTGGTCAGCTGCCTGAATGGTTCTTTCTTCCGTACCTTCAGGTAATACAATCCTTTGGTTGATTGCTTTTGCCTGTTCTCTTATTTTTTCCAGTAAATTCATTGAATTTCAAATATTTATGTTATTAGATCGTACCTGTTAAAATTAATTAAAAATTCAACATGAATGAGCAGGAGTTTATATGATTTATGTCATATAATCCTGTCATTGTCCGGGAGGTTTTTCAGGTATATTCAGAGCTCCATCCACCAGGTGTTGGCAACATCTTTATTTCCCTGATCTGGCAATCAGAGATTAACTGTTTACTCCTCACACGATACTCTATATTGTCCTGATTCTGGTTAATACTTTTTATTCAACCCCTTCAGGGTTGAGGTCAATCTGGTTATTCCTGCCCGGCACTTCGTACCGGGTTATTTATTGTTAAGCCCTTTCAGGGCTTCAATGGCGCAATACCATTTATCTTCTTTCCCTGCTCCATGCTCCCTACTCTATGCTCCATGCTGTTATACGAGTAATTGTTCTCCTTCCGATTTTGCAATCACAACAGCCCCGCAACTGTCGCTCCATACATTAGTAGCAGTCCTGAACATATCCAGTATTCTATCTACTGCAAGGATAAGCCCTACGCCTTCAAGCGGGAGACCGACAGCTGTGAGTACAACAGTGATCATGACCAATCCTGCCATAGGAATTCCAGCTGCTCCAATGGATGCAAGCAGAGCGGTCAGGATGATGATCAATTGCTGAATGACGGTCATTTCAATACCGTAAGCCTGGGCAATAAACATGGCTGCCACACATTCATACAATGCCGTTCCATCCATATTGATTGTAGCCCCGAGGGGCAGGGTAAAACTGCTGATTTTGTTTGACACCCCTGAATTTTCTTCTACTGCGTTGATTGTGAGCGGTAATGTGGCTCCTGAGGATGCAGTGGAGAAGGCCGTCAGCAGGGCTGGCATCATATTTTTCATATGCCTGTATGGTTTTGCTTTGCCAATAAAACGCACGATCAATGGGAGGGATACCAGAAAATGGAAAGATAATGCAAGAAGCACGGTAAGCATATAAATACCCATTCTTGCAACAAGGTTAAGAAGATCATCCTGGTCTGCAACAACCCTGGCTACAATACCAAAGATACCAAAAGGTGTAAAAATGATGATGAACATGGTAACCTTCATCATCACTTCAAAAATAGCATTAAAAGCCTTAATAAGCGCATTTCTGTAGTCTTCCTGAACCCGTGTAACAAAAAATCCGAATAAAACAGCGAAAAATATTACAGATAACATATCATTATCATGGAATGCTCTAAAAATATTATCCGGTATGATATTGATAAGTGTCTCACCAAGGCTTCTCTGACTTTCTACAAGTCCTTCAACCTGCTGACTGAAATTCAGATCAGCACCAATACCGGGACGGAATATATTAACAAGTAACAATCCGGTAATAATTGCCATTGTGCTGGTCAAAATATAGTAGCTTATCGTTTTCAATCCGAGACGCCCCAGGTTAGACCCTGTACCGATGCTGGTAACTCCTGAAACCAACGAACTGAAAATCAGGGGAATTATGATCATTTTTAATGCCCTGAGAAAAACATCCCCCATCCAGCTGACAGCCTTAACAGGTTTATTCAAATATGCTGCTTTCATGATGCTGTTCTGGTAGCGATAAAAGACCTCTTCCGGCAGAACATCCTGAATTGCATGCTTAAAATTGTTCTGAGAAGTGTATGTTTTACCCTTTAGGGCTTTAAGATGATCAATCTGGATAACGGGAAGCCCTGATTTAATGAGCTGTTTGAAAGATTTTTCAGTCAGACAGTACTTTGTCGGAAAGATAATCCCGAATAAAATGGCTAATACAAGCGCAACCAGGATCTGTAAATGCAATGGAAACTTTCTCATTGAAAGATTTTTCACGAGATTGAACTTACTGGTCGAAAATACTAAAAAATTATGAGAGAAATTTTTAATCCTGGATAGTATTGATTCATTATGAAGGAAGATTACCCTAAAGAATATTATTTCAGAACATGAATAGGGTAGGATAGAAAAGTCCCACCATTATAAATAATCTCAATTTCTGATGTATATAAATAATTTATACTCCATGAAAATTATTTAATGAATCTGTACAATCCGGTAATTTTCACAATATTCACATAAGTAAACAAATATGACAAATTGACAATATATAATTGTAAACATTTGTGAATTTCTAATCTTTTTAAGGCTATGTATTTATCTATCTTACCTATTATGCATAATATTGTTAATTATATCATTGATAACCAGCTTTAAGTTAAAAATATCTGAATTAATTATTTAAATAATAATTTACAAATGTAATAAAAATGAAAATTTATCAACATTTTTAACCAATATGTAATTGTAAACCAGAAATTTTCAAGATTTATTTTAATTGATTGTTTACATGATCGAAATAATAGTTACAAATTCATATAACATCCTTAAATTATTTCAACCATTCCGTCATTATATAATATTTCACACATCGGTCTGATATAATTTTTACAACCGTTTTACATATTAAAACTAAATTGTTTTACATTGAAATTAAACAGGTTAATTTATATTGAATATGCTTAAACAAGATGGTTATGTATAGGTTTTTAATATTTCACAAAAGTCAACTTATAATTTTAAAAAATTCACAAAAGGAAATTATATTTTTTTTACATTTGTATAGCAATGAATGAGAGGTTAAATTCAATATTAAAGCATTTCAAAATAAGCTCATCTCAGTTTGCGGATGAGATAGGTGTGCAACGTTCAAGTGTTTCTCATGTATTAAGTGGAAGAAACAGACCAGGTTTTGATTTTATACAAAGGATACTTATGAAATTTCCTGAAATAAATGCTGAATGGTTGATTACGGGAGCAGGCGAAATGTTAAAAAAACTGAGCGCGCGTGAAAAAGAATTGTTTGAAACAGATGACGATATTCAAAAAGACTTGGAAAAGGATGAAAAATCTGGAAGAAAAGAATTAAAGAAAGGAATTTCATCAAATACGCTGGATATTGAGCAGGAAAAGGAGAAAAGAAAACAAATTGATAAAATTATCATTGTCTATAAGGATAAAACCTTCGAAGAATATAATCCTACCTGATGATTTGAGGAAATGTGTTGTCCTGATTTGGTTGACACTTTCCACTGATAAATATAAATTATTCAATCCCTACAGGGTTGCGATCATTCCTGGTTTCAATACCCGGCACTTCGTACCGGGGTATTCATAGTTAAGCCCCTTCAGGGCTTTTTTGACTATGTTTTATTCATCATCCTCAAATACCTCAACAAAATTGATTCAGGGCATTAACTACTCTTTTTCCTATTCTCCACCCTCTCATATTCTCCCTTCATCCTTTATCATTCAACATTCTTTTATTTCATCCTTCCATGATTCTAATGATCAAAAATCATTTGTAAATCATTCAAAATTTTCAACTTACCACTTGTTGACAGATTGAACCGGGATTAATGTTAATATTATTCCTGGTATAATTCTTCATTTTAATAACTCTTATTTATATTTGTCGGCAATTTATAAGCATTGTTACAGGAGCTTATAATCTTTTCGCAAGATGAAGTATATTCATGATTTTGAAATAGTTGAGAATAGAAAAATAAATGATGAATACTTTGTTCTCGGGCTGAAATCACCGCAGAAACTTCCATTTTTACAACCGGGACAATTCGTTGAGATAAAAGTTGATCATTCTCCCACCACATTCCTCCGGCGCCCGATCTCTATCTATGACGTTGATTACAAGCGGAATACTCTCAGTCTTTTAATCCTGATCGTTGGTAATGGAACATTAACTCTTTCACGTTTGTTAAAAGGAGATCATCTGAACCTGATTTATCCTCTTGGAAATTCATTTTCTATCCCTTCAAAAGGAAAGGTTTTGCTCATCGGAGGAGGCGTAGGGGTAGCCCCCCTGCTATTTCTCGGGAAATCTTTATTAGAAAAAAATATCCAGCCTTTATTCCTTTTCGGGGCAAGGAGTCATACTCACCTAGTTGATCTCGGTAAATTTGAAAAACTGGGAGCTGTCCATACTACTACTGAGGATGGTACACAGGGGGAAAAGGGGCTTGTGACGGAACATTCATTAGTTACCCGTAATGACTGGGATTATAGCCAGGTATATGCCTGTGGCCCGGTGCCAATGATGAAAGCTGTTGCGCGGCTGGCTGAAAAAAGAAATACGATTTGTGAAGTTTCACTTGAAAATACTATGGCCTGTGGATTTGGGGCCTGCTTAACGTGTGTCCAGGAAACAGTCAGGGGAAATATCTGTATCTGCACTGAAGGTCCTGTATTTAATACAAAAGAACTGGTATGGTAAACCTGGAAGTAAATATTGGTGGTTTAAAATTTAAGAATCCGGTAACTACCGCTTCAGGAACATTCGGATACGGGTCTGAATACGAGGAATTCATAGATGTGAACCGCCTTGGTGGAATTTTTGTGAAGGGAACAACCGGCAGCAGACGAGAAGGGAATCCTTACCCCCGTATGGCAGAAACACCTTCCGGAATGCTTAATTCAATCGGTTTACAGAATAAGGGAGTCGATTATTTTATCGACCATATCTACCCGGAAATTAAACATTATGAGACCAATATCTTTGTAAATGTTTCAGGATCAACGATAAAGGAATATGTTGAAGTTTCCGAGAAGCTAAATGACCTGGAAAAAATTCCCGGTATAGAACTCAATATCTCCTGTCCGAATGTTAAGGAAGGAGGTATGGTTTTTGGCACACATTGTCCATCAGCCATACAGGTAACAAGGGAGGTCCGGAGAGCTTATCATAAATTGCTGATTGTTAAATTATCACCAAATGTTACGTCAATCCCGGAATTTGCGAAGGCGGTTGAAGGGGAGGGTGCAGATTCCATATCCCTGATTAATACCCTTCTTGCAATGGCTATCAATCATGAGACCAGAAAACCTGTTATTGCAACCATAACAGGGGGGTTATCGGGTCCGGCAGTAAAACCTGTGGCACTCAGGATGGTATGGGAAGCTTATCATGCTGTTAAGATACCAATTATTGGTATCGGTGGGATTATGAATGCGGGAGATGCAATTGAATTCCTGCTTGCAGGTTCAACAGCCATACAGGTCGGAACAGCGAATTTCATCGACCCGCAGGTGTCGGTTAAAATAATAGAAGGAATTGGGGACTATTGTGAACAGCACAAAATCCAATCTATTAAAGATCTGGTAGGTGCCCTGGAAACCTGATTGGTAAATTCATCCCGGAATTACAATGAAACAACGATTATATTTCTACCTGAAATATTTTTTTTTCTGGCTTGTTATAGAGGCCCTCTTCAGGCTTATTTTCTTAATTACTTATCATGATCTTGGCAGGGAAATCAATCTGCCGGATAAGCTTTTAATATTCTGGAAAGGCCTGAAAATGGATTTATCCCTGACAGGCTATATCCTGGTTATTCCCACCCTGGCAATTGCTATAACCTCATTTATTAAAAAAAATTTTATACGGTATTTCACTTACTGGTATACACTCATTATTCTCATTCCATTGGTGTTGCTTTATATGACCAATCTTGTTGCATACAGGTACTGGAGTTTTCCGATTGACAAGAATATTTTTGATTACCTCAGTACACCGGCAGAGATGACTGCATCACTTGAAACGGGAAAATTCATTCTGTTACTATTTATCTGTGCGGTCCTTGTATTTATTTTCTGGTATGTTTTTTACAAAAAATGGGTTGCGTCCCGGTTTATTAATTTGAAATTTTCCCCGGCCTCCTTCTTTATTTTTCTATTTTTATGCATCTTTCTTGGTCTTCCTATCAGGGGGGGATTAAGCATCAGCCCGCTTTCCACAGGGACAGTATATTTTCATAAGAATGAATTTGCTAACCATGCTGCAGTCAATCCGGTATGGAATCTGGTTTATACACTGAGCGAGGGAGAGAGGTTTGATTTTGATTTACAACTCCTGCCGGATGAGGAAGTGCAAACTATTCTTACAGAGCTGAATCCGGATACCCCGGGAGAAAGATCTGTACTTCGCACTGACAGACCAAATATTGTGATCATTATCCTTGAAAGTTTTGGAGGCCTTGTTATTGAAGAACTGGGTGGTGAACCCGGTCTTACACCCAAACTCAGCCAGTTTATTCCTGATGGACTGTTTTTTACCAACTTTTACGCGAACGGGACATTGACCGATAAGGGAATATCCGGGATCCTCAGCGGCATTCATGCGCTACCACGATCCTGTATCATCCTTTATGAAAAGAAATCCCAGACTCTGCCGTTCATCAGTCAGGACCTCATCAAAAAAGGCTACAACACTATGTTTCTTTATGGAGGAAATGTCAACTTTGCCCATTTCAAGTCCTATCTCATAATGGGAGGATTTCAGAAGATCATTTCTGAAGAAGATTTTCCCGGATCGGTCAATATTTGTAAGTGGGGAGTGCCGGATGAATATGTTTTTCAGAAGTTGTTGGACGAATGCAACCGGGCGACTGAACCATTTTTTCATGCTTGCCTTACCCTCTCGAGCCATTCCCCTTTTGATGTGCCGATGGAACCTGTTTACCCGGGGAATTCAATGGTTGATAAATTTTATAATTCACTGTATTACACCGATAAGCATCTCGGGGAATTTTTAGACAGGGCTTCACAGCAGGATTGGTGGGATAATACACTGATCATACTGATTTCAGACCATGGTAACAGGCTAGGTAATGTTACTGAACATGACAGGAGCAGGTTTCATATCCCTATGTTATGGCTTGGCGGGGCCCTGTCACAAAAAGGCCAGGTAATTGAGCATTATGGCACCCAGTCTGATCTTCCGAAAACCATACTGGGACAGTTAGGCCTCCCTTCCGACTATTATCCATTCGGGAAAAATATTCTTAATCCGGCCACCCCATCCTATGCCAGCTATTCTTTTCATAACGGAGGTGGTTTTGTTACCGACACATCCTATTTCGTTTACCACTTTCCAGCAGGAAAATTTATTGTTGAGGAGGGTGTTCAGGACAGCTATGGTAAAAAAGCCTGCCAGGCATTTCTCCAGGGTGTATTCATGGACTTTAACAAACGCTGATGCCTGCAACAAGCAGCAAAAAGACCGCACTGATTATCATAAATCCGGCACTTGAGAAAAGAGCCGGATTAAATCTGGAACAATTGATACAGAGATTCCTGGATGCTGACCAATTCGATTATGATATCCTTTATACCAAGAGCAGGGAAGAAATTACAACCCTTTCCGGATTAATAGAAAAAAAATACCAGGTTTATATTGTTGCCGGGGGGGATGGTACGGTAAACAGCGTAGGCAGGCATCTGATCAATTCTGTAAGTATCATGGGTATCATCCCCCTCGGATCGGGAAACGGCCTTGCCAGGAGCCTTAAAATCCCTTTAAAACCGGAATATGCGATAGAAACCATAAACAGTCTGAAAATATCCGTTATTGATACCGGCCTGGTGAATGGAATGCCTTTTTTGAATATGGCAGGTGCAGGATTCGATGCGGCGGTTGCTCACCGCTATAGCAAATCAGTAAGGCGTGGCTTTATGGCCTATCTGATGAATGTGCTGGCACTGCTATTCAGATATCATCCGGAAGATTATA
>LJUQ01000202.1 GCA_001304505.1 Bacteroides sp. SM23_62_1
GAGGCTGAGTCCGTGCAGTTATCGCTCAGGGTATTGAGTACATCTGTCGTAATGATCGTGGCACTGCCGCCTGCATCAAGCTGGACAGTTATATCCTTGCAGGTAACCACCGGATCAACATTATCCTCTACTGTTACATCGGCAGTGCACTGGGCAGTGTTGCCGTTGCCATCATCGGCAGTAAGCGTGACCGTTACAGGTGAACCAAGGTCAGTGCAGTCGAACGTGCTGATATCAAGCGACAGGCCTATAGAGGCTGAGTCGGTGCAATTATCGATGAGCGTATTTAATACATCTTCAGGGGTGATCGTCGCATTACCTCCTGCATCGAGCTGGACGGTGATATCCTGGCAGGTAACCACCGGATCAACATTATCTTCTACCGTTACAACCGCAATACAGGAATCTGTATTACCGCTATTATCTATTACTATTAAGGTTACATTATTTACACCTGTATCCGCACAGGTAAAATCATATTTATTCAGATACATTGTATCGATCAGGCAGTTGTCTGAGCTTCCATTGTCGATCTGTGCCGGTGTAATTGATACATTACCTGATGCATCCAGTTGAACCGTAATATTCTGACAGAGTACTGTTGGAAGTATCGTATCACTCTCTATTACAACAACAGTAGAATCATCCGTACATAAATTATTGTCAAGAAGGTCTATAGTATAATTATTAGCTGTCAGACCACTAAAAGTTCCTGATCCCTGCCAGGTCATTCCTCCATCAATACTAAACTGATAAGGCACAGTACCTCCTGTTGCACTGGCATAGACGGCACCATCTGATCCTCCGGGACAGGTAACATTATCGACAGAATCAATGCTTAATATTAATGCAAAAGGCTCGTAAACAGTGAATGTGCTGTCTACTTCACATCCATTTGCATCTGTCACATTAAGAGAATAGGATCCGCCGGATAAACCACTCACATCTTCCGTTGTCGGCCCGTGTCCCCAGGCATAGGTATAGGGGGCTATCCCTCCTGACATGGTTACATCTATTGCTCCATCGCCATCTTCATAACAGCTGACATCTGTGATCACCCTGTTGATCGTTAATCCCGGGCAGCTGATATGGCCCGCACCAAAATGAGTCCCGGTGACGGCAATCCCCCCGGTCAGATTATTCCTGAACAGATCCGGACTGCTGGCAGCAGCATGCGTGCCATCAAGAACCCAGTTCCCACCTGCTGTCTTTTTTATGATACGCGTACCGGGAACGATCGTGTAGCTTGTGAAGTTGGTTGCCGTTAACTGAATATTGTAATCATTTGTAGTAAGGCCATTGGCAGCTGTGAAACTCCAGTATCCTTCTGTAAACTGATTTGTAACATTAATTCCACCTTCACTCAACGGTAACCCTGCAGATCCGGGGTCTGCTGCAATAAACTCCCCGATAACCGATCCACTTCCAAGGTTATTATATGTTATCGTTGCAGGACGGTAAATACCGGATGTGCCGATCGGATACAATATCCCTGTTCCTGTTGCATTCACCCACCGCTCAAGTTTACCGGCCACAATACCGGAGGTATAGCTGAGTGTCCCGGGTGTGCCGGCTCCTGTACCGATGATCAGTTTACTGGCCTGCGGGTAGATATTACCTCCACCCATGGTGAGGGTTCCGGAGACCGAAACATTATTATTTAAGTATAAACCGGAGGTATTGGTCAGGTTCAGGTTGTAGAATGTTTCAACACCACTTATTGTCTGGCTTGAGGAGCCATCGAATATTACAGTTCCTGTTCCTTCAGCAAATGTGCCACCCGTATTGTTCCAGTCACCGGCAAGATTAATGTTGAAGTTATTTGTGATAAGATTACCTGCGCTTAAAGTAATATTCCCGTTCACATCAAGGGCAACAGACATATTTTTATTACCACTGCCACCGGTCGTCAGATTATAATAACTTGACAGCGGTGTTTTTATCGCCTGGGCAACGGTACCATTATAATTGACAGTATTCCCGCTTGCCGAGGCAGCCAGTGTGCCGGTAGTTAGTAATGTCCCCCCAATCCGCAGGACAGAGTTATTTTCATTGGTCCATTTGCTGGTTGCATTACCTCCTGTAATATTGCCGGCGATTGTGACTGATCCGTAGTTTGAAACCTGCACCCCATTGCCTACTTCGATATCCCCTGCAGTAATATTAATAACAGCTGTTGACCGGAAATATACATTCGCAGACAAAACAATTCCCTGCTGCAATGTTCCCACTCCATCAATATAACTACCGGATCCATTCATGATAAGATCTTTGTTTCCATTTCCATATGTTCCGAATAATTCAAAGTTCTCATGGATGGTCATTATTCTGTCGTTTGGATCTAATGTGCCACCTGTTTCAATGATGAAATTCTTTACCTCTGTTCCGGCACCACCAGCTACAAGACTAACGGTATGTCCATTTTTAATCCGCACATTATCATAGGGCAGTGTTGCAAGAGGCACACAATTACAATCCCAGGTAGCCGGATCATCCCAGTCTCCTGATGCAATACTTTCGATAACTACATATTTCTTAACGTAAAGTTCTTTAGCCGGGGCAGATGCACACCCTGGTTTCTGGGCCACAACTGAAACGATTCCTGTCCCGTTGCTTCCCCAGTCAACAGTTATGCTGCTGGTGCCCTGTCCGGATGCCAATGTTCCGCCTGTAATGGCCCAGGTATACGTATATCCTGCTATACCAGCTACTGTATAAGATTCTCCTGCTGTCATCTCCGCAACGGTTGTTTTTCCAGAAATGGAGGAAGGCTGGATTGAATGGATTGTAACAGTAAGATCCTCCGGGGCTCCATAAGTACAGCTGTTGGATTCAATAACCCGAACCCTGGCGTTTGCCATGCCCGTTGAACCCCAGTCGACAGTAATATTATTGGTGACCTGCCCCGTTGCCACATTCCCACCGGTTATAATCCAGTTATATGTATTTGGTGGATTGTTGGTCACAGAGTATGGGACACCTGAAGCACTGGTACAAACCTCATCAGATCCTGTAATGACCGATGTAACAGGAGGTGTACAATTGGTGGTATCACCCAGTGCGTATTGGGCCGAAAGTAGAGTAAGTGTATTTCTTCTTGCAACATTCCCAACCGGGCTGAGGTGTGTTCCCTGGGCAAGCCATGCACTACCTGCATCCGCCCGGGTAAGTATCCTCGTAGCGCCATTGATTGAAAAGGCGGTAAATCCGGTACCATCAAGGGTGATATTGTAATTATTACCTCCTCCAAGGTCAAATCCATCGGCCTTGCTTAACTCCCAGAAGCCATCGACAAATGTGTTATAGAGCCAGTCGGGATTGTCAAATAAGGGCAACCCATTGCTCCCCGGGACTGACTCGCTAAATTTTGAGGTTAAGGTCCCTCCTGCACCCAAACCGTTAAGGGTGATATTAAGTGGATGATAATCAGCTGTTGTACCTACAGGAAAAAGAAAAGTACCAGTGGAATTAATCCACCGCCTGAATGATCCGGTTATGAATCCTCCCGTACGGGACAAAGTCCCTGTAGTGGCAGTACTTGTTCCGAGAATTAATACTCCTGTGCCGGTACTGATCACTCCTGATGTCATTGTCAATGTGCCTGATACATTGATATCATTGTTCAGAATCAGTGATCCGGAAGATTTATTTACCGTCAGATTATAAAAAACTTCACCACTTGCATTCTTTATGGATTGATCGGTAGTGCCGTTAAAAGTAACTGTTCCTGTACCTTCAGTAAAATCTCCCGCGTTTATCCAGTTACCTCTTATCTGAAGGTTATTGCCATTACTATTCAATGTGCCTGAGCTGATTGTCAGGTCATTATTGATAATCAGTCCTGCAGAAATATTTTTAATACCGGACCCGGATATTGTCAGATTGTAATAGGTGAAAGCAGAAGGAATTTTAACAGCCTGGTCAGCCTGTTGCATATACACAATTGTATTTCCTGAGGCAGAAGCATTCAGAATACCGATGCTCATCATCAGGTCACCCGCTTCAACTGTCGATCCTGCATCATTCGTCCAGACTGATGTAGTGGAATTCTGCCCGTTAATTTCACCGTTGACTTCTATCATTCCCTGGTTGGTAACGGTAACGGCAGCAGCAATACGTATATGTCCAAAGATATTTAGCTCGGCTGCTGGAAGAATTGTTGTACTGGATAAAATAATGAAATAACTTGTGTTCTTGTTGACAGCTATTGTTCCTGTTCCTTCCAGCGTATCACCACTGAAATTAAGATCCTGTGCAGCCCCCTCAAAAGAAGTATAGATGCCATTTACCTCAAATTTACCTGTGACATTCATCTCTTTATTATCAGCATCCAGGACTGCTCCATCCTCAATGGTGAGATCATGAATAACTGATCCGGCTCCTCCAAGGGTCAGGCGAACCGTATGCCCGTCTTTGATGATTGCATTGTCAGCTGCTCCCGGAGCAACACCACCAACCCATGTTGAACCTGCAGTCCAATCCCCCGATTGTGCTGACGTATAGGTCGTCTGACCTGATAATTCTGAAATATTTGCTGCCAGCAGGATAAGGAAAAGGAAACCAGGGATTTCATATTTCAACCACCTGAAAATCATTGAGTTATTATAGAATTTTATATTTCCTGTTCATAACAATAAATTAGGTTATTCCATTTTTTTCAGATCAGAAAGACTGTTGATTATTGCAATTATTCGTTTATACGACATAATGTGCCAGCAAGATACACTTAGTAACATGCACGTTCAATAAACAGACAGATAAATTACAGATAATACGGCTCATATTTGTATCAGCAGGGCTTCAATCTATTTGACTATTCTCTTTGTCAAATAGTTGCATAGATCTATTTAGGAGTTATATATAACAGTTTAGTGCACTTTACAATCAACCTTTATCATTCTATCGCTCCATTTATCCAACCCAACATCCAATCCCTCCAACATTCCAATTCTTCATTATTCCATCATTCCTTGTAATCCGTATGATGATAATAAATAATATAACAGGATTACTGAGATTTAATCTATGTTTCGATCAACAATACAACAGAAGGTTCTGGATTAAAAGAAGAAATCAATAGTGACTTAATAGTTTTACAGACTTTTTATCTCAGCCACAAGGTTCTGCAAAGTATCCTTTGCATTGCCAAAAAGCATTCGTGTATTATCTGCATAGAAAAGCAGATTTTCAATTGCGGCATATCCTTTGCCCATACCACGTTTCATGACGATCACATTTTTTGCTGTGTGTGCCCTGATGATCGGCATACCATATATGGGACTGGTGGGATCATCTTCAGCAGCAGGATTCACCACATCGTTGGCACCAATGATAATCACAACATCCGTTTTTGGCAATTCCGGATTGATATCATCCAGTTCTACCAGTTTTTCATATGGCACTTCCGCCTCGGCCAGCAACACATTCATATGTCCTGGCATTCTACCTGCCACGGGATGAATTGCAAATTTTACCTCCACACCTTTCTCTTCCAGCAACTTAACCATATCGTTACATACATGCTGAGCCTGGGCAACGGCCAGACCATAACCTGGGACAATCACCACACGTTGTGTATAACTTAACAGGACAGCAGCATCGCTGACAGATATTTCTTTGATTGTCCCTATTTCCCGGTCAACAGAAACACCTCCTCCCCCAAATGTTCCGATAATAACATTCAACAGGGATCTGTTCATGGCCTTACACATCAGGATTGTCAGTATAATACCGGCTGAACCAACCAGTATACCACCCAGCAGCATGGCATCGTTATGGTATAAAAATCCTCCCATTGCAGCAGCGATTCCCGTGAAGGAGTTAAGCAATGATATCACCACAGGCATATCAGCGCCACCGATGGGCATCACGAATAACACACCATAAATCAAGGATATAGTAAATAAGAGATAGATTACGGGCATTAGTTTATCAGGACTAACCGGCCCACGGGACATGATATAGACAAAAAATCCAATTACAATTATCAGCAGGATAATATTCACATATTTCAGGAAAGAAGCCCTGATATCCCTTATTTTATCATCCAGTTTCCCATAAGCAATCATGCTTCCGGTAAATGAGACGGATCCAATGAATAATCCCAGTAATATAACAAGAACCTGTCCGTTGAACATTCCGTGATTAGATAGAAGGGAAGGATCAATATTGGGAAATTCCCTTAAAGAAATCAGGGCCGCTGCCGCCCCCCCTGTTCCATTGAAGAATGAAACCAGTTGAGGCATTGCCGTCATCTTGATCTTGCGTGCTATAATCCAGCCGGCAACTGAACCAATCAACAGGGCACCAAATATCAATCCAAGGTTTTTTATTCCATTACCCTGATCATCTTTATAGAAAACTATGGTGGTTATAATGGCCAGTATCATACCAAATGCAGCCCAGAAATTTCCTTTTCGTGCAGTATCTGGGTGACTAAGCATTCTGAGGCCCAGAACAAAAAGTATTGCTGCAACAAGGTAGGACAGCTCCAATACTGATTGACCGGATGTGAATTCCAATGTCCTTGTAACTTCTGTAATTTTTTCCATAACCGGTCCTACTTTTGCTTTTTCCTTTTAAACATCTCGAGCATCCTGTCTGTTACGACAAATCCACCAACAACATTCAATGTTGCCAGAACAATTCCTATAAGACCCAGAATAAGCGTTAAAGTGTTATCAGCGTGTCCGACCAGGATAATTGCACCAATGATGATTACTCCACTGATAGCATTGGCACCGGACATAAGAGGCGTATGTAATATGGCAGGAACGTTTGATATTACTACGATACCAAGAATAATCGATAAGGCGATGATAAAAATCGTCTCTTTGTATAAATAGAAAAACTCAAGGATAGAATTCATATATATTTTTTAAAAGGACGACATGTGTGTTTTTTATCCCCGGTTAACAACCGGGATTACTGGTGCATCCTGTATTGCTTCAACTGCTGGTTGGCAACCAACAGAACTTCATAATCCTAAATCCATTCCTCTCACCAACTTGCAACCTTACAACCTACTGCCCCGACGACCTCCTAACGCTGCGACCCTGTGATCTTGCGACAATTGCGACAATTGTGACCATTCCGACCAGTACGATACCTTTTTTCCTCAGCCTTAGCCTCAGCCTTCTTCCATAGCAATGATCTCAAGCACCTTCTCATTCCTGATTTTCCGATCATGCGTCATGCAGGTACTTCTAACTATTTCATCATCAAAATTCAGGTTCAGGTTTCCCGCACCATCAATAATCAGTTTAAGGAAGTTAACATAATTATTTCCCAGCATCCTACTAGCATCAGCCGGCATCCTCGATGGAAAATTTGAGTTACCGATAATCCTGACCTGCTTATGAATGATCGTCTCATCCTTCTTCGTCAGCTCACAATTACCACCTGAACCGGCTGCCATATCAATGATTACTGATCCCGGACGCATCGCTTCAACCGTCTCTTTCTTCAGTAAAAGAGGCGCTCTTCTACCAGGAATCTGGGCTGTACATATAACAACATTTGCTTTAACAGCATGTTTATGTATAAGCTCCTCCTGTTTCTTTTTATACTCCTCAGTCTGCTCAACGGCATATCCGCCTGCAGTCTTATCTTCTCTTGCCCCCTCCACCTCAATAAATTTCCCACCCAGGCTCAGTACTTCCTCTTTGACTGCCGATCTTACATCAAATACCTCGACTACAGCACCCAGCTTTTTTGCTGTTGCAACAGCCTGCAATCCAGCAACTCCAGCACCCAGGACCAGGACCCTGGAAGGTTTGATTGTACCTGAGGCAGACATAAACATTGGGAAAAAGTTTGGTAATTTACTGGCCGCTACCAGAACTGCTTTGTAGCCAGCTATAGTTGCCATCGACGAGAGGATGTCAACAGCCTGGGCACGGGTGGATCGCGGAACCATATCAAGGCTGAATGATGTTACATTCTCATTCGCAAGTTTATTGATTAATGCAGTGTTAACCAAAGGATTTAGTATGGCAACAAGTACCCTTCCCGATGGAATTTCATGATCTTCCGGAGGATTGATCTTCAGTATTAAACTAGCCTCCCTGAGGATGTATTCTTTTGTCTGTATCACAGCTCCTGCATCAACATACTCTTTATTGCTGGCACAAGAGGAATTTCCGGCATCAGACTCGATTAAAACGGATATATTATTCTTAATTAGGACAGATACGTTCTCGGGCAGCAAAGCAACCCTGTTTTCCCTCCCTCCTTCTCTCAATACTCCGATAATCATTGTATTTGATTGTTTATAAACTATCCGAGCTCCAATTGTAGGGATGCAAATTTAGGAATTTATTTTAAAATAGCAGGGAACTCATTCGGCAGGTAGATCATGAATCTATGCAGGCAGATAGTTCACCCTGCTGTCTTCAGGTAACTTTCTCAACAAATAAAAGAAAATCAACTATTTATACTTAATATTTTCAATAGAATGAATATAAATATTCCGGAGTTGATATTCAGCAGAATCAACTTCTTTGATTTTTTATATATTTAAAACCTTGAAAAAAGTTGACGCGTATGGCCAATCCCATTGAGAAAATCCTCTCCCATTATGAATCACGAGATAAAAGCAGCCTGATAGCGATCCTGCAAACTGTCCAGAAGCAGGAAGGATATCTCTCGCCTGAAGCTGTCGATTCAATCTCCAAACATCTGAGGATATCAAAAAGCCAGGTTTTCAGTATTGCTACCTTTTACCGTTCCTTCAGCTTCACGCCTAAGGGTAAATGCTGTATCTCCGTCTGTCTGGGTACCGCATGCCATGTGAGAGGTGCCGCAATCATTGTGGAAGAATTAGAGCGTTTACTGGGCATTAAAGCGGGTGGAACGACGCCGGATTTCAAATATTCACTTGAAACAGTTAACTGTCTGGGTGCCTGCGCTCTTGGACCCATTGTCGTTGTGGATGGAAAATATCACGGACAGATGAATATAGGAAAAACAAAAACACTCCTGGAAAAGATTCAGGGAGAATTGAAACCGGAAAACTCATGAAGAAACTTGGATCAGCGAAAGAATTAGAAGACTGGAGAAAAGAGATACTTAAGAATCAGGATCCGGAAAAACCCTGTATTTCAATATGCTGCGGAACAGGTTGCAGAGCATATGGAGCTGAAGAGGTGGCTAACGAGTTCATAAAAGAAAAAAACAAACGAAAACTAAAAGTAGAGATAGAAATAAAAACTACCGGTTGTCATGGATTCTGCGAAAGAGGGCCGCTGGTTGTCATCCGTCCACAGGAAATATTTTACCAGCATGTGACAAAGGATGATGTCAGGGAAATCATTGAAAAAACAGTTTTAAACGGTGAGATCATTAAGAAATTGCAATATTTTGATCCGACAAGCAGGAAAATGCTTATTCATGAACATGAGATCCCTTTCTACAGGGAGCAACAAAGGACAGTCTTTAAGAATAATGGTATTATTGATCCAACAAAGATAGAGGACTACCTTGTTGTTGAGGGGTATACTGCACTCTCCAGGGCGCTATTCAAAATGAAACCTCGTGATGTGATCGGGGAGGTCAAAAAATCAAGCTTACGTGGACGGGGTGGAGCAGGCTTTCCTACCGGTTTAAAATGGGAATACCTGGCAGACCAGCCAAATCGAAAGATCAAATACCTGGTATGCAATGGTGATGAAGGTGACCCCGGCGCATATATGGATAGAAGTGTCCTGGAAGGAAATCCACAAAGCATATTTGAGGGAATGTTAATAGGTGCCTATGCTACCGGTGCACGACAGGGGATTATTTATGTCCGTACTGAATACCCCCTGGCTATCAAACACCTGCGTATTGCCCTTCAACAGGCATATGAAGCTGGTTTATTGGGCGAGCATATTCTCGGAACGGGTCTTTCTTTTAACATCAGGCTGGTAGAGGGAGCAGGTGCATTTGTATGCGGTGAGGAAACAGCCCTTATCCAATCAATTGAGGGGAAAAGAAGTATTCCGAAACAGCGGCCACCATATCCTGTTGAAAAGGGCATTAATGGGAATCCAACAGCCATCAACAATGTTGAAACGTGGGCTAATATACCGATTATCATCCGGGAGGGAGCTGAAAGTTTTGCTAAAACAGGAACTAAAAAAAGTACGGGTACAAAAATCTTCAGCCTCGTTGGTAAAATAAAGAATACCGGTCTCGTTGAAGTTCCAATGGGTATCACATTAAAGAAAATCGTTGATGAGATAGGGGGTGGTCCATCCGGCAGGGTAAAGATAAAGGCTATACAAACTGGTGGACCTTCAGGAGGGTGCCTGCCGGTGGATAAATTTGATCTTACGATCGATTATGAAAGCCTGACGGAGGCCGGATCAATGATGGGTTCTGGAGGCCTCATCGTGATGGATGAACATACCTGTATGGTCGACGTGGTGAAATTTTTTCTCACCTTTACCAGTGAAGAAAGTTGCGGCAAATGCACACCATGCCGTGTTGGTACCCGGCAGATGCTGGAAATCCTAAATAAAATTACTACAGGAAAAGGCGAAGAGGGTGATCTGGAAAGGCTGGAAGATCTCGCTCATACTGTTCAGAAAGGATCCTTATGCGGACTCGGACAGACCGCTCCAAATCCTATACTTTCTGCCTTACGATATTTCAGGGAAGAATTTGAAACTCATGTTATTGATAAAAGGTGTCCGGCCACTGTATGCCGCGACCTGGTTGAGTACCGCGTCATTCCCGTTAAGTGTACAGGCTGTCAGCTCTGTGTCAGCGTATGTCCAACAAACGCAATTACCGGTCCCCGTTCCAAACCCCACAACCTCGATCCGGAAAAGTGTATTAAATGCCGGGCCTGCTATGAAATATGCCGGTTCGATGCCATTGCAGGTGATGCTATTGTAATTGAATGATAAATCAGGATTGTTTAATAATTATTGATGAAAAGAACCAGCAACAGAAAAATAACAGTAACCATTGATGGAAAAAAAATACTGGTCCCCAAAGGCCTTTCTATTCTGGAAGCTGCCAGGCAGGCCGATATTTATATCCCTGCCCTGTGTTACCTCGACCATCTGGAGCCATACGGTGGCTGCCGGCTCTGTATAGTTGAGGTAAACGATATGAAAGGTTTTTCCACTGCCTGTTCAACACCTGTTGCCCAAGGCATGATAATTCAGACAAAAACAGCTGAACTGCAAAAATTAAGAGCTGAAATTCTGGAGCTCTCTCTTTCAGAACATCCATACACCTGCCTGGTATGCAAGGATAAAGAAGATTGTATTGATTTTATGCATACCACAAGAAAGGTTAGCACCATTACCGGGTGTAATTTCTGTACCAGCAATGGTGATTGTGAATTGCAGGTTCTTGTTGACTATCTCGATCTGAAAGAAATAAAATATCCGATACACTATAAAGGTATCCCCCCGGAAAAAAACAATCCATTTTATGACCTTGATTATAACCTCTGCGTGTTGTGCGGACGATGTGTCAGGATCTGTAATGAGGGGAGGAATAGCCAGGTACTGGCATTTATTCAAAGAGGTAACAATACCATCGTAGGGACTGCTTTTAATGAATCACAGAAAGATGCAGGCTGTGAATTCTGCGGTGCCTGTGTGGATGTGTGCCCCACGGGTTCAATATCTGAAAAAATGGGGAAATGGGCCGGACTGCCAGATAAATACACTGAAACAACATGCTTATTATGTTCTGCCGGATGCAGGATGAATATCAATACAAGGGGTAACAGAGTGGTGAATGTAGGACCCCGACCCGGAACCAGGACAAATCCGCCCCAGTTATGCCTGCGTGGGAAATTTATACCTGTTGATATCAACAACCACCCATCAAGAATTGTCACACCACTGATAAAGAAAAAAAACAAATGGGTAGAGGTTACCTGGAATGAAGCTGTGGAATACACCGCAAGCAACCTCGAGAGGTACAGGGGGAACCAGTTCGGAATGATATGCTCACCCCATGACACGATTGAAGAAAACTATTTACTGCAGAAATTTGCCCGGAAAATTATGAGATCCAATAATGTTGACCTGTTCTCCTCCTATGCAAACCGTGAGGTTATGGATCAGCTGCATCAGCATTATTCAGTTTATCCTCCGCCTGCTATCGAAGAGATTGAAAAAGCAGATACTCTTTTTCTGCTGGGCACAGATGCCTCAGTCACCCATCCATTAGTAGAATACAGGATAAGAAAGGCGTTTAACAATGACAAACAGATAATTTATGCCAATGCCTTCACTACCCGAACCTCTGATTTTGCTACCCAAAATATACTGTATGCCCCCGGGGAGGAAATAAATTTCCTGTACCTGCTATTATCAGAACTGGTAAGCAAAAATAACTCTTCATTACCGGATAATTTCACCAGGCATTTCAAGAAAGCTGATGTACAAAAAGCACGTAGTCTGTGTGGCGCCAACGAATCTGCAATACGCCAGGCTGCCAACGCTCTCGACCGATCAAGAAAACTTATAATTATCGCAGGAGACGAAATTATCCGCTGTACAGCCGGTATGGACAATCTTCATATCCTTCAGAATATTCATCAAATAAAGAATATAAAACACGGATGCTATCTCCTGTTCCTGGAATATGAAGGCAATCTTTATGGAGGAGTACTTGCCGGCGCACATCCTGATATATTACCGGGATTTGATCATCTTGGTGATGAAAAGATGATATATAAGTGGAATCAAATCTGGCAGACAAAGCTAAGTACAATCAAAGGACTAGCCTCCGATGACATGCTGGGCAGTATAAGGGATGATGGGATTACAGCATTAATGATAGCAGGAGACATACCGTCACGGAAAGAAATGGCAAATCTTAAATTCCTGGTTCAATTTAATATGTTTCAGACCGGATTGTCAGAATATGCCAATGTAATTTTACCGGTTACCACCTTTCTTGAAAATGACGGTTACACTTTAACACTGGACGGACAGTTTAAGAAAATCAGAAAAACTATTCCTCCACCAGAAGGTATCAGGACAATCTCATGGATTATCTCAAAACTGGCCGAAAAAATGCTGGAATCAGGTTTTTCCAGCTATAAATCAAAAGATATCCTTAAAGAAATACAAAATACTGTATCATCCTCCCCATCCCTGCATGGGGAAAATCTGAAATTGATCCCTGTCAAACCTAAACCGACTGAGACAAATAAAGACTTTCCCATAGAAGTGATACTGAGCCATAATCATTTCAGATACAAGGGAAATAGCCTTACTTCCCTGGTCACTGATTTGAAAGAAGTGATTGATGAAAATATCCTGGCTATGTCACCTCAACTGATTAAACAGTTAAAGTTAAAAGATGGGGATAAAGTAAAGATCAAAACTGAGTTTGGTGAATCTCAGAGTATCCTTAAGTCATCTCCGTCAATGAATGGGAAAGCAGCACGTCTATTTCCCGATTGTACGGACATTTTATCTCTAACGGGAAGAATTAATCCAGATCGAACAATGATCGACACTAGAATTGAAAAAATCTGATATGGCGCAAATTCTCAGTAAAGTTGAAATAGCACCAAATGTTCATGCCTGCACGGTGAGTGCCATGGAAATTGCCAGGAAGGTAGAGCCCGGACAGTTTATTATCATCATTCCGGATGAATTCAGTGAAAGGACACCCATTACTGTTGCCGACTGGGATACCAGGGAAGGAACATTAACATTCATTTTTCTTGACATTGGTTCAAGTACTCACAGGCTTGCAGAGATGAATCCAGGTGATGAGATATACTCCCTTACAGGGCCACTCGGACAATCATTTGAGATCGGCAAAGTCGGCACCGTTGGCCTCGTTGGAGGGTGCTATGGAATCGGAAGCATCTACCCTGCTGCAAGGGCTCTTAAGCAGAAAGGCAATAAGGTTATCTGTTATTCTGAAGCAAGGAGTAAGTTTCTGCTTTACTGGAATGAAAAACTGGAAAATGTTTCGGATGAAGTCAGGTATGCCACTGCTGATGGATCGCTGGGTTATAAAGGGCATAATGCCGGCCTGCTTGAATCTGATCTGAAGGCCGGGATGAAATTCGACCGGATTATTGCTGTTGGCTGTACTTTTATGATGTACCGGATATCCCAGGTCACACTGCCCTTCCAGGTCAAAACCATTGTAAGCATGAATCCGATCATGATCGATGGAACCGGGATGTGTGGGGCGTGCAGGATAGAAGTTGAAGGAACAACAAGATTTGCCTGCGTCGATGGCCCCCATTTCGACGGCCATAAAATCAACTGGGACCTGGTTCTGGCGAGAAGAAAAGCCTACCTTGAAGAAGAAATTGTTACAAAGGAAAGACACCATTATGGCGAAAGTAAGTCCGACTAAAACACCGATGCGTGAACAACCACCCGGAGAAAGGATCCGCAATTATGACGAGGTCCCGTTCGGTTATTCACCCGATGAGGCTGTACTCGAAGCCAAACGATGCCTTATGTGTAAAAATCCAAAATGCATCAATGGTTGTCCGGTTGAAATTGATATACCCGGGTTTATCCAATTCATCTCAGACAAAAAATTTAAGGAAGGGATTAAAAATGAACCCGTAGCTATTGGGCGATTAGAACGGTTCCTTGCAGACTGGGAGGCAGAACAGGGAGATAGTGAGTTACCCCCAAAACCGAAAGCTACAGGGAAAAAGATTGCAGTCGTCGGTGCAGGACCGGCAGGCATCACTGTAGCAGCTGACCTGGTACGGCTGGGACATGCCGTGGATATGTTTGAAGCACTTCATGAACCCGGAGGCGTACTGGTTTATGGCATACCGGAGTTCAGACTTCCTAAGACAATAGTGTTCAGGGAAATCAATTATCTGGAACAACTGGGTGTCCGATTGTTTAAGGATTATGTAGTCGGCAAAATTAAAAGTATTGATGAACTTCTCAAGGATTACAATGCTGTATTTCTGGGAACCGGTGCAGGATTGCCATGGTTCCTGAATGTCCCCGGGGAAAACCTGAATGGCCTCTATTCAGCAAACGAATATCTCACACGGGCCAACCTCATGAAAGCCTATTTATTTCCAAAATATAAAACACCTATTGTTAAAGGTAAAAGAGTAGCCACTGTCGGGGGAGGTAATGTTGCTATGGATTGTGCCCGCACCGCCCTTCGTCTGGGAGCTGAAAAATCAATTATCATTTACAGGAGATCCCGCGATGAGATGCCTGCCAGGAATGAAGAAATTCATCATGCTGAAGAAGAAGGGGTAATCTTTCAGTTACTGTCAAATCCGGCAGCATTTCACGGAGGAGAAAATAACTGGGTAAAGGAAGTTGAATGTATCCGGATGAAGCTGGGGGAACCCGATGAATCGGGCCGCCGAAGACCCGTACCCATTCCTGATGCGAATTTCAGGATGCCCATCGACGTAGCCGTCATTGCCATCGGAAACAGCCCTAATCCCCTGATACCTGCCACCACACCCGATATTGAAACCGGAAAAGGGGGAAATATCATTACTGACCCATCAACAGGGATGACCTCAAAGCCCGGTGTCTTTGCAGGTGGCGATGTGGCAACAGGAGCAGCCACCGTGATCCTCGCAATGGGGGCTGGAAAAATAGCTGCCAGAGGAATTCATAAATATGTGACGGAGAAGAAGAAGTGAATCGGTGTGTTTGAGCTTTGAGTGTGAACTTTTTCTGAATATGGGGCTTTGAGACATCCTTTTAACTTTGCTCAATGCTGAATGGGGGCTGTGTCACAACTTAGAAATAATAAACAGATATTGATCAGAAGACTTGTAAAGGCTTATCGCAGATATTCGCAGATTATCCCGCAGATTTCACAGATGTCTTAGGTTCAGTATATTAAGTTCTGCGGAATCTGCGAGGAATAAATTATTTTACCCCACTCAACATATTGAAATTAAGTTATGATACAGTCCCTTTTCTGTTGTTCATCATTCATCATTCCATTATCTCACCACTCCAAACTGTCCTCCAACCTGATATCATTAATATCCTCCTTGCTCAACCCATGCCATTTACATCCTTTCTTTGAACATATATAAAAATCAAACAGCCTTTTCCGCGCACTTACCATAATTCGTGCAATATCACTGCCACATTCCTTGCATTTCTCGTCGGAGAGTATCAGGGTTTTATCACAATGAAAACAGCTGATATCTCCGATGAATTCATTTTCCGGGAGATAGATTGTTGATTTTGAGGTGAATACGTTTAAATATGGACTGAGCATCAGGAAGCCTGATTTGCCATTCCTTTTCACCTTGAGTTTGATGGTGCCCTTCTCAATCAAGGATTTCTTACAATAAGGACAATAGGTATGTAGAAAGGTGCCTGTTTTAATGACCTCAATCTTTTCTTCTTCATCGGCACTCATCCCCAGTGGCTTCCATGAACCTGTCATGTCTTCATCGTATGGCCGCTCAAGATATCCTGAATCGATATAAAGCTGCTTGAGGGCAAATGAAAAATCAACAAATTTTACAAAGTGATTTGTACAACCGATACGTGAGCAAATACTTACATTTCCACCTAGTTCAAGATCAAGTGGAATCATAGGCGCATTACACGCATCACAATCAGTCCTGGATTTAATCTCGGAATTACAATGTGGGCAAAATAATCTTATCAGTTCATTTTCAGGTGTTTCAATATCACTTAAATAATTATAGCTTTCGTAAACGGAACTTAAATTAATAGTCCCTTTTTTTTCACCCACCATAACCCCAAGCTGTATACTCGGGCAATTATCAACAAGCTGTTTTTCGTTCATCAGTGAATGCCCGCATACAGGGCATTTGACTTTTAATGAGATCAGATTGAACATAGTAGTATAGTTTTACTTTTTACTTTACTTCGACGCGAATTCCAGGATTTCCCCTATCGTTTTAAATTCCTTGATTAGGGATATGATATTCCTGACTTTCTCTTTGATATAGCGATCCATGGCAGCAGCAGCCCTCCTGCCATCACCCATTGCCAGGATAACGGTAGCGCCACCTCTAACGATATCACCACCTGCAAAAATATCAGGGATTGATGATTGCATGGTCTCTTTATCGATAGTAATGGTCCCCCATAAAGAGACCTTCAGTTCTTTCATACTCTGAGGTATCAGTGGATTAGGCGATACTCCAACGCTCACCACAACTGTATCGACATCAATCAGGTATTCAGATCCTTCAATAGGTATGGGTCTTCTTCTTCCTGATTCATCAGGTTCTC
The DNA here is from genome assembly GCA_001304505.1 of Bacteroides sp. SM23_62_1. GTDB lineage: Bacteria > Bacteroidota > Bacteroidia > Bacteroidales > SM23-62 > LJUQ01. The sequence continues at coordinate 17,205 of LJUQ01000202.1, forward strand.
CTAATTCCATTCTCTGTACTTTCATTTTATTAATCTTACCCTGGTCATCGGCGAGATATTCAACCGGGTTATGCAGGTTCAAAAATTCGATACCCTCCTCCTGGGCATGCTTAATCTCCTCAATCCTTGCTGGCATTTCTTCAATGGAGCGGCGGTAAATGATCATTGCTTTTTCTGCTCCCAGTCTTTTTGCCGTTCTCACCGCATCCATAGCTGTATTTCCCCCGCCAATTACAGCCACTTTCTTACCACTGACAATGGGTGTATCATATTCAGGATTCGCTGCCTTCATCAGGTTAACGCGGGTAAGATATTCATTTGAGGAATAGATACCAATTGCATTTTCACCAGGAATATTCATAAAATTGGGTAATCCTGCTCCGCTGCCAATCAGGAAGGCTGTAAATCCTTCCTTTCTCAGTTGATCAATAGTAGCTGTTTTGCCAACAATAAAGTTATGAATAAACTTTACACCCATTTTTTTCAATATGTTGATCTCAACATCAACAATCTCATTTGGGAGGCGGAATTCCGGAATCCCATACTTCAGAACGCCTCCTATTTCATGTAATGCTTCAAAGACCGTAACATCATAACCCATCTTCGCCATATCACCTGCAAATGCAAGGCCTGCCGGACCGGAGCCAATAGAGGCAACCTTGATTCCATTATAACTTGTTATTTCAGGTACAGATATACTGCTGCTTTTCAGTTCATAATCGGCTGCAAATCTTTCAAGATTGCCAATGGCCACAGCTGGTTTTTTCAGTTTCTGCGGATAAAAGCAGACCTGCTCACATTGTATCTCCTGCGGGCAAACCCTTCCACATACTGCAGGTAGTGCATTTGTTTCTTTGAGCACCTTTGCTGCATCCAGAAATTCCCCAGCTTCAATCTTTTTGATAAATTTTGGAATATTAATACCTACCGGACAACCTGTAATACATGTAGGCCTAGGACAGTCTACACAACGCCGGGCCTCATGAACGGCCTGTTCCTCTGTTAAACCAAGGTTAACCTCATTAAAATTTTTAATTCTCTCTTCCGGTGCCTGTTCAGGCATATGAAGTCTTTCCAGCTTGGTTCTGTCCCTTGCCTTCAGTTTATCACGAAGTTCAACCCTCCATTCCTTGTCTCTTTCTTTCTTTAAATATTCTAGTAATACTTCCATTTACAAAGCCTTTCTGTATTTATTAAGGAAATTATCATAGGCTTTCTCTTCCTTATCCCTGTAAAAGTTCAATCTCAACAACATCTCATCAAAATCTACCTGGTGCGCATCAAACTCAGGCCCATCGACACATACAAACCTGGTTTTACCTCCTACAGAAATCCTGCATGCACCGCACATGCCGGTTCCATCTACCATGATGGTGTTCAGACTGGCAAGGGTGGGAATTTTATTCTTTTTAGTAAGAAGTGCTACATATTTCATCATAATTGCTGGTCCCACAGTAATAACCTGATTGATTTTTTCACGTTTAATGATCTCTTCCATACCATCGGTAACGAGCCCTTTTTTCCCATAAGAACCATCGTCAGTCATAATAATCACTTCATCAGAATATTTTCGTATCTGTTCTTCAAGAATGATCAAATCCTTGCGACGTGCAGCCAGCACAGTTATAATTTTATTCCCGGCTTTCTTCATGGCTTCTACAATCGGGAGTAACGGAGCAATCCCAACACCTCCACCTGAAGCCAGAACTGTGCCAACCTTTTCAATATGTGTAGGCCTCCCCAGGGGACCTACAACATCTGTAATATAATCCCCCACTTCCATGTTACAAAGCTTGATAGAACTCACACCCACCTTTTGTATGATAATCGTAATTGTACCTTTTTCTAAATCTGCTTCGGCAATTGTAAGAGGAATCCTCTCCCCTTTCTGTCCTGTCCTGACTATCACAAAATGTCCAGCTTTGCGGCTTTGTGCAATATAGGGTGCCTCAATCACTAGTTTTACTACAGAGTCAGAAAAAAATTCTTTTTCGACAATCTTGTTCATTGTTAAATGGTTACATTGCTAAATTGCTAAATGGTTAAATGGCTAAATTGGTATAGTTATAAATATCTTGCCTTAAAATAAAATATTGTGAATCATCCGGGATTTTATCCTTCACCAAAGAGGCAAAAATAACATTTTAAATTGCAGGTAATATTGATTTTTGTAATGTTTCTGAACCTAAATTTAATTACTTAATTATTGTAAAAAATGTAATACCTGGTTTTATTTCACCCCCTCTGTCCCATATGCGGATATGGGGCAGTGTCATAAATTAATTTCAAGGTGTTCAATGGAAGAAAATAAATTATTCCTCACAGATTCCGCAGATTTAAACACGGATTTCGCAGAACTTAGTCACTGATTTTTAAATAACTTGTCCACCTCAGGCGGATCTGCGAAATCTGCGGGAAGCCTTGAAAAGCTTTCTGATAGACATTAATCCATGTTTTCCATTTTGTGCCACAGCCCCACACAGAGGGGGTTATGAATAAAATCCACGGACAACAATGAATTATGTTTTACTGTCCGGGGACTTTGCCATATTTCTAGCCTATCGTCACTTTTGTAAATTTTCTTTTAATACCTATTTTTGTCTTCTTTTAATAATCATAAATCCTAAGCTATGCAGGAGTTTAAAACCATTAACGATATTCTTGATTTTGCTATTAAAGATGAACTCAGAGCCTCTAACCTGTATGCTGACCTTGCAAAAAGAAGCAAGAGCAAGGAAATGCAGAAAATATTTGAACTATTCTCTAAAGAAGAACTTGGCCATAAAAAGAAACTTGAACTAATCAAAAAGGGAGGAAAGATGATTCCTTCCAACACAAGGGTTCAGGATCTCAAGATTGGTGATTACCTGGTTGATGTTAATACTTCAAGGGATGACCTGAGCTACCAGGAAGCACTGATCATTGCTATGAAGGAAGAAAAGGCTGCTTTCAGGCTTTATTCCGACCTTGCAGCCCGCACTGATAATACAGCTGCAAAAGAAACTTTCCTTATGCTGGCCCAGGAAGAAGCAAAGCATAAACTGCGGTTTGAGATTGAGTACGATGATAATATTTTGAAGGAGAATTAAGGAAGAAGGCTAAGGGGAAATAGTTCAAGGTTCAGGGTTCAAGGTTCAGGGTTCAAGGTTCAGGGTTCAAGGTTCAGGGTTCAAGGTTTGTTGTT
>LJUQ01000203.1 GCA_001304505.1 Bacteroides sp. SM23_62_1
GGGAGGAAGATGTTTCAGATTTTGTGCAATGTATGAGTTGCTCCTTTGTATATGCTGATCCCTTTATTGCAGGAACAAATTACTTCTATTCACTGGCTTATCACTCCAATGCCTCTTATTACGAATGGAAATGGGAATATCAGGTTACATATGATGATATAGAATCATTCATAAAAAAGAATAATTCGCAAAAAATTAATTTGCTCGAGGTTGGTGCAGGAAATGGAGCATTTATAAAAAAGATCTCTCCCAGATTTATTCCAAAAGAGAAAGTAATGTGTATAGAGTTTTCAGATTATGGCAGGAAAGAAATATTAAAGTATGGGATTAATTGTATTTCAGAAGATCTGAAAAATATTAACACAAATAAATTCTCAATAAAATTTGATATCATATGTATGTTTCAGGTTCTGGAACATTTAGATCGATTGCACGTAGTGTTTGAAAATCTGAATAAATTGAGTAATGAAGAAGCACTACTTTACATTGCCGTTCCAAATAATAAGCATAGGGAATTTTATGATGAGCACCGGTCGTACTTTGATATACCTCCAACTCATATAAGTCGTTGGAACATAGAAAGCTTCAAAGTCCTGGGGGAAAGATATGGCTGGATAGTCTTAAATCATGCTTCTCAGCCCGAGAAAGGATTGAAAAAATTGAGACAATTCATGTTCAACAGATACTACCATTTTAAAAAAATATCCAGCAGGATTGACAAAATAAATTTGCCAATTTTTAATAAATTACTGAAGCTTACTACATTTGCGATATTCTTTGCAATCTATTTTTATAGCATTATGAAATTGATATTTGGGGATTTTGGTACTTCCCAGTGGATCTGCCTGAAGAAACATTAATATAATCATCAAGACAAAATAAGTACATTAAATATGATCATTATAAATTGTTTAAGAAATGCAGAACAGATAATTAGTGTATATCAGGATCTTTTAAGTACAGCAAGGAAAATCAAATGGGATTTTATTATATAAACCTAGTGATGAGTTGAATGTATTAATACACACCGTAAGTTAAAGTAATATAATAAATTATATATTTATCAGGACCCAACTTGTGGTAAAGATTAAATATGAATAACACAATTCAATATTCACATTTCTTATAAAGTTATCAAGGATTTACCATATTAAACTCTGCTTCAACCTGAGGGGCTTGTAATGATTAATAGATTTATTCAAAGAATATACTGAAAAAATAATGTATTATTCAAATTCAAATCCAGGGATGACACAGCCATCAATTTGATAACCGAAAACAAAGAAAAATTATACTGACATAATTTTATGAATATATAAATATTAGGTTCAATTGAATTGGTTATAAAAGAATATCAATATGGACCTTTGTAAAAATTCCCTATGATTAATAGGAATACATGCTGTCTTGTTGTGAATTTAGACTTTTGAAACATATGCAGGATAGAATAATGTCAAATCAATGAATATTATTATAGTCCATTCAGGTCCTTTTCCATTTGGAATGGCTGCCGTCAATCGAATGATCTCTTATGCCAGGGGACTTGTTGAATTGTCTCATAGAGTATATGTACTGTGTATTAAACCAAGTGAACATATTCACGGTCCAGTGAATAATACACTTGTGACAGGAACATATGCCGGCATCAATTTCACATATACTTCAGGTACAACACAAAGGAAAAAAATATTTGCTGCAAGGGTATTAGATTCTGCCAAAGGTCTAATCCGGGCGCTCAGACGGATCAGAAAATTGCATAAAAATCCTGGGATTGATGTAATATTTATGGGTTTGACAAACCTGATATATACATCGATACTATTCTTTTTTTGCAGAATCAGAGGAATAAAAATTATACAGGAGCGCAGTGAATACCCCTTCATTGGTATAAATAATTTCTGGCAAAGGTTTAACCTGTTTATTTACCTTCATGTCACATGTAAATTATTTGACGGACTATTTGTTATCACCGAAGCGTTAAAGCAATATTTTGAAAGATTTATCAGGAGAAATGCAAAAATCATGATTCTCCCCATGCTGGTAGAACCTGACAGGTTTACAACCGAAAAGGATCATTTTAATACTGATTCAGAATATATAGCCTATTGCGGAGTTCTGAGTGGAGATAAAGACGGGATTCCAATTTTAATTGATGCTTTTAAAGCAATTTCTCAAAAACACCGAAACTTAAAGCTCTTTCTGATTGGAGAAACAGATGTTCCGGATTTTAATGGATTGGTCGAGAAGATATCCCAAAACGATCTTACGGACCGGGTAGTCTTTACCGGACGAATTGAACGCGACCAATTACCCGCATATCTTCAAAGTTCAAAAATTCTTGCACTGGCAAGACCCGAGAGTAAGCAGGCGGAGGGAGGATTTCCAACCAAACTCGGGGAATATCTTGCAGCAGGCAGGCCTGTGGTCGTTACATCTGTGGGGGAAATACCTGTTTACCTTAAGGATGGGGTGAATGCTTTCATTGCAAAACCAAATGATCCTGTTTCATTCGCCGAAAAACTTGATTTCGCTATCTCTAATCCCGAACTAGCTGATAAAATAGGGGAGGAAGGCAGAAAACTGGTTTATAATGAGTTCAATTATAAAGTACAATCTCAGAAACTGGCCGATTTTATTACCAGCTTATGATCGATAAACAAAACAGAGTTTTATTATCTTTTCTGGGAGACATCAGTTTTAATGATGAATATGTAACATTATTTAACAGGGGGGAAGATCCATTCTCTGAAATAAAACATTTCTTAAGAGAATCTGATTTTGTAATAGGTAATCTTGAATGTGTCGCAAAAGGTGATGAAGGGGAATTCATGTTAAGAGAACCCAGATTGAAAACTGAAGTGAACACCCTTCATTATCTGAATAACCTAAACATTAAACTTGTTACACTCGCTCACAATCATATTTATGATAATTTGTTTGATGGTTATAAAAAAACGACTGTATTTTTGGATCAAAACAAAATATTCAGGATCGGAGCGGGATATACGGCAGAAGAGGCCCGTAAACCGCTTATTGTCGAAATGAACAACATCAGGTTTGGATTTTTTAATTATGTCTCACAGGATACAAATCCAATTCTTCCTGAAAATTCTCCTGTTTCTCTGAATATGCTCAAAAAAGAAGTTATTATTGAAGACCTTAAGCAAAACAGAAATCTGGATTATTTAATTTTGTTGCTACACTGGGGTGGGATAATGGAATATGGACTTTACCCGCACTTCAACCAGTGCAAACTTGCCAGAAACCTTATTGATGAAGGTGCTGATATGATCATCGGGCATCATTCGCACACGTTACAACCTTATGAAAAATACAAACAGAAGTATATATTCTACAGCCTGGGTAATTTTTGTTTTGCCAATATTATCTATGATAACAGGGTAAAAAAAGTTGATTATAATAAATTTAGTGAATCAGTTATCGTCCAGGTATATTTTGAAAAGGATCATTATCATATTGATCTGATCCCTATAGCTAACAGGAAACTCAGGATAAGAACAGAGCTGAAAATTATAAATAAACTGAAGAGAAGAAATTTTATGTTTAAGATATTATTTGCTGCTAAACCATTATGGTATCTTTATTATTTTTTTCATCGTTTTGTTTATCCGGTAATATTTCAGCTAGGCAGGAAAGAAGAGCGCTCCATTATGCAGCGGCTGGTTCAGTTAAACCAACAAAAAATAAAAAATTTATTTTCCAAATAGATGATGCAGGATATCTACATACTTACAGATTATAAGGATTACTTTGGTTCCAAGCAGCAATCTGTTCCCTATAAGAGTGGAATGAATAAAGAGCTGATGACAGAATATTTCAAAGATTACGGATTCAAAACCAATTATTTATCCTTTTCAGATATAGATTTCAATCATATGGATTATGCTGGTAAGGTTGTTCTTTACACATCATCCGAGGATAAGGGCTATCATTATAAAAGCTATATTGACGACATTGTTTTTGGCTTATCATGCCAGGGTGCCATTCTTATACCTGATTATCGCTTTCTCCATGCAAATAACAACAAGGTATTTATGGAGATTCTAAGGGATCTTATTGATAAGGAAAATATTACCGGTATCAGATCCCTTTATCTGGGTACGCTGGAAGATCTTAAAAAAAAGATTAACCTGATTCAGACAAAAATGGTTATTAAAACTGCACGCGGAGCCATGAGCTCGGGTGTTTATCTTGCAAAAAGCAGGAAAAACACACTTCGCAAATATAAAAAAATAGGAAGGACAAGATACCTGTATGCTGAATTATGGGATCTTAAAAATTATATCAAACATAAAGGTTTTAAAATGGATTCCATGTTCAGATCCAAGTTCATTCTGCAGAACTTTGTTGAAGGATTGAAGCATGACTGGAAAATACTTATCTACGGCAGAAAATATTATGTTCTTCAGAGAGAGGTTCGCCGGAAAGATTTCAGAGCCAGCGGGAGTGGAATTTTTAAATTTACACAACAGCTTCCGGAAGGATTACTTGATTATGCCAGAAAGATATTTGACCTGTTTAACGTTCCAAACTTATCTTTAGATATCGCTTTTGATCGGCAAAAATTCTATGTATTTGAGTTTCAGGCAGTTTATTTCGGTACTAAAACAATTGAAAATGCTTCATTCTATTTTATGAAAAATAATTCTTCGTGGGAGGTAATAGAAGAAAAATCCTGCCTTGAAAAAGTATACGTTGAAAGTATAGTTCAATATATAAATCAGACCGGGATTCAGAACTTATAAATGAAAATTCTTTATGTAAAAAGCAGGGATTCAACCTTTATCAGGCTGGATGAGGAAATTCTTGAAAATCACTTTGCTGTTATTAAATTCCATATCCGTTCAAAAGGAAGAATTCAATACATTTTAAGTATCATAGCATTATCTCTTTTTCTGCCAGTCAAACTACTTTCAGTAAACGTTGTTTTCACAAGATTTGCAGATTGGCATACAGCCTTACTCGCATTTTTTTGTGGTGTTTATAAGAGGAAACTTATCATTGTTGTGGGGGGATATGATGTGGCAAAAATGCCCGAATATAACTATGGAGCATTCACATCAAAATTCAGAGGGTGGTGTGTCAGGTATTCTTTGAGAAATGCCCATTACCTTCTTCCGAATAATCCCTGTTTGATAGATTATACCAATACATATGCATTCAGTGAACCACGTAAAGGAGGGATCAGGCATTTTGCCCCTGATATTAAAGGGATTATCAGAGTCATACATAATGGGTATAAGACAGATTTCTGGACATTCGATAGAAACACCCAAAAAGAAAATATTGCACTTACCGTTGCGTATATTAGAGATTACAGATTTTACAGGTTAAAGGGGATTGATGATTTTATTGAAGTTGCCCGCAGGATACCTGATTATAAGTTTATCGTCATTGGACTTTCAGAAAAGAAGGCCCGAGAATTTAATCTATCACTGCCGGATAATCTTTTGTTAATACCCGAGATGAACCAGGAAAAATTACGTGAGTTTTACCGCAAAGCAAAGGTCTTCTGCCTGTTTTCTGTTACGGAAGGAATGCCTAATGTTTTATGTGAAGCCATGCTGTGTAACTGTATCCCGGTATGCTCGGACATTATATTTATGCCGGAATTAGTTGGAGGTGCAGGATTTATTAACAGTAGAAAAGATATTAGTGTAATGATAGAAAATGTTCAAAAAGCTTTTGATTCAAATGAAGAATTGGGTATAAAAGCAAGAAGAAGAATTGTTGAAAACTTTTCATTGGAGCGGCGGGAAAAAGAATTAGTTGAATTGTTTGAAAATTTGACACAAACATAAAAGAAAGTAAACCTTTGTAAAATTATTAAACATTCATTAATGAAGATATTGAATGTTGTCGGAGCAAGACCACAATTTATCAAAGCTGCGGTACTCAGCAGGGTAATCAGACAGGTGCCCGAAATAGAAGAAGTTATTGTTCATACAGGGCAGCACTATGATATAAATATGTCAAAGATATTCTTTACAGAATTAGACATGCCTGAACCAGATATAAACCTTGAAGTGGGTTCAGCATCTCATGCAACACAAACAGCCTTGATCATGGGGAGGATGGAGAAGGTGTTGCTGAAGGAAAAACCTGATTGGGTGGTTGTTTATGGTGATACCAATTCAACTCTGGCTGGTGCATTGGCCGCAACAAAACTGAATCTTAGAGTGTGTCATGTTGAAGCAGGATTAAGAAGTTTTAACAGGCAAATGCCTGAAGAAATAAACAGGATTGCTACAGACCATATTTGCAATATACTTTTCGCCCCTACCCAGCATGCACTTGAATTATTAAGAAAAGAAGGATTAGGAGACAAATCACTTTTCGTTGGTGATGTCATGTATGATTCATTGCTTTATTATAAGGAAATAGTCGATGGAAAATTCAGGTTGCCAGATTTTATTCAGACCGATAAGTATTATCTGGCTACTATTCACAGGCAGGAAAATACGGATGATATTACCAGACTGAAAAATTTATTTTATGAACTGGGAAAACTGAACTATCCGGTGCTCATACCTTTACATCCCAGAACCAGAAAAATGATTGAAGAAAAATATATTTCCAACAGTTTAATAATAATCGAGCCGGTAGGTTACCTTGAAATGATTTTCCTGATAAAAAATGCCATAAAGATCCTGACTGATTCCGGGGGAATGCAAAAAGAGGCTTATTTTTTACAGAAACCGTGTATTACCTTACGAGAAGAGACCGAATGGATCGAAACACTGGAAGGGAACTGGAATTTTTTAGTTGGCATGAAAGACGATCTGTTGAAAGAAAAATTAAAAATAAATAGCTTCGGCCCTCAACAAAAATATTTTGGGGATGGTAATGCAGCAGAAAAAATTGTTAAATACTTAGTGACAAATTAATATATACTACCCTGTTTTATACCATTTCATATTGAAAGAAGAACGAATCATCAGGTTGTTTGATTTAAAATTTGACCAAGTTTTTTGGAAAGTTCCCGTCTGGAATATTTATCCAGAAAAGCAGTAGGTATTTCAAGATTTTTCTTAAGGAACTGGTCATAATAATGCAGGATATTTTTTTTCAATATCACAGTATCATTAAAATCACTGATAACGCCAGCTTGTGTTTCAGCCAGAATATCTGCAACATCACCATCAGTGGGCCCTATGGCAAGAATAGGACGCCGGGCTGCCAGGTATTCAAATATTTTACCCGTAATAATACCTTTTGCATTCGGGGTATTGTTGATTGGTAATAACAAAACCTGTGCTTTCCTTTGATATTGAATGACCCGGTCATGTGGTAAGAAATCAAATTTCTGAACGAAGTCGCTCAACTTATATTCATCAAGATTTTTGAGAATACTATGATCAATATTCCCTATTAATTTTATTTCCAGGCTTTTAGCAAAATATTTATTTTCTGATATCACTTCTGCGAACACTTCCCAAAGGCTTTTTGGATTCCTGGCCTGGTTAAGCACACCGGTATATACAATACTGAATTTCTGGTCAGTTTCAACAGGATCATCCGGAAAATCATCTTCATCAAAACCATTGGGAATAACAACTATATTCTTCCCGCCTGAATTTATAAAATCCTTCTTCATGGTTTCACTCACAACGATGATCTGATCGGCCTGTTTAATAACCGCTTTTTCGAGCGTATGATGTTTTTTATCAGCATATTTTGTCAGAAGCAATTCAGAATAAAAATCGATCTTTGTCCATGGATCCCTGAAGTCAGCAACCCACTTAATATTTAATTGCTTTTTTATCCCAAGCCCGATCAGATGCATGCTGTGCGGAGGCCCCGTTGTAATTAGAACATCGGCCGGATTCTCTAAAAGATATCTGGTAAGGTACTTAACAGAAGGTCTTATCCAGAATTTCCTGGCATCCGGAATAAAGAAGTTACTCCGTAGCCAATTGGATATAGCATCCCGGAACCGGCTTTTTTTTGTCTCATATGTAAATCCGGTAATGAGGTTTTCATTTTTACCTCTGCCGGTGAACCATTTGAATAGCTTATATGGCTCCCAGATTTTATTCCTCAGAATTATTATATCCCCGGGGATATCATTTGTAAAACTACTATCCATCACAGGATAGTGGGGATTTGAAGGAGTATATACAACAGGTTCCCAATTAAAATCTTTGAGATATTTGACAAATTTAACCCAGCGCTGTACTGCACTTCCTCCACTTGGTGGCCAGTAATATGTAATAATCAGTGCTTTCTTTCTCAAATTCACGTGGGATGAATTATTTGAGATTTTCGAGTAATCTTTTCATACTGATTTTTTCCCGGACAATATCAGGTATCTTTCTAACCGGGATCCTTTCCTGCAGCATAGTATCACGATATCGTATGGTGACTGTCTCGTCTTTAAGGGTTTGATGGTCTACTGTAATACAATAAGGTGTTCCG
>LJUQ01000036.1 GCA_001304505.1 Bacteroides sp. SM23_62_1
CCCTGCGTTGAATCATATTTTAACAGATGAGCAAGAGTTTTAGTATCTGTCAGGTCATTGATGCCCACAATTTCAATGTCAGTTCGGTCGAGAGCAATTTTATATACATTTCTTCCTATTCTCCCGAAACCATTGATAGCAACTTTAATTTTTGTCATAATCTTAGAATATTTATCGAGTTAAATGATTGAGTTATAGGAAATGCAAACTTAACCAATAAAGATTAATTCATCAAGTCCTTTTCATCAATTATTCCGGAGGCATCCACAACTTTTCCAAAGCGGTAACTGACAAAGAGAGAAAAGAAGATAAAGTTATTCTTCTCAGTTGCCATGATGGGTATTTTTTTAATGAAAATATCCAGTGTAATACCAGTTTCCAGGGCATGTAGTGTGATATCATGGCGGCTGTATTCAAAGCTGAATCCAAACCTGCCAAATGCACCGGGCACCAGCGATAGTTCATCCATTCCTTTGAAGAATGAAGCTTTTCCCCAGATATTCCCTTGATGAGTTGATGAATTGAACTTTTCCTGTTTGAGGAATTTGTCATTTGGATCAGCTGTATTTGTCTGGATGATCTCATAGTATACAGGCTTTAAAATACCCAGTGCCGGGCCTGCTGAGTAAAAACGTCGAATAGAAATTCCCCCTCTGTCTATTTTCCTGAACATCTCCCTCTGCCGGCCATAACCTGCCCTTAGATCAAAAAAACTGTTAAGTTTCCCGAATACATAACTTTTATTGCTACTGTAGTAGTTGGTGATCTTTACCTCTTTGGGATGTTTGATACCGATCAGGTCAACCTCGTAAATAGTTTTATTACGGGCATTAATCCTTTTTGCATATCTCCCGCTAACACCATATCCGTTACTGTTTAACAGGGCACCGATAGACCTTTCATTCCGGTAAAATATCCTGCTTTGCTCACTTAACTCACCCTGTGCAAAGAGGGTCAATATGATGAAATGGTATATCCAGAAACTCAGAAGATATTTTTTGATTTTTACCGACACAATATAAACACAGGTTTATTCAGTTAAAAAAAGTTCAATTCAATGAAAGATTCTTTCAGGATATATAACGGGGCATAACGTATAACCGTATGCCCCGTTCATTTATGATTTGTAGGGTTGTATACCCGGTAAATAAAATTGACCTGGCATCGATTTGCCAGACCCTTAAAAGATATATCAACTCTGATTCTCTACTTGTTCAGTATCCGCCTTGGAATAAGCCGGGCAGAGCTTTCTGTTACACGAGCTAACTGCAATTCCAGCAATAATAAGGGCCATAAGGATTATTGTTTTAGCTTTTTTCATGTCTGTCCGTTTTAATACACACTATACAAATTAAAGGTGTTAAGTTACAACTTTTTTTTTATAACATGCTGTTATATAATTGTTAAATTATTTAACGGTTATTATACTACAAAATTATAAATTATTTCATAAGTACTCACCCCCTGGCCCCCTCTCTCGGGAGAGAGGGGGAATCAAAGGGGGTGAGTCCGGGGGATATTACTATTCCCATACAGGAATTCTTCCCGGAGTCCAGGGAACCTTGAGATTATCCAGATTCTTTTCCAGTGCTCCAAGCTCTTCATTTATTTTTTTCAGTTGCTCCAGCAAAGGTGGAAATTCTTCCGTAAGAATGGCATAATTATCCTTCTGGGTCTGTGTAATTCCTGACGTAGACCTCCAGTGGGTGCTGATGATCGTGTTTAACCTTCTGTTCAGGGGCATCGGGGCAGGGGGGATCTCCTCCCAACTGGCCCTTGGCTGCCTGCCCTCAAACTGGAATTGAATATCCAGGATTTTTTGTTCCATATCCCTGGTTTGTTTAAGAAGATAGGCAGTATTACCCGGCGTTTGTAATAATGTTTGCTGGATATATTGTGTCCTGTTATATAATTCACCCGCAAATCGTTCTGTTGCTCTCATGATGCGGCTGAGCTCTCCTGTCTTTTGCTGGAATTCCACCAGTTCCTGCCTGTCAGAAACAGGCAGAGTGGTATTCTCAAGCACTAATGCATTGAATGGTACCGGGGGAACGAGCTGGGTGATTTCTCCATTCAGACTCTTTGACAATGATATACTGTATTGTCCCGGCATTGCAAACATATAACTCTGACTTTCAGCAAGGGGATTAAACTCCTGACCAGATATTCTTACAGGATTAGGGCTGGTATATTTCAGGTCCCAGCTAATCCTTTTAATACCTTTTCCGGGTTTTGCAGTAAGCTTTCTAACCTCATTCCCATCTTCATCAAAGATTGTAAAAAGCAGGTAAGGAGGTTCCTCATTTTCTTCGGCACGCAATTCTTCAACCGATGGTTGTGGGATTGGCATTTTTGCATCAAATAGCTTTTTCTCCTTTTCATGCCTTATCTCCTTCAATGTTTTGAGGGAATCATTAAAATAATATGTGAATGTTGCACCAAAATCAGGATTTTTCGCTGCAAAATATGTGGAACCCTGGTTTCCCTTACCGCTGGTTTGAATATACATAAGTGCATCCTTAACCGGGAAAATATGTGCCGGTTGATCGATTAATTCTTTGGTTACCTCTCTCAGCGGTGAATAATCATCAAGGATATAAAATCCTCTCCCAAATGTTGCGATGACCAGATCCTGCTCCCTTTTCTGGATAATCATATCTTTTACAGCAATGGAAGGGAGTCCGCTATTCAGCTGAATCCATTCCTTCCCACCATCAAATGAGCAGTAAACAGTGAATTCAGTCCCGATAAAAAGAAGATTTGGATTGATAAAATCCTGTTCAATGGTGTGAACCATACCATTTTTCGGAAGGTTTCCTGATATTGAGACCCATGTCCGGCCTTTATCGGTACTTTTCAGGATATAGGGTGTAAAATCATCCCGTTTATGATTATCGAATGATGCATATACGGTATTCTCGTTGTACTTATCCGGAAGGATATCGCTCACATAAGTATTTGCCGGCACACCGGGAAATGATTTTACCTGCCGCCATTCCTTTCCTGCATTTTCGGTTATGCTGATCACGCCATCATCGGTACCGACATATATGAGATCTTCCTTGACCGGTGATTCGGCAAGGGAGACAGCTGTCCCGAACTGTGATGTAGATACATCTTTGGCAACAGCATCGTAACTCCAGTAGTGGTCCATCACAGGCCATGTGTTCCTGTCAATTTTTGCCGTTATATCTTCACTGATAACCTGCCATGTGTTACCCCTGTCATCACTTCTGAACACTTTATTTGCAGCACAATATAATCGTGTACTTGAATGAGGACTGGTGATCAGGGGAGTGTTCCAGTTCCATTTATAGGTATCCTCTTCCTTTCTCGGTTGGGGCTGAATATCTATTACCTCACCGCTTTTCCTGTCGTAGCGTGAAATATTACCATATTGTGATTCGCAGTACACGATGTCAGGATTTCCCGGTTCAATGGCGGCCCAGAATCCATCGCCACCCAGGGTAAAGTACCATTCATCATTTACCACCCCCTGCCTGGACGTATTCATGGATGGGCCTCCGATAGTATTATTATCCTGTGTGCCACCATACACATTATAAAAAGGATTGTCATTATCGACATTTACCCTGTAAAATTGTGTGACCGGCAGGTTTGCTTTGAAATGATAATTTTTCCCGCCATCAAGTGATTCATAGATACCCCCATCACCCCCGATAAGAAAATGCTCCGGATCTGTGGGATCAATCCACATAGCATGATCATCGACATGTCGATTATTATTTCCCAGGTTACTCCATGTTTTACCACCATCGCGGGTTACTTTTGTATAGGTGTCCATGGAATAAATCACATCTGCATCTGTCGGATCGCAGAATATTTCATTGTAATATTGGCCGCTCGATGAATAGGAACTCATCTTTGCCCATGATTCCCCCCTGTTGGTTGAACGGTAAAATCCCCCATTATCTTCGGCTGCTTCAATGATTGCATATATTATATCCGGGTTCACTGGAGAGATTGCAATACCCATGCCACCCATGTCGGCTTTGGGAAGCCCGCTGGTGAGCTTTTTCCAGTTCTGTCCGCCATCTGTTGACTTATAAATAGCGGTTTCCGGGCCACCACCTATTTTCGTAAATACATGCCGCCTTCGCTGTTCGGAAGAAGCATAGAGAACATCCGGATCCCTGGCATCCATAACAATATTATTTACCCCTGTATGCTCACTTATCTCCAGCACTTTTGTCCAAGTCTTTCCACCATCAGTGGTCTTATATAATCCCCTGTCACCACCGGGGCCCCAGACCGAACCCTCCGCCGCAACATAGACGATATCATGATTTTCCGGATTTATCACAATATCACCGATCTGCCTCGATTCCTTTAATCCCATGTTGGTCCAGCTCTTTCCCCCGTCCATACTCTTCCACACACCATTCCCGTATCCCAGGGCACGCTGGTGGTTATTCTCTCCTGTTCCGATCCATATACAGTTATGGTTGGTGGGGTCCATTGTTACAACTCCCATGGAATAAGCACCTTTATTATCAAAAACCGGCTCATATGTGATTCCGGCATTCTCGGTTTTCCAGACATGTCCTGAAGCAACAGCAACATAATATTCTTTAGTATTGTCAGGATTAACAGCAAAGTCAGCAATACGGCCGGAAGCAACCGCCGGGCCTATACTTCTCCATTGTATGCCGGAGAAGGTACTGCTTTTGAAGGTTGTGCTCACCTCCTGTTCCGTGACCTTTTTCTTCTGTGCTGAAAGAGAGAAAGGACAGAAAAAGAGGATGGTGAGAAAGATTACAACTGATCGTTTCATTTTATTCATGGATTATGTTAATATGGATTTAATATTGATATATGAGAATTCGCCATTAAATAATTGACATACAGCCACATCAGATTTTTGGATTAAAAAATTAAAATCCTGTTCGGTTTACCATCATTTTTGAGATTGTTTACCCATGGAAAAGATTTCTAAATAAGGAACTTTTTTTTTAAAAACAAATGATTTTTAAATGTTTTGTGTATCCAGCAGGTTATGAATAAAAATCTGCAGTAAAATGAAAAAAAATTATTAGTAACCGACCGATAATTGATGGTTTTTGGGATAAAGGTATGAAGGACTCACCCCCTGGCCCCCTCTCTTGGAAGAGAGGGGGTGAGTACACTAAAAATCAAATTACTATGAAAAAATTTACATTAGCATTTTCCATTTCAGTCCTGTCGATGTTATCGATATCAACCAGGATTTACAGTCAGCTTACTATTTCAGACAGCAACGTGGTGGTGATCGGCTTTACCGGATTCACAGCATCCGGTTTCAGCCCTTATCCCGATCCGGGCCAGCTTGATTCTGATACATGGTCTGTCATGGGACTTTCAGACGGGGACCTCGGATTCGGGGACTACCTGGCAACAGGTGATTTTGCGAGGGGTATCAGTGATGGAGGAGTATCCACCGGAGGCATATTTGCATTTGAAACGGATTCAGGCAATATTGCATTGGGCATCCAGCCTACTTCAGGTGACTGGTCGCCGGGAAGTTTTATCCTGAAAATTCAAAATAAGTCAGGAATTGAAATCATCGAACTTGATCTGACGTATTCCATACTGGTATATAACGATCAGGGCAGATCAGGCAGCTTCAATCTCCTGCATTCACGAGATAATATTACATATACACCTGAAAATGAACTGGATTATCTTTCCCCGGAAGCTGCAGATGTAACACCAGAGTGGATTGAAACAGCCAGGAATATTTCCCTGGATTCTATAAATATTGAAGATTCCGGATATTATTACCTGAAATGGGAAGGCGACGATGTTTCAGGCATTGGGTCGAGGGATGAATTCGCGCTGGATAATATACGGATTAAGCCTATTTACGGTGAAAAGGACCTGCCTCACCAGGACCTGCTACTGATATATCCTGAAGGTGGGGAAACACTTTATATTGGCGATAGTCTGAGGATCACATGGGTATCGCAGGGTGTAGACAGTATATATATAAAGACGCATCTTCCATTACTGAACGGATTCGGGTATTTTGAATGTTCCTGCCTGGTGGATGCTTCAACGGGTGAGTATATTTTGGAGATGACACCCGGCAATATCCATGATTCCCTCCGGATCATATTAACTGATTTCCCGTATGAGCAAATACCCGATACAAGTGGCTGGATTCATCTTGTTGACACCATCTCAGCAGGACCTGTCCTGAGCAGCCGGAATGATATCGTATCTTTTATCCTTCCCGTACAAACAGGGAATGCAGAAATTGATTGCGTTAACCATACTGTGAACATTGAAGTTGCAACCGGTACTGATTTAACATGTCTTGTTCCGGAAATCACTCCTTCAGAAAAGGCAATAATCAGCCCGGCCTCCGGTGAAATACAGGATTTTTCCGATCCAATGATATATACTGTTACGGCGGAAGATGGAACATCGCAGGTATGGACAGTAATTGTTACAGTTAAAACCATCTCCCTGACCATTCAATTAAATGATTCCGGCATAAAAGTATTTCCGAATCCGAATGACGGAAAATTCTGTGTGGTTCTGTTTTCGGAGCAGGGCAGGAATTATGCGTTAAGTATCCTGGATATAAACGGGAAGCTTGTTTATACAGGGAGATTTGAATCTCTGGATGACCTCAACAAACAGGTTAACCTTGAAGGATTGGGGAAGGGAGTATATATAATAAGGATTATCAGCGGATCATTTATCTGGACAGATAAACTGATTCTACAATAATGAGCAATGCTAATACCGAGTCTTCCAGGCAAAATGTCATGTACATAGTTATTGCTATCGAAAAACAACAGTTACACTGAATAATCACGGATAACCTTCCAGCCGGCTAGCAGCCAGCAAACAACAGCCAGCTGCCAGTGTCCAGCAGATATTACCGGTAACATGAAGCCTGAAGCTCCCGAAAATGGCAGAAATCTTTCATTTCTTTGCCATATTGAGGATGCTCGAAAAACATTGGCATCCGCCTCGGGCTGATTGCCAGTTTTTCGGCATTGAAGCCTTAAGCCTATTTTATTTTACCTTTGCTTTTTTAATAAAATCATTTTATCACTGAATATATGATCGATACAATTTTCAACCACAGGTCTATCAGAAAATACAAAAGTGATCCTGTACCGGAAAAAGTCCTCGATGAAATCCTGAAGGCCGGCAGCAGGGCATCCACAACAGGCAATATGCAGGTTTATTCAGCAATAGTTACAAGGGATGAAGATTTGAGGAAACAGCTCTGGGAGGCACATTTCAAACAGGATATGGTTCTCCAGGCACCAGTGCATCTCACTTTCTGTGCTGATTTCCGGAGGTTCACAAAATGGTGTGAGCAACGGAAGGCTGATCCGGGGTATGATAATTTCCTATCATTTTTTACCGCTGCCATTGATGCATTGCTTGCGTCACAGAACGTTGTCCTGGCTGCTGAAGCACATGGACTGGGAATCTGTTACCTGGGCACTGCCACATATATGGCTGACAGGATCGTTGAGATCCTGGACCTGCCGGAGTATGTTGTTCCGGTTGCCTGCCTGGCTGTCGGCTATCCTGATGAGGAACCACTACTCACCGACCGGCTTCCCATGGAGGCAATCATTCACCAGGAGAAATACAGGGATTTTCAACCTGAAGATATTGACAGGATCTATAAGGAGAGGGAAGAGAGTGATGAAACAAAAGAGCTACTGGAGATCAATAAAAAAGAGACACTTGCACAAATCTTTACGGATAACAGGTACACGAAGAAAGATAACCTGCATTTCTCAAAACAGTTTTTAAAAACTATTGAACGGCAGGGATTTATGAATCAATGAAGAAGAAATGATGTCATCCCGAGTCAGCTGGAAGGCGGGTGAGGGACCTCGTCGGGCTTGACAATACCGGAGGTGCCTGAATGTATC
This sequence comes from Bacteroides sp. SM23_62_1, assembly GCA_001304505.1. GTDB lineage: Bacteria > Bacteroidota > Bacteroidia > Bacteroidales > SM23-62 > LJUQ01. The sequence continues at coordinate 7,908 of LJUQ01000036.1, forward strand.
CGGTTAAAAACCGAACTTGATCCTTATTTTTTAGTAACAAATCTTTTCCTGTCTTTCTTACACAGCAATTCCATCACCTGGCGACCTGTAAGGGCTGCGATTACGGTACCGGTGAATGGGGCGGTCCACTGGCCTATGGTGTAGAGATTTGATAAGGTTGGCAACGTACGGAGGGGGGCCTGGTCACGCATATTATCGGTGGTGATGTACCACCCGTCGGGAGATCCCTTCCAGTTTCCGGTGTAACGAACATAGGTTGCAGGTGTGGGCACATCTATCACTTCCACCTGTGAAGTAAATCCAGGCCAACGCTTGTCGAGCTGCGCAATTGTGAACTCGGCAATCCGCTTCTTTTCATTTTTGTATGCTGCCCTGTCCTTTGACAATTTCTCCCAGTAATCATAATCGGTTGCATACCATACCTCAACAGCTGATTTACCAGCAGGGGCACTGCCGGGATCAAAACAATGATGGATAGCATTCATCCAGCGATGCTCTTCACCGGCGATGGTAATGGGCTCTTCAAGTTCGAATATCAGACGGGAAGGTTCCTTCGACAGGTCAAGGTTTACGCCAAGCATTACATGGATGATGGGTTTAACAGGAATCCATTCACGGTATATGGTTTCTATTCTATTATTAATATATCGGCCACCGAGTATATTGAATATAAGTGTATGGCCGTCTCCTGCCCAGATTGTAATGTCGGCCCGCCGTTCGGATCCGTCATCCAGTTTTACACCTATGGCATGGTTATCCTCAATGATCAGGTCTTTTACCCTGCATTTATACTCTATCACCCCTCCAAGGTTCTTATAGAGTTCAGCTATATCAAATACCACCTTTTGGGAACCACCAAGTGGAACACCTGCTTCTATGACAGCCGACTTCATAAAACCTGCAAGAGCCACCGTGGGAAATTTCAGCATGGGCCAGCCCGGGGAATCGATGAAAAATCTGACAGCCTGCTTCAGGAAAGGATCCTGGAAACGGTCTGCAAAATTCTGGAACGTCTGCTTTCCATATTTAATGAACTTTCCCATGAGAGGTAAAATAACAGGCCAGGTTTTCAGGCTGTCGAAGAAGTTGATCAGCTCATTTGGTTTAAGGGAAGCAGCCTTCATCATGTCCCTGCCGAAAATAAGGCTGATAAACTCCCTGGTCAGGGGAGCATCCGCAGGTGACAGCTTAAGCATCTGATCTTCCATCTTCTTACGGTCGGTACTGAATGCCAGGGTTTTACCATCCAGGCTTTCAATACGAGCCATTTCATTCCGGTAATAGAACTCCCTGTTTTGCACCACACCCAGTTCCTCCCACATCCTGTAAAATGGGCCGGAACAGGAACCGGTAAGCATATGCATGCTGATGTCCCAGCTGTATCCCTTGCGTTCCCAGGCAGTACATAATCCGCCGGGGATATTATGCATTTCAAGGATGGTGGTTTTATAGCCATTCATGCGGGCATAACAACCGGCCGATAAACCGGCAATCCCAGCACCAACAATGATGATTGATTTTTCCATGTGAGATTGTAATATGGTTTGTGAAAAGAGAAGCAAATTTACTAAAACTTTGATGAGATCAGTGTTGTAGCAGAAATTTTAATGGCTGCAAGATTGCCTGTTTTTCGAGCATCCTCAGAATGGCAAAGAAATGAAAAATTTCTGCCATTTAGGGAGAAGCAAGTTTACAGTAGCCCGGCCTTCCAGCCGGGACATGCAATACCCTGGGAATCACTCATCGGATGACCCCAAGTCAACCGGTAAGTAACGATTATTCTTCGGTTATTTTGAACAACCAGAATCAAGTAATAATTTTAATGGGTATTACGTTCCCAATTAGATGATTACAAAATCCTCTTAATACAATCAGTGCAAATATTCTCTAAAGGAATACTATACCTTATAGGTCTGTTCATTTTACCTGGTTTATCAGCTCAGTCTGACAAAATACCGGTATATTTCATCATTATGGACACTTCACCGGCTAAGGAGAAACTGATCACCAGGCAATCCCAACCTGATTCACTTGTTGTTGACAGGAAATTCGGGGAACTGCTGGCAGATCTTTATCAGCAGGGATACCTGGCTGCCAGTATTGATAGTATTGATTATGATGAGGAGAAAATAACCGGGTACTGCCATAAAGGAGCCAGGTATAACTGGGTAAAGGTTAATTTTGACACAGTTGACAAAGCTGTTTTCCGTAAAGCTAATATCAAGGCAAAAAAATATGTCAACAGCCGGGTTGATCCACTAGTTTTAGTAAAAGACCAGAGGAAGATTGTAGAGTATTATGAAGATTCAGGCTATCCTTTCGCATCCGCCAGGCTGGACAATATGGAATTTGAAGGAGAAGATGTAACTGCCAGTATGATTGTTGACAAAGGACCACTGATTACAATCGACAGTATTATTATCAAAGGGACAGCCAGGATATCACAGAAATACCTTGAGAACCAGATTGGAATTGCACACGGTGATCTATACAGGGAATCGGCTGTAAGGGCTATCAGTGACCGGATAAGGGAGACATCCTTTCTGCGTGAGATCAAGCCCTTTGAGGTCGAATTTTTTCAGGATAAGGCAGATATTTATGCTTATCTTGAAAAGGGCAGGGCAAATCATTTTAACGGGATAATCGGGATTATACCCAACAATGAAAAAACCGGGAAACTACTGTTGACAGGAGATATCAGTTTTTCGCTCGTCAATCCCTTTGGCAGGGGTACATCATTTAACCTGAACTGGAAAAAACTTGAACCACTTACACAGGAACTAACAATTCACGGGTCCTACCCCTATATCTTTTCATCATTCATAGGCGTAGGTTTCGATCTTTTCCTCCTGAAGCAGGACACAACTTATTTCCTTGCAGAGCCTGAGGTAGAACTGGATTTTTTTCTTAAAGGATCTAACTATATCAGGATTTTTTTCAGGCACCAGGGCTCTTCCCTGTTAAGTAAATCCGGATTGAAAAATATTGATTACCTGCCCCCCTATGCGGATATGAATACCTCGTTCTATGGTGCGGGAATATTTTATAACCGGCTTGATTACAGGTTTAATCCAAGAAGAGGTATCTTTATCGAAGGGGATGTCTCGATAGGAACAAAAAAAATCCAGAAAATCCCTGAACTGCGTGATGACATTTATGAAAGTCTCGATCTGTCAACGACGAAAACTGTCTTTAATGGAATGATATCTTTTTTTATACCTGTCGGGACAAAATTCACCCTTCAGCTTCGCAACATCAGCGGGCATATAATAAATAAGTATCTGTTTGTGAATGAATTATTCCGGCTGGGGGGTATTAATAACCTCAGGGGAGTAGATGAAAATTCCATCCTGGCTTCCTCATTCACTATTGGCACACTGGAATTCAGATACCTTTTTGAAGAGCAGTCAAACCTGTTCCTGTTTTTTGACCAGGGCTATTATATTAAAGATTTGTCTCAGGATGTGGTGGAAGATACTCCATCGGGTTTTGGAGCAGGCATGAACCTGCAGACCAGGGCAGGGATTTTTACAATCAGTTATGCCATGGGCAGGCAGTATAAAAATCCGGTGAATTTGTCATCGGCAAAAGTGCATTTTGGTTACTTGAGCAGGTTCTGACAGGAGATTAGGTAAAATATGTAAGGCTGTTTTAAAAGTTATTAATTATCTTATTACCCTTTGTGAAACTTTGTGTTGTACTTTGTGATCCTTTGTGGTTCAAATAGTTATATTAATTACAAAGGTACACGAAGGTTTACTCAAAAGATCACAAAGAACTTTTGATACGGTCCCATATAAATGTAAAAATTAATTTATCTCAAATTCCACTCCCAGGTTATCTGCTATTTCTTTCAGTTCTTTTGCTACTGCCGGTATAACGTTTATACCCGATTTCCTGATTTCTGTTTCTTTTATTCTTTCCATATCGCCAGGGATCATAACACCTGGTTTTCCTTCTGCATGGTCTGCATTCCGGAAAGTCTCTATCCACAAGTCCATTCCTGCTTTAAATTCATCAGCTGGCTGGAAGGCATCAATTCTCATAGCACCGAAAAAGTGGCCTGTGCCTTTACCAACTTTTTCCTTCAGGACAGGAAGAAAGGCAACTGACGGGGGAACGAACGGGCCGAAATTTGCTCCCGATAGTACAGCTGAAAATATATCCACAATAGCACCCACGCAATAACCTTTATGACTGCCATGAGCCAGATCACCCCCGAGGGGGAGCATGGCACCTCCTTTTTCTATGATCTCGGGATCATCACTCGGATTACCAAATTTATCCTGGACATATCCATGTGCCACTTTTTCACCTTTTTTGGCTGCCACAACCAGTTTCCCTCTTGAAATAGCTGTAGTTGAGAAATCTGCTATAAAGGGGGGCTGTTTATCCGCAGGAATAGCTACGGCAATGGGATTGGTTCCAAGCAGCGGTTTTGTTGCATGGGGTGGAGCTACAAGTGGGTTTGCATTGGTCATGCATATGCCTATCATATTATGCTGAAGAGCCATCATGATATAGTAGGCTCCCATCCCAAAGTGATTTGAGTTCCTGGTAGAAACCCATCCTGTTCCGCTTTTTTTTGCTTTTTCAATGGCCACATTCATGGAGAAGACAGATGCCACCATACCAATTGCATTGTCACCATCCACAACAGCCGTGCTGGGGCTTTCATGGACAATCCTGATCGTGGGTTTAGTATTGATCCGGTCAGATTTCCATAACTGGTAATAATCCTTTATTCTCAGCATGCCGTGTGAAGGTAAGCCACGCAATTCAGCAGCCAGAAAAACGAGTGTGGCTGTCAACGCATCTTCCTCGTTGCAGCCCATCTTCATGAAGACGGACTTCGAGAAATTCAAAAGATAATCGTAAGTATACATAATTTGTTGTTATTCAATGGTTCATTTAATAATTAATCCAGTTGTGCTTAAGCAGTGTTGTAAACAGCTACATACGTTTTTAGAACCGAGTCATTCCGAAGGAGCAAAGCGACTGAGGGATCTCGTCGGATCTTAGATAATCACATTTATTATATAGTACTCAAAATCTTACCTAACCATAATCGATTACAAGTTCCCTCCCCGCTAACGCACGTCGGGATGACTTATTTCTTTCTATTGTTTTGCACTCACTCCCACCCATACCCATTATAACCATTGCAGTTTTTCGACTACTGGAAACACTAAACCCTCAACTCACTACTCACAACTCACTACTCACTACTCACTACTCACTACTCACTACTCACAACTCACTACTCACTACTCACGATGTACGATGGTGGCCGCAGCCTGGGCTGTTGGCATAATCAGCATTTCGTTAATGTTAACATGAGGGGGGCGGGTAACTGCGAAGAGGATTGCTTCAGCAATATCCTCAGCATAAAGAGGTGTTACTCCTTCATAAACCTTATCAGCCCGTTTACGATCACCCTTAAACCGTACCAGTGAGAATTCTGTATTCACCATACCGGGTTCAATACAGGTGACTTTAATATTATGTGATACCAGGTCAATCCTCATACCCCGTGAAAGGGCATCAACAGCAAATTTGGTGGCACAATACACACTGCCCTTTTCATATACTTCTCTGCCTGCTATTGATCCAATGTTAACAATGTGGCCGGCCTTTTTAGGGATCATCCATCCTGACACTATTCTGGTGATATACAGTAAACCTTTAACATTTGTATCAATCATCTGTTCCCAGTCAATCAGGCTCCCTTCCTGGATAAAATCAAGGCCGGCGGCCAGACCTGCATTATTTATCAGAACATCTGTGTTTTTCCATCTATCAGGCAATGATTCTAATGCATTCACAACTTCATTATATATCTGGACATCAAAACAGAGAGGCAGAACTTGTGCGCCGGTTTCAGATTCTATAGCTGTTTTTAATTCTGCCAGCAGATTATTCCGGCGGCCGGTGATGATCACATCGAAATTATTCCGTGCAAGTAACTGTGCGGTTGCCTTACCGATACCTGCAGTTGCACCTGTAACAAGTGCGATCTTTTTCATAGGTACTTTTTCGTGTAAAAGTATAAAAAGGGTTTGAATTTATCCTTTGGGCAGTTTATTACCGGCCAATAGTTACGGGAAATGAAACAAAAACATTAATTATTAAACAATTGTAGAAATGTGCCGTGGCACGACTCCACAATTGTAATCTATAATGGTATTCCTTATCATGCTTTAGCTAAAATAAAGCTATATTTGTCAGGATATTGTACCTCAATATTGCACACCATGGAAGTTACAGTACAGACCGCCCTTGATCTGGGGCTCACAGCGGAGGAATATGAGTTAATTAAGCAATTCCTTGGTCGCAACCCGAATTTTACTGAATTAACCATCTATTCAGTCATGTGGTCGGAGCACGCTTCTTATAAAAATTCCATTAAATTGTTGAAGACCTTACCCAGGGATGGGGAGGCCCTGCTTGTTGAAACGGGCAAAGAGAATGCAGGGCTTGTGGATATCGGTAACCAGCTTGCCTGCGCCTTTAAAATTGAGTCGCATAACCATCCATGTGCGATTGAGCCCTATCAGGGAGCAGCAACCGGAGTTGGCGGGATTAACCGTGATATTTTTACCATGGGTGCGAGGCCTGTAGCTCAGTTGAATTCTCTTCGTTTTGGAAATCCTGGGCTTGACCGCACAAAATGGCTTCTCAGGGGAGTGGTTAAAGGTATCGGAGATTATGGCAATTCTTTTGGTGTACCGGTTGTAGGTGGAGAGGTATTCTTTGATGAAAGTTTCAACACAAATCCGCTTGTCAATGCAATGTCGGTTGGCATAGTTAATCACGCAGACATGATCTCTGCGGTAGCAACCGGAGCAGGTAACCCGGTATATATTGTAGGATCATCCACAGGGAAAGATGGTATCCATGGTGCCACTTTTGCTTCAGCCGATATTACAGAGAGTTCAGCACAGGATATTCCATCTGTTCAGATTGGTGATCCTTTTATGGAAAAGTTACTGCTTGAAGCAACTCTGGAGGTAATAAAGACGGGAGCAGTAATCGGCATGCAGGATATGGGTGCAGCAGGGATTATCTGCTCAACATCCGAAATGTCAGCAAAAGGAGAGCATGGTATGCGGATTGACCTGGGTAAAGTGCCTTTAAGACAAACAAATATGGAAGCCTGGGAAATCCTTTTATCAGAATCTCAGGAAAGGATGCTTGTTGTTGTTAAAAAAGGACGTGAGAAGGAAGTTGAAGAGGTTTTTAATAAGTGGGACCTCAATTGCATGATCATTGGTGAGGTAATAAATGAGGATAAGCTTGAATTCTGGATGCATGAAGAGCTGATGGCCGAGGTGCCAGCTTCATCGCTTGTCCTCGGTGGTGGCGCTCCACAATACGACCGGGAGACCAGGGAGCCAGTCTATTACCAGGAATATAAATCATTTAATTTAGATGAGATACCTGAACCTGTGGATATAAAAGAGGTTGCCTGCTCACTTATCAGGCATCCCAATATTGCATCAAAAAAATGGATTATTGAGCAATATGATACGATGGTACGCACCAATAATATGTCTACCAATTTCCCTTCAGATGCAGGTATCGTAAATATTAAGGATACCAATACTGCACTGGCCCTGACCACCGATTGCAATTCAAGATACGTCCATGCTGATCCCCGTGTGGGAGCCATGATCGCGGTTTCGGAAGCAGCCAGGAATATTGTGTGTAGTGGAGCTGAACCGGTCGCCATCACCAACTGCCTGAACTTCGGGAATCCCTATAATCCGGAAGTATACTGGCAATTTGCCGAAGCTGTTAAAGGAATGGGCGAGGCATGCAGAAAATTTAATACACCCGTTACGGGTGGCAATGTTAGCTTTTATAACCAGGTCACCATTCATGATAATACAGAACCGGTTTTTCCAACACCTACAATCGGTATGCTCGGACTGTTAAGGGATAAAAACAATCATATGACTCTGGCATTCAAAGAAAAAGGTGATATGATATACCTTATCGGGAAATCGGTTAATGATATCTCATCTTCAGAATACCTCTATTCCTGGCATAAAGTTAAGAAGAGCCCGGCCCCTTTCTTCGATATTGATATGGAATATCAGGTTCAGGAAGTAGTGAAAGGTCTTATCCGAAATCATCTTATCCGTTCCGCGCATGATGTATCAGATGGTGGCTTATTTGTAACTCTGGTAGAATCTTCCATACCTTTTAATCTGGGATTCGATATTACCTCTCCAGCAGAGATCAGGAGGGATGCCTTCCTGTTCGGAGAAGCGCAGAGCAGAATAGTCGTCTCTGTCACACAATCGCGTGAAACAGAATTTATTGATTTTATGATTGAAAGAAAAATTCCTTTCTCCACACTGGGCCACGTTACAAAAGGTGAACTACGGGTTGATGATCTCTCATTCGGATTTATTACAGATATAAAGAAAACTTATCTTACAGCACTGGAACAAATTATTGAAGAATAATATTTACCTTGATAAAAAGTGGACCGGGTACTTTCCGAAAACCGGATAATAACTTCATAACAATAACGTTTCATACAAAAAAAATTGAACTAACTTCATTGAAGAAAATCCTCATCATAATTCTGTCTGTCATTTGCCTCCTCCCTGTAAACGGTCAAAAAAAGAAGGTCCAGAATGATCCGGGCTATGATTTTAAACTCATCCACTTTGGATTTACCGTGGGACTGAATACCATGGATTTTGGGATCAGAAGGCCATTAAATGCCAGTGTATATGCTGATGTCAGCAGGATTTCGCCAGGATTCCAGGTGAGTATTGTATCCGACCTGAGGATGGCGAATTATCTTTCCCTCCGGTTCCTTCCTGGAATTACCTTCGGACAAAGAACAATGTATTTTTATAAGGATACTATCCTGGACAGGAAGATGGAGATTGAATCTAATTTCCTGGATTTTCCCCTCCTAGTAAAATATAAGGCGAAAAGAGTTAATAATTATAGTCCCTACTTTATTGCCGGCGGGACAATCCGGCATGATCTCGCGGCGCGGAAGGAATATGAGGAAGATTCAAATGTCTATCTCCGGTTAAAACCATTTGATATTTATTTTGAATTGGGTTTTGGGATAGATTATTATCTGCAATACTTTAAATTCTCAACTGAACTGAAACTATCTGTAGGATTACGGAATGTATTGGTTGATGATCCTGCGGCAGGATTTCCTCAATATGTTACTTCTATCGACAGACTCAATTCCTACCTGGTCATGTTGTGTTTTCATTTTGAATGAGACCGGTTTCTTTTGATTACGCTTTGAGAATTATTTACTTTATGGATACTCACCCCCCTGTCCCCTCTCTCGTGAGAGAGGACAGGGGGGTGAGTACGGAGGACGGAATGTTCATTTTATAAACCCCTTCTCCTGAATTCAGAACAGACAATTGCCGCTGCCTGGGCTACATTCAGTGAATCAGGTTTATCCTGAACCGGAAATGCAGGGATGGATAACCAGGTGTGGATGAAGGGTATCAATTCCTCTGAGATACCCTTTGACTCATTTCCCAGCACAATAAGACCTTCTGATGCCAGTTCACAGGTGTAGATGTTTGAACCTGAGAGGAATGTGCCATAAATTGGTATGCTGGTGGTGGAATAACAATCTTTTAAGAATCCATACAGGTCCGTATAAAAGACCCTGACAGATAAAAATGATCCCATTGTGGCCTGGATCGTTTTTGGATTGTACAGATCAGCAGATGTCATGGAACAGATAATATTTGGAATACCATACCAGTGAGCAATCCGGATGATCGTACCGAGATTCCCCGGATCCTGAACAGTGTCAATAACGAGTGTCAGTTTCCCTTGCAGGAAACCAGGATTGAATATCATTTCCCTGATTTTAATCAGCATCATAACGTTCCGGGGAGTACTCAGGAAGGATATCTGCTCCAAATCCTCCATGGTGATCTCAAACACAGGAAATTTCCCTGACAAAATTTCCCGGTTTTGCCTGATCCAGCCAGATGAAGCATAAAGCGAATGAACGGCGTATATGCTATTTTCATTCCCGGCATCCAGCAGGAGTTCTCCTGCAACCTTTTCACCCTCCACAACAAACAGATTATGCTTGTCTCTGAATTTTTTATGTTTAAGAGAACGTATCAGCTTTATCTGGGCTTTCGACAGCATGTTTTATACTTTAAAGCAGGATGGTAAATAAAACCAGACTATTTTGGAACAATAAACAATTATTTTCTAATATAGGATAAAAAAGTTTTTATGTTGTGATATTACCCATAGAAAAAGTTACAGACTTTAAGTTCAGGGAGAATGTTTTCAACACTCTGATTGAAGTTAATTATATTTGTTCCATATTCTTTTTTATTGATCCTGAAGCAAAACATATTAGTCCATGGTAAGCGCTATTCTGCCGCTTTATATTCTCTGATAATTGTATTCCTGCTTTATTCATGCAGCAGTACCAAGCATGTTCCCGACGATCGTTATTTGTTAAGCAAGGTTAAAATAGAGACGGATAACAAACAGATCGATAAAAAGGAACTGGAATCCTATATCCGTCCAAAACCCAATAAAAAGATCCTGTTTTTTATCAGGTTTTACCTTGGTCTATACAATCTGTCAGGGGATAAGGATAGCCGACTCAACGGGTGGTTGCAGAAAATTGGAGAAGCACCTATCCTGTGGGATGAGTATGAGATTGAAAAAAATAATGAACGCCTGAAACTTTATCTTAAAAATAAAGGGTATTACTATGCCCATGTTGATGATTCAACCAGATTCCATAATAAAAAAGCAAAAGTCAGATATGCTGTTGAGACCGGGGATCCATATTACATCCGGAATATCAATTATAACTTCAGGGATACCACATTACGCAACCTGGTCCTGCGCGATACTGTCAATTCCCTATTGAAGAGAGGATCGCTCTTCGATGCGGATATTTTGCAAAAGGAACGTCAGCGCGTTGAGGAATATCTCCAAACGTCAGGTTATTTCAACTTCACTAAGGATTATATTCTTTATCAGGCAGACAGCTTGCAATATATGATGCGTGTTGATCTGACAGCTAACTTCAATGAATATCAACTAAACAGACCGGATGGAACTTATTCACTTCCCGTCCCACACCGCAAGTACAGGATAAGGAATGTTTACATTTTACCAGATTTTAACCAGAAAGAAGCACTTGTAAATTACGAAGATTATATAGCTAATCTGACAGAGGAAGTATACAACAATTACAGGATTTTATATACAGGGCAGTTAAAGATTAATCCGCTTGTGGTTACGCAATCAATCTATATAATACCGGGTAATATGTTTCATATTGATGATGTGCGTGAGACATACAAACATTTATCTTCACTCAGGATATTCAAAATGGTCAATATTTATTTTGAGGAAACAGAGCCCTATACCACGTATTATCAGGATGATTATCCTCTTGACTGTTATATCCAGCTTTCCCCGAGTACCCTGCAGTCTTATACCATTGAGCTGGAAGGGACAAATTCTTCGGGCAATGTTGGTGCAGCAGGAAATATCAGTTATCAGCACAGGAATCTTTTCGGAGGAGGTGAAAATCTTCATGTCCGGTTAAAAGGAGCTGTGGAATTCCTGAGGAAAATCGATTCTACCCAGATACAAAGGTTGAAAGGTGTTGATGAGTTATTTGAACTCGGGATTGATACAAGAATAACACTACCGCAATTTCTATTACCAATCAAAACTGAAAATTTTATCCGGAAATATAATCCCAGGACAAGGATCACATTCGCCGGTAATATACAGAAAAGGCCGGATTACACGAGGAGCATTATCAATGCTGGCTTTGGTTATACATGGAGTACCTCACCTTATATCGCACACATCATCAATCCCCTGGATATCAATTTTGTTAAAATATTTAATATTGATTCAGTATTCAGGGAGAATATCCAGGGAACATATCTCGAGCACAGTTACGAGGATAAGCTCATCACGGCTTTGAATTATAGTTTTATGTTTAACAATCAGGATATTAATAAATTAAAAAACTACTTCTATCTTAGATTAAATGCTGAACAGTCCGGCAATTTGCTTTCAGGGTTGTATAATATCGTTGGTACACCCAATGAGGATGGCCGTTTTGAGCTCATGAAAAATGAATTCGCCCAGTACCTGAAAGGAGATATTGACCTGAGGTATTATCATATAGTCGATGACAAGACAAGTTTTGTTTACCGTATTTTCATGGGTATGGCATATCCCTACGGTAATTCGGTTGCCATACCATTTGAAAAGCAGTACTTTACAGGGGGTGCCAATGGTATCAGAGCCTGGCCTGTTAAAAACCTTGGGCCCGGAAAATACCGGGAGACAGAAAGTGTTTATCCCAACGCTACTGCAGATATAAAACTGGAGACTAATTTTGAATACCGTTTTAAACTTTTCTGGATACTGGAAGGGGCACTGTTTGCCGATGCAGGAAACATCTGGGCCATCAGGCAGGAAGAAGGCCGGCCGGGTTCAGTCTTCCATTGGGACACATTTTACCATCAGATAGCTATCGGCACTGGGGTGGGATTGAGAATGGATTTTTCGTTCTTCATATTTCGCATTGATATGGGTTTAAAAATCAGGGATCCCTCATTTTCCAAAGGCGAGAGATGGGTTATCCTGGATTGGCAAAAAAACGTAAATGACCTTGATTATCCATATAAATATCCCAACTTTCATATTGCCATCGGGTATCCCTTTTAGGTTGCTGGTGCACCATACTCCGTGTACCCTACACCATGCACCATGCACTCTGCTCCCTGCTTTTTACAAAAAAACAACCAACATTGAATCATATATAAGATATTGTAATAAATTTGCTGAATTATTTGTGAGCCATAGAATATAAACCTTTAAAACAGAATAACATGCAGACTAAGATTGCCGATATACTTAAGCCAGGTGCCATTACCGGTGATGATGTACAGAAAGTTTTCAGTATTGCGAAAGAGAATCAGTTTGCCCTGCCTGCTGTAAATGTTGTCAGTACCAATTCGCTGAATGCTGTTATGGAAGCGGCCGGAACAGTAAATTCCCCGGTGATCATACAGCTATCCAATGGCGGTGCAGCTTTCTGGGCCGGCAAAGGACTTTCCAATGAGAATGAAAGGGCAGCAATTGCGGGGGGAATCCTGGGAGCAAAACATATCCATCATCTTGCTGAATTGTATGGTGTCTATGTAATTATCCATACCGACCATGCAGCAAGGAAATTACTGCCCTGGATCGACGGATTGCTGGGGTATGGTGAGAAGCATTTCAAAGAATATGGCAGGCCTTTATTCAGCTCACATATGCTGGACCTTTCTGAAGAACCTCTGAAGGAAAATATTGATACGTGTAAGAAATACCTGGAACGTATGAGCAAAATGCAAATGACACTTGAGATTGAGCTGGGAGTAACCGGAGGGGAGGAGGACGGTGTCGATCATTCCGGCATCGATAGTAAAAAGTTATACACCCAGCCCGAAGAGGTTGCATATGCATATGAGGAGTTAAAAAAGGTAAGTGACCGGTTTACTATCGCCGCATCATTCGGGAATGTGCATGGTGTTTATAAGCCCGGCAATGTAAAACTTACACCAATCATTCTGAAAAATAGTCAGAATTTTATTGAAGACAAATACAATACTCCCCCCAAACCGGTTTATTTCGTTTTCCATGGCGGTTCGGGATCAAGCCGTGAAGAAATCCGCGAGGCGATCGGTTACGGTGTGATCAAAATGAATATTGATACAGATACACAGTGGGCATTCTGGGATGGGGTCAGAAATTATGAAAAGCAAAACCATGATTACCTGCAGGGACAGATAGGTAATCCGGAAGGCCCTGATAAGCCGAACAAGAAAAAATATGATCCCAGGGTCTGGCTGCGTGAGGGTGAAAAAGCCATGGTTGAGAGATTGAAGGTAGCATTTGAGGATCTTAACTGCGTCAACAGAAATTGATACCCAAAGTGAATGTAGATTCTCCCAGAAGAGACAGTTTTACCAGTAACATTGGAGTCATTGCCGCAGCGGCCGGTTCTGCAATCGGCCTGGGAAATATATGGAGATTCCCTTATGTATTGGGCGAAAACGGAGGGGGGGCCTTCCTGTTTATATATCTTGCCTTTGTACTTGGGATAGGCATTCCTGTGATGCTTTCCGAATTTACTATTGGACGAAGAGCCCAGCGTAATCCTGTAGGATCCTTTAAAAAACTGGCACCAAAACGACCATGGTTCCTTATAGGTGTTATGGGAGTTATTGCAGCTTTTATGATCCTTTCATTTTATGCAGCCGTTGCCGGCTGGACCCTCGAATATATTTACCAGTCAGTAACTAATTCGTTTGCCGGGAAGACTCCGGATCAACTGGGAGAAATGTTTGAGGATTTTCGTATGGGATCATGGCGCCCCGTTATCTGGTTCCTGGTTTTTATGCTATTCACTGCTGCTATTGTTATATCAGGTGTTCAGAAAGGCATAGAGAAATATAGCAAGATCCTTATGCCGATCCTGTTAATTATTCTGATCATCCTGGGTATCCGGGCTGTCACACTGCCTGGTGCCGGGGCAGGATTGTCATTCCTTTTTAAACCCGATTTTTCTAAAATAACAGCAGGGACAATACTCGAAGCCCTTGGACAGGCTTTCTTTTCGCTGAGTATCGGGATGGGGACATTAATTACCTATGGATCGTATATTCAGAGCAGAGATAACCTGGCAAACACTGCAATCAGCGTTTCCCTGGCCGACACATTTATTGCAGTCCTTGCCGGTATTGCCATTTTCCCGGCTGTTTTTGCTTTTGGTATTGATCCGGCAGCAGAGGAGGGTCTTGTATTTATTACCCTGCCGAACATTTTTCAGCAAATGGCAGGAGGATATTTTTTCTCACTTTTATTTTTTATCCTCCTTGCTGTAGCTGCACTCACATCTACTATTTCTGTCCTGGAAGTTGTGGTAGCATATTTCTCGGAAGAATTAAATCTGAGCAGAAAGAAGGCAACAATCATTGCTGCCCTTTCGATATCCCTGCTGGGTATACTGGCATCGGCATCATGGGGTTGGTTTGATAAAGTTACCATCTCAGGAAGAAACTTTTTCGGGCTCCTAAATTTCACTTCGGCAAATATTCTCCTGCCAGTCGGAGGTTTCTTTATCGTCATCTTTGTTGGCTGGTTTCTTGGGAAAAACCAGGTAAGGGATGAAATATCAAACAAGGGAACCCTGAAAGCCAGGATACTGGGTGTCTTTATGTTTTTAGTGCGTTTCATTGCACCAATTGCTATCGCACTTGTTTTTCTGAATGGCATAGGCATAATTAAATTTTAGTGAATACTGCAGTTAAAGAAATATTCTCATCTCAATCTTTGTAGTTAGAAACCGCGATATATCCCTGTAAATAATATTCTTGTTAAATTGCATATTGTTCTAACCTTATTGCGCATTAAAGTTCAATGTTCAGGAAATTCTTTAAAGATTATTTCAGCTTTACAAAGTCTGAAAAGAACGGCATTCTTATCCTGCTGGCTTTGATTATTCTGGTTATCATTCTGCGGGTAGCTATTCCTCATTTCCGAAAGAACAGAATTCAGGATTTCAGTGAATTCCAGGAAGAAATTAATGAATTCGAAAAATCATTAGCTGATAGCCATCCGGTTCTTTCAGAAAAACATTTACAGGGCTCCGGATCCCGGTTGTTTTTCTTCGATCCCAATACTGTCTCTGAAGCTGACCTTGAAAAACTGGGTTTAAATCCATTTGTGATTCAGAACATTTTAAAATACCGTGAACATGGGGGAAAATTTAAGAATAAGACAGACCTGATGAAAATTTACGGACTTGATACAGCTGTATTCAAGCGGATTGAATCTTATATTCAGATTGTTGAATCCGAAGAAATGATCATGAAAGAAGAATCCCCACCGGAAAAAGAATCTGCAGAATCTTCTCCAATTCCGCTGAACCTGTCCGATTCTGCAGATCTGGTTAAAATTAAAGGTCTTGGCCCGGTTCTGTCCGGCCGCATTGTTAAATACAGAAATCTCCTCGGCGGGTATGTAAGAAAGGAGCAATTACTGGAGGTTTATGGCCTTACTGCTCAAAGATTCAACGAAATAAAGGAAGCTGTTTATATTGATACGGTGAATATAATTCCTATCTTCCTGAATAAAATTGATGCGCAATCACTGGCCGGGCACCCATATCTCAACACATACCAGTTAAGGGCATTAATCAGGTATCGTGAAATGAACGGAAAATTTGAAAGGATAGATGAAATAACAGAGAATCAATTGTTACCCGGGGAAACATTTGAGAAGATTAAACCTTATTTAAAAATTGAATAAAACAATTCTTTTTTATTCGTCTGAAATTTTGTAATTTGTAATGCAGAAGTAGGATTAGAATGATGGATAAGTATCTAAAATTTAGAATTTAGAATGCCTGAAGTTTAGAATTTAAAATGCCTAAAACTGAAGTGTGAGTTATGAGTGAGAGGAGATTAATAAATTCCAGATTTTAGCTCAATCCAGATTTTAGCTCATTTCAGGTTTTAGCCCATTTCAGGTATTAGCTCATTTAAAATTTTAGTTTTTCCCGGTTTTGCAGGACTTATATATTCGGATTCCTCAATGAAAGTTAAGGAATTTGAGTGGATACAAATATGGAAGGAGTAATCATACATTTTTTCCTGAAGGGTATTGAAATATTCTGAATGAATTCTTATTTTTGCGGCTCAATTTTAATTAAAAGAAAGGAGAAGTTATGATTATTGTCCCAGTTAAGGAAGGTGAAAATATTGAGCGCGCTCTAAAAAAGTTTAAAAGAAAATTTGAGAAGACAGGTATTGTTAAGGAATTAAGAGACAGGCAGGCATTTACAAAACCATCAATTAAAAGAAGGCAGGTCGTAAAACGTGCAATATACATTCAGAAGCTTCAGGAAAAAGATCAATAATTACAATCCCTCCCAGTGTCCCGGGATTAATCTCACTTTATTTTCTTCATTGATAAAACTGTTATTAATCCGTTGTTCTGTTTGAGCGAAAATAATAATAATGAACATTCTACCTTCGTTCAGGAAGATTATAACGGCGAAGAAGGAATATATTTCCTGTTTAATCTTATTCAAGCAAAAGGCAATACTCATTTTAGACTCTAGGAGATTTTATGAGCTATAAGGAATCATTTTTGGACTGGCTCAGGTTTGAGAAGAGATATTCATCCCATACCGTTCGTTCATATGAAAATGATCTGAACCAGTTCATGACTTTTTTAAGCAGCTTGAAACAACAAACAGATGGGACAACTGCGGGTTATAAAGATATACGGACATGGATTGTCAACCTGCTTGAAAATAATATTTCGCCAAGATCGGTAAAGAGAAAAATAACATCATTGAATTCCTATTATAAATATTTGATGAGACAGCAGGTCATAACGAGTAACCCGATGGATAAGGTCTTTCCCCCAAAATCCGGCAAAAGGCTTCCCGGTTTTGTGGAAGAGGAAAAAATGGACAGACTGCTTGACAATGTGGATTTTGGTGAGGACTTCAAAGGGGTCAGGAACCGGCTTTTGATAGATGTTTTGTACATCACGGGGATGCGCCTATCTGAGCTCATCAATCTGAGGCATCATTCCATACAGCTTGCCGATCAATCCATCAAGGTACTGGGTAAACGAAATAAAGAACGGATTATACCATTTAATCCTGCGTATGTTCAGATATTCAGAGATTATTTAGCATTAAAGGAAAAAACTTTTCCTCATCCGGGGCATGATTATTTTTTTATCACTGACAAGGGTCAGCCTTTATATGAAAAGTTCGTTTACCGTGTCGTGAATAAATATCTTCATTTTGTCACCACGATGGAAAAACGCAGTCCGCATATTCTCAGACATACTTTTGCGACACATATGTTAAACAGGGGTGCTGACCTGAATGCGATCAAGGAAATATTAGGGCATTCAAATCTATCGGCAACACAGGTATACACCCATACATCTTTTGAGAAGTTAAAGACAATATATAAACAGGCCCATCCCCGGGCTTAAATAAATATGGAGGAAGAACTATGGACATAAAGATTCATTCAATCCGTTTTGACGCCGACATTAAATTATTAACCTTCATCAGGGGTAAGCTGGAGAAATTAAACTTGTTTTATGATGATATTATCGGAGCTGAAGTCTTTCTCCGGCTCAGCCGTTCACAGGATGCTGAGAATAAAGTAACAGAGATAAGGCTTAATATACCTGGTGCTGAATTATTTGCCAAGCGAAAGACCCGGACATTTGAAGAATCGACTGATCTTGCCGTAGAAGCCCTCCGGAGACAAATTATGAAGCGTAAAAGCAAACTTAAAAGAGCCTAAAAAATAAGGACTTATTTTTTGTGTTATAAATAAAATATTTATACATTTGCGAACCGATTTTCGGGGGTATCCCGAAGAGACGTTC